>NZ_RAWG01000001.1 GCF_003611735.1 Corallococcus sicarius | reverse complement strand
CCCTGACGCCCACGACCCCGACCCCACCGGACGCTCCACCCGTGTGAAGCGTCCGGAAGGTGGGGGTGCCCCCCACGTCGCGCCAACTGCTCGGGACCGGGGGGCAGTGCCCTGTCAGGGGGTCGGCATCAACGCGAGGTCGTACAGCTCGCTGAAGGACTTGGGGGGCGCGGAGCCCACGTACTCCCAGCCCAGCCCCACCGCGCCCACGCCGCGCCCACGCCGCGCCCGCCGGAGCCGATGGCATTTGAAGAACCTGCCGCGCGGCGCAATCCCTCTCATGGGAGGGGGGCGGTGTTTCAGGTGCCTACGACTTCCACGGTGACGGGCGTGGTGATGGGCGTGCCCGGGCCTTCGCTTTCGCACGCCAGGGTGTAGAGGCCCGTGAAGGTCGCGTGGATCTTGGCCTGCGCGGAGTCCCGTCCGCCGCTGCCCCCGGTGAAGGCGAGCGTGACGGCGCAGCCCTCCTCGTCTTCGATGGGAAGGGCGAGGAGGCAGGTGCCGGGGTTCACCTTGAAGGTGGACTCGCCCGTCATCGTCCCGGTCAGGTCGCAGTCGTAGAACAGGAAGGAGATGCGCAGGCCGTCCTGGGACGCCGGGTCCTGGGTGAGGGTGAACGAGGTCGGGAAGGGTTCGGGCTCCTCGGGGATGCCCGGGATGCGCATGCTCATCTGGACGGGGTGGGTGCCCGTGACGTTGGCGCGCGTGTCCTTGAGCTGCTCCTGGGGCGTGTTGTCGTCGTCCTCGTCGCCTCCGTTACAGGCAGCGCAGAAGAGGGAGAGGGCGGCGGCGGACGTCAGGGCAAGCATGCGGGACATGGCGATGGGCTTCTTTCGGTTCCCGGAGGAAGTGTTCCGGGGCGCGCGTCAGGACGCCGCACCCCGGTCGATATTCAGGCAGGCATTGCGCGGGGAAGGGCCTGCACCCGGGACAGGTCGCGCGCCAGCTCCGCCTCGCGCGCCTGTCTTTGGGCGGGGGAGGTGAAGGCGATGGCCGCCAGGGATTCCACCGCGGCGGCGGCGATGCGGTCCACGCCGTCACGGCAGAGGACGCCCGCGTGGAATGCCTCCACCGCCGCGCCGACGTAGGTGTCGAAGAAGAAGACGTGCTGCGCGCGCCACTCCTCGCGCTTCGGCTCCGGCGTCGCCACCACGTCGTGGATGAACACGGCGCGCACCGCCTGCGGTTGGGCCGCGCGCATCTTCGCGCCGAACTCCACGTCGCCCTGGCCGCTGTCGCCCACGAAGACAAAGCCATACTCGGGGAAGAGGCGGGCGTAGCGCTCGAAGTTGTCGAACTTCTTCTGCGCGATGCGCGTGTTGCCCACCAGGTAGATGAAGCTGCCGGACAGCATCACCGCCAGCGGGACGCCGCGCTCGCGCAGCGACTCCAGCGTGGCGTTCTCGATGAGGCCCAGCGGATCCTGCGGCCGTGCGCTCACGAACGTGAGGTCGCCCGCGCGGCCCGGGATGAGGCCCGGCCCCCGGTCCAGCTCCTGGTAGAACGTGAGCACGCCCGGGTACACCGTCTTCTTCGGGTAGCGCGGGTCCACCCAGTTGGCGAAGAACGTGTCGTCGATGTCACTGAGGATCTTGTTCTCGCCGCTGGGCACCGCCTCCGCCTCGCGCTGGAAGTGGGTGAGCAGCTCCGTGCGCACGGTCAGGTCATCCACGTCGTCGAAGAGCAGGTGTTGCAGGTCGTGGTAGTCGCCGCCCGCGTCGAGCAGGTTCTTGAACGCGGTCAGCTCCCGGCCCTTGAGCGCGAGGAACAGGTCGCGCAGCCGCCGCTCGGCCTGGGAGTGCGTGGCGCCCTTCTGGAGCGCGGTGGCCAGCGACGCGCGCACCGGCAGGGACAGCTCCGGGGCCCGGTGCGTGCACAGGAGGTCCAGCAGCTCCGTGTGGTGGTCGGGGCCCACCGGCCGGTCGTCCACGTCCGACAGCAGGCGCACCAGGTCCACGTTGGACAAGAGGAAGTTCAGCTCCTCGCCCGTGGCGCCCTTCAAGAGGTCCAGGATGCGGCGCTCGTCGTCCCGGTTCGTGTGGCCGGTCATGTCCCCGCGCAGCGCCTGGAGCTTCGTCGTCGCGATGGACAGGTCCATGTCGGTTCACCCGGAGGGCGCGCCCGGCGTGGGCCCGCGGACCGCGAAGCCTACGCGGCCCCACCTGGGAGCGGCCAGCCCCCGTGACATGGGTGGCGGATCCTGCTTCCCTTCGCCGCATGATCGCGTCCTCCCCCTTCGTGCCCCTGGCCCTGCCACCCGACGAGGTCCACGTGTGGCTCGTCGAGCCCGAGCGCATCGTCGACCCTCGGCTGGTGGCGGCCTACCTGCCCCTGCTGGACGCCGGTGAGCGCGAGCGGCAGCGGCGCTTCCACTTCGAGCGCCACCGGCACCAGTACCTCGTGTCCCACGCGCTGGTGCGGCTGGCCCTGTCGCGCTACGCGCCCGTCGCGCCGGAGGCGTGGCGCTTCGTCCCGAACGAGTACGGACGCCCCGCCATCGTCGGCCCGGAGGGGCAGTGGCTGCGCTTCAACCTGAGCCACACGGACGGCATGGCCCTGGTCGCGGTGGGCCGGGACGTGGACCTGGGCGCGGACATCGAGGACGCGCAGCGGTCCGGGGAGACGGTGGAGATCGCGGACCACTACTTCGCCCGCTCGGAGGTGCAGGCCCTGCGCGCGCTGCCGAAGGAGCGCCAGCAGGCGCGCTTCTTCGAGTACTGGACCCTGAAGGAGGCCTACATCAAGGCGCGCGGCGCGGGCCTGTCCCTGCCGTTGGATCAGTTCGCGTTCGACCTGGTGCCGGGCCAGATGCCCCGCATCACCTTCGACCCCCGGATGGGGGACGTGCCGGACGTGTGGCAGTTCGTGCAGCACCAGCCGTCCGAGCGCCACCAGGCGGCGGTGGCCTTCCGCCGGCCCCGGGGCGGGCCCCTCACCGTGCGCTGGCAGCACACCGTGCCGCTCGACGGGGACGCTCCGCCGCTCATCGTGACCGTCTAGCGGACGGGGGCCATCCAGCGCGTCAGGTCCTCGCGCACCGCGGCCAGCACCGGCGGCCCGTGGGTGCGGATGAAGAAGTGGCCTCCCTCGAACTCGCGGATGCGCACCTCCGCGTTGGACTGCGAGCGCCAGTGCTCCATGCGGTCCATGCCCACGTGCTTGTCCGCCTTGCCGCCGTACACGGACAGCGGGATGTCCAGGGGCGCCGCGTCCTCGCCATTCTCCGACCAGGCCAGGGCGAAGTCCGCGCGCAGCGTGGGGAGGATGAGCTCCAGCAGCTCCTTGTGCTGGAGGACCTCCTCGGGCGTGCCGTCGTAATCGCGCAGCTTCGCGATGAAGCCCGGATCATCCAGCTGGTGGATGGGCTCCCGCTCGTTGTGCGACGGCGGCGGCGCCGCGGCCGCGATGAGGCCCAGCGGTCGGGGTCCCCCCATGCTGCGCAGCCTGCGGCAGATCTCCAGGCTGATGCGCGCCCCCATGCTGTAGCCGAAGATGGCGAAGGGCCGGTCCATCAGCGGCGTCAGCACCGGCATCAGCACGTCCAGCAGCGCCGGCAGCGACTTGTAGGCGGGCTCCATGAGGCGCCGCTCCCGGCCGGGCAGCTGCACCGCGCACAGCTCCACGCCCGCGGGGAGCGCATTCGCCCAGGGCGTGTAGATGGCCGCGCTCCCGCCGGCGAATGGCAGGCAGAACAGGCGCAGCCGCGGCTCCGGCAGCGGCTTGCGGGAGGGAAACCAGCGATCAGGGACAGGGGGCGTCGGGGTGGTCGCGCTTCGCATGGGGCGGCCGTCTATACCATGCGCCGCGCCCACGGAATGCCTTCCCGCACGCAGGGTGAGGCCAACGCCTCCACTCGTGGAGCACTCCGAGCAGCTCGGAGCATCTCCGAGCTTCTGGGAGCATCCCGGAGAGACAGCCATCCTGACGGGTGGGGTGGGTGTGTTTCATGGCCCGCTCCCGCATGTCGCATCCGGTGTGTCTCACCGCGCGGCACCCGGAAAACTTTCATGGCCACGGTTGGGTGGAAAGCCGGTTGTGCTACCTTGCTTGCCCGTGAGCTACGAGCTTTCACATCTTGAGGCCCTGGAAGCCGAGTCCATCTTCATCATCCGGGAAGTCGCGGCGGAGCTGGACCGGCCCGTGCTGCTCTTCTCCGGTGGCAAGGACTCCGCGGTGATGTTGCACCTGGCGGTGAAGGCCTTCTGGCCGGCGCCGCTGCCGTTTCCACTGATGCACGTGGACACGGGGCACAACTTCCCGGAGGTCATCCAGTATCGCGACCAGCGCGTGGCGGAGCTGGGGGCGCGGCTCATCGTCGCGTCCGTGCAGGAGGCCATCGACGCGGGGCGCGTCACGGAGGAGAAGGGCCCGCGCGCGTCGCGCAACCGCCTGCAGACGCAGCCGCTCTTGGAGGCCATCGAGAAGAACGGCTTCAACGCCGTCTTCGGTGGCGCGCGGCGCGACGAGGAGAAGGCCCGCGCGAAGGAGCGCGTGTATTCCTTCCGCGACGAGTTCGGCCAGTGGGATCCGAAGAACCAGCGGCCGGAGCTGTGGGGCCTGTACAACGGCCGCCACCGCCGGGGTGAGCACCTGCGCGTCTTCCCGCTCTCCAACTGGACCGAGCTGGACATCTGGCAGTACATCGGCCGGGAGAACGTGGCGCTGCCGTCCATCTACTACACGCACCGGCGCGAGGTGTTCCGCCGCGACGGGATGTTGATGGCGTGGTCGCCGTACCTGCAGACGATGCCCGGCGAGCAGGTGACGACGCAGACGGTCCGCTTCCGCACCGTGGGCGACATGACGTGCACCGCGTGCGTGGAGTCCACCGCGGCGACGGTGGAGCAGGTCATCGCGGAGGTGACCGCGTCGCGCGTCACCGAGCGCGGGGCCAGCCGCACCGACGACAAGTTCAGTGATACGGCGATGGAAGACCGCAAGCGCGAGGGATACTTCTAGTGGAACTGCTGAGATTCGCGACCGCGGGCTCCGTGGATGACGGCAAGAGCACCCTCATCGGGCGGCTGCTGTTCGACACGAAGTCCATCCTCGAGGACCAGCTCGCCGCCGTGGAGCGCACCAGCCACGCGCGCGGCGACGAGTACGTCAACCTGGCGCTGCTCTTGGACGGGCTCAAGGCCGAGCGCGAGCAGGGCATCACCATTGACGTGGCGTACCGCTACTTCTCCACGGTGAAGCGCAAGTTCATCATCGCGGACACGCCGGGGCACCTGCAGTACACGCGCAACATGGTGACGGGCGCGTCCACGGCGGACCTGGCGCTCATCCTGGTGGACGCGCGCAAGGGCGTGCTGGAGCAGACACGGCGGCACGCGTTCATCGCGTCACTGCTGCGCGTGCCGCACCTGGTGCTGTGCGTGAACAAGATGGACCTGGTGGACTACGACGCGGGCGTCTTCGAGCGCATCCGCGAGGAGTTCCGCCAGTTCTCCATGAAGCTGGACGTGTCGGACCTGTCGTTCATCCCCATCTCCGCGCTGGGCGGGGACAACGTGGTGACGCGCTCGGAGAAGATGCCCTGGTACCAGGGCCCCACGCTCCTGCACCACCTGGAGAACGTGCACATCGCGTCCGACCGCGACCTCATCCACCTGCGCTTCCCCGTGCAGGGCGTCATCCGGCCCGCGTCCGCGAAGAAGTTCCACGACTACCGCGCGTACTCCGGTCAGGTATTGGGCGGCGTGATGCGGCCGGGCGACGAGGTGATGGTGATGCCGTCCGGCTTCACCACGCGCATCAAGTCGCTGGAGCTGGCGGGCAAGGCGGTGACGGAGGCGTTCCCGCCCATGTCGGTGAACGTGTCGCTGGAGGAGGAGCTGGACATCAGCCGCGGCGACATGTTGTGCCGGCCGGGCAACCCACCCACCGCGAGCCAGGACCTGGACGCGATGGTGTGCTGGCTGTCGGACCAGACGGTGCTCAACACCGGGGCGCGGCTGGCCATCAAACACACCACCCGCATGGCGCGCGCGATGGTGAAGCAGCTGCACTACCGGCTGGACGTCAACACGCTGCACCGCGACGAAGAGAGCACCGGCCTGAAGCTCAACGAGGTGGGCCGCGTGACGCTGCGCACGACGGTGCCGCTCTTCTTCGACGAGTACCGCCGCAACCGCAGCACCGGCAGCTTCATCCTCATTGACGAAGGCACCAACGCCACCGTGGGCGCCGGGATGATCAACGGCCCGGCCGTGGAGAGGTAGAACGACGATGCATCCGCGTCCGGGCTTCATCCTCTGGTTCACCGGCATGTCCGGCGCGGGCAAGAGCACGCTGTCCACCGCGGTGGTGCGGCAGCTCGCGCCCGTGCAGCGCGTGGAGCTGCTCGACGGGGACGAGGTGCGCACGTACCTGTCCCGCGGCCTGGGCTTCACCCGCGCGGACCGCGAGGAGAACGTCCGCCGCATCGGCTACGTGGCCCGGGTGCTCGCGAAGCACGAGGTGGGCGTCATCACCGCCGCCATCTCCCCGTACAAGAGTTCGCGGGACGAGGTGCGGGCTTTGGCCACCCAGGCCGGCATCCCGTTCCTGGAGGTGTACGTCCAGGCAAGCCTGGAGGCCCTCGTCGCCCGGGATGTGAAGGGGCTCTACAAGAAGGCCCTGGCGGGGGAGATCCCCCACTTCACGGGGGTGTCGGATCCCTATGAGCCGCCTGAAACACCTGAAATCATTGTTCGTTCTGATTCAGAGACAGTGGAAGCGGGGCTCGAGCGCATCCTCGACACACTGAGGGACAGGGGCCTGCTTGCCTCCGCGGCGAGCGCCGCGTAGAGGGTACGTACCGCGAATATCCAGCTGTTTTGGACGGTCGAGAAAGCAGGCGCTGCTGTCGCCTGGATCGTCTATCCTCCGCGCCAATCAGAAATCACCGGGACAGGACCTCCATTCATGTATTTCGATGATATCGAGTACGTTGAGCTCTGCGTCGGCGACGCTGCGGCTGCCTCCGGTTTCTACACGGACAGCCTGGGCTTCACGCGCATGGCGGAGGGCGGTCCGGAGACGGGGCTGGTGGGGCGGCGCTCGGTCCTGCTGCGGCAGGGGACGCTGCGGCTCTTGCTGACGCAGGGGCTGACGGCGGACGACGCGGCCTCGGTGTTCGTCGAGCGGCATGGCGACGGCGTCCGGGACATCGCGCTGCGCACGAAGGACGCGCTGGCGGCGTTCGGCCATGTCACGCAGCGCGGGGCCCAGCCCTTGCGTGAGCCGGTGACGGGGAAGGACGGCGCGGGCCGGCGCATGCTCCAGGCCACCGTGGCGGCGATGGGGGACGTGGTGCACTCGCTCATCCAGAGCGACGCGGCGCCCGGGACCTTCCTGCCGCCGGGGCTGGTGGCGTGCGAGGCGCCCGTGACGCTGGACGCGGCGCTGTTCACCGGGTTGGACCACCTGGCCATCTGTCTGGAGCCGGGCACGCTGGATGAGACGGTGCGCTTCTACCAGCACGTCTTCGGCTTCCATCAGTCCCACCAGGAGGTCGTCCACACGGACGCCAGCGGGATGAACTCCAAGGTGGTGCAGAGCCCGTCGTCGCGCATCGTCCTGCCGCTGCAGGAGCCGCTGTCGCGGGAGAACCCCGGCCAGATTGGCGAGTTCCTCCGCCGCCACGGTGGCCCGGGCGTGCAGCACCTGGCGATGCTGACGACGGACATCGTCGGGTGCGTGCGCCAGTTGCAGCGTCACCTGCCGTTCCTGCAGATCCCGGCGCGGTACTACGAGCGGCTGGAGTCGCGGCTGGGCGCGCTGTCCTTCGACATGGGCCCGCTGCGCGAGCTGGGCATCCTGGTGGACCGCGACGAGTGGGGGACGCTGTTGCAGACGTTCACCCGCTCGGTGCACTCCCGTCAGACGCTGTTCTTCGAGGCCATCCAGCGCCAGGAGGCGCGTGGCTTCGGAGGGGCCAACATCCGCGCGCTGTTCGAGGCGGTGGAGCGGGACTACGCGCGGGTCCAGGCGTGAGCGCGGCCACGGGCGAGGCCGTGTCCCTGCCGCTCGCGGCGTGGGCCCGGGAGCTGAAGCCGTCCGCCATCCAGGACATGCTCCAGCGCATCCACCGGCCGGGCATCCTGTCGCTGGCGCTGGGGCTCCCCGCGCCGTCGCTGTTCCCGTCCGCGGGGCTCGCGGCGGCCGCCGCGAAGGTGATGGCGGAGGAGCCGCTGGCGCTCCAGTACCGGCCCACGCTGGAGCCGCTGCGCCGGCAGGTGGTGGCGCTGATGGCCCGGCGCGGTGTCACGTGCGTGCCGGAGCAGGTGTTCCTCACCGCGGGCGGTCAGCAGGGGATGAGCCTGCTCACGCGGCTGCTGTTGGATCCCGGCGGCACGGTGCTGGTGGAGGACCGCGTCTATTCGGGCTTCCAGCAGGTGTTGGATCCGTTCCAGCCGAAGCGGCTCACCGTGCCCGCGCACCCGGAGACGGGCATCGACGTGGACGCGGTGCGGGTGCTGCTGGAGCGCGGTGAGCGCCCCGCGCTCCTGTACACGATGAGCGACGGCCACAACCCGCTGGGCGTGAGCATGCCGCTGGAGTCGCGTCAGCGGCTGGTGGCCCTGGCGCGCGAACACCAGCTGCCCATCATCGAGGACGACGCGTACGGGCTGCTCCAGTACGAGCCCCAGACGCTGCCGGCGCTGCGCGGGCTGGAGGACCGGTGGGTGTACTACGTCGGCTCCTTCTCCAAGGTGCTGGCGCCCGCGCTGCGCGTGGGCTGGGTGGTGGTGCCGGAGGCGATGGTCGGCCGGCTCGCCACGGTGAAGGAAGCGAGCGACATCGACACCACGACGTTCGCCCAGCGCGTGGTGCTGGCGTTCCTGGAGTCCGGCGGGCTGCCGGCGCACCTGGAGCAATTGCGCGCGGGCTACCGCGAGCGCCGCGACACGTTGCTCGCCGCGCTGGAGCGCCACCTCGCTCCGCATGGCGCCCGGTGGACGAAGCCCGCGTGCGGCATGTTCGTCTGGGTGGAGTTCCCCGACCGCGTGGACACCACGGTGCTGCTCGGCCGCGCGCTGGAGGAGGTCCAGGTGGCCTTCCTTCCCGGGCAGGCCTTCTCCGTGGCGGGTGGACGGACCGCGTCGCACGGCCTGCGCCTCAACTTCTCCCACGCCGAGCCCGCCGTCATCGAAGAGGCCGTGTCCCGGCTGGGCCGCGTCCTCGCGCGAAGCTGACGGCCCATGCGTCCCCTGTGCCTGGACGAGTACGAGCAGCAGGCCCGCGCGAAGTTGCCCGCGGACGTCTTCGACTACGTGTACGGCGGCAGTGACGACGAGTCGTCGCTGCGCGACAGCCGCAAGGCCTTTGACGCGTGGTGGCTGCGGCCCAACGTGCTGGTGGACGTGTCCCGCTGCGACACCTCCGTGAGCCTGCTGGGCACGACGCTTTCGCACCCGCTGGTGGTGGCGCCCATGGCGTACCAGTGCCTCGCGCATCCGGACGGAGAGGTGGCGACCGCGCGCGCGGCCGGGTCGCTGGGCGGGCTGATGACCGTGAGCACCATGGCCAGCCGCACGCTGGAGGACGTGGCCCGTGCCGCGTCAGGGCCGCTCTGGTTCCAGGTGTATTGCTTCCGCGACCGCGCGGTGACGACGGCGCTCATCCGCCGCGCGGAGGCCGCGGGCTACCGCGCGCTGGTGCTCACGGTGGACACGCCCCGGCTGGGCCGCCGGATGCGGGACATGCGCAGCGGCTTCGGCCTGCCGGCCCATGTGCGCGCGGCCAACTTCGAGCTGGATGTGAGCCAGGCCCTGGCCACCCGCGCGCCGGGCGAGTCGGGCATCGCGGCCCATGCGTCGCGGGACTTCGACACCGCGCTGACGTGGGAGGCGGTGGCGTGGGTGCGCTCGGTGTCGAAGCTGCCGGTGCTCCTCAAGGGCGTGCTGACGGCGGAGGACGCGGAGCGCGCGGTGGCGGCGGGCGTGGACGGGCTGGTGGTGTCCAACCACGGCGGCCGTCAGCTGGACGGGGCCCTTCCTCCGCTGGAGGCCCTGCCGGAGGTGGTGGCGGCGGTGCGCGGCCGGTGCGAGGTGCTGGTGGACGGCGGCATCCGCCGGGGCACGGACGTGCTCAAGGCGCTGGCGCTGGGCGCGAAGGCGGTGATGGTGGGGCGCCCGGTGTACTGGGGGCTCGCGGCGGGCGGCGAGGAGGGCGTGGGCCACCTGTTGTCGCTCCTGCGCGAGGAGCTGGAGCTGGCGCTCGCGCTGGCGGGCAGGCCCTCGTTGGCGGCGCTGGACGGGTCGGTGCTCCGGCGCCGGGCCTCTTTCGGCTAGGCTACCCCCTCCGAGGGGGTCCGCCGTGCCGATGCTCGTCTACAACCCAGGCCAGACGGACGAGCTGTCCTATCCGCTGGGGGACGCGCCGCTCACCATCGGGCGTGCCGACGACCAGTCCATCTGCATCCCGCACCGCAGCCTGTCGCGCCAGCACGCCCGCATCGAGTCCTCCGACGGGCGCTTCTTCGTCACCGACCTGCAGAGCAAGAACGGCACCTTCGTCAACGGCGTGCAGATCCGCCGCAAGGAGCTGCGCCCCGGCGACACGCTGACCCTGGGGGAGCTGGTCTTCCTCCTCACCCACGAGGCCCCGCCCGCGGTGGCGCCGGGCCTGCCGGGAGCGCCGTCCGGGACCGCTGCCGAGCCCCGCCCCCAGCTCACGCGCGCGCTCACCCGGGTGCCGCTGAAGACGCTGGTGCAGGCGGTGTCGGGCCCGGGAACTGGGCCCGAGCCGTCCGTGTCCGAGTCCGTCAGCACGGCGACGCGCGCGAGGGAGCGGCTGCGCATCCTCCAGGAGGTCGCGAAGCTGCTGTCCGTCACGGACGACTTCGACACGCTGCTGGGCAAGGTGTTGGACCTCGCGTTTCAAATCCTCCACGTGGACCGGGGCGTCATCCTGCTGCTGGACGAGCAGACGGGGAAGCTGGAGCCGCGCGTGTCCAAGACGGCGGAGGGCACGGCCGTGCGCGGGCCCATCTTCAGCCAGAACATCGTGGACTACGTCCTGCGCCGCAGCGTGGCGGCCCTCTTCTCCGACGCGGTGAACGACCCGCGGCTGGACGCGGCCCAGTCCATCATCTTCAGCTCCATCCGCGCCTCCATGTGCGTGCCGCTCAAGCCGCGGGATGAGGTCATGGGCGTGCTGTACGTGGACAACGTCTCCACGCCCAACCGCTTCTCCGAGGACGACCTGGACTTCCTCGTCGCGTTCGCGGGGCAGGCGGCGCTCGCGCTGGAGAACGCCCGGCTCTACCGCCGCATCGAGGAGGAGACGGTGCAGCGCATGCAGCTCATCATGGACGCGAAGCTGGCCTCGCTCGCGTCGATGGTGGGCGGCATGGCGCACGAGCTGCGAAACCCGCTCAACTTCATCAGCAACTTCGCCGGCCTGTCGGTGGGCCTCACGGAGGACCTGGCCAGCGTGCTGGAGCCGCAGCGCGAACGGCTGGGCCCGGAGTCCGTGCGCGATGTGGATGAAGCGCTCGCCTGCCTGCGCACCAATGTGCAGAAGATCAACGAGCACGGCCGCCGTGCGGACGGGCTCATCCAGGGCATGCTCCAGCACGCTCGCCGCTCACCGGGCCCGCGTGAGGCCGTGGACCTGAACGCGCTCGTCGCGGAGAGCCTGGCCCTGGGGCAGGGCGGCGTGCGCGGTGAGCCCGTGCCCGTGCGGCTGGAGGCGGAGTACGACCCCGCCGTGCCGCACGTGGAGCTGGTCCGCGCGGACGTGGGGCGCGTCATCATCAACGTCGTGGACAACGCGCTCTACGCCATGCGTCAGAAGTGGAAGGCGCAGGGGGCGGCGTACGTGCCGGTGCTCAAGGTCCGCACCCTGGCACGTCAGGAGTCCGTGGAGGTGCGCTTGCGCGACAACGGCCCGGGCATTCCGGGCGACAGTGCGCAGCGCATCTTCGACCCGTTCTTCACGACGAAGCCGCCGGGGCAGGGGACGGGGCTGGGGCTGTCGCTCAGCCATGACATCATCGTCCAGGGTCACCAGGGCACCTTCCGCATGGAGACGGTGCCGGGCGAGTTCACGGAGTTCGTCATCACCCTGCCCAGGCAGGGTCGCCAGCGGTTCGAGGCTCGGGGAGCGAAATGAAGAACCCAATGGATCCCAACCTGCTGGAGGCCTTCCAGGGCCGCTACGAACTCTTGTCGGAGCTGGGCGAGGGCGGGTTCGGCCTCGTCTACAAGGCCCGGCAGGTGACCACCGGCCAGAACGTGGCGGTGAAGCTCTTGCGGCTGACGGAGGGCGCGACGCCGGAGTCGGTGGAGCGGCGCAGCGCGCGCTTCGAGCGCGAGATGAAGCTGTGCGCGCAGATGCACCACCCGAACATCGTGCGGCTCATCGACTCCGGGCGGGCGCCGGGCGGCGCCGTCTACTCCATCTTCGAGTTCGTCCCAGGCAAGAACCTGGCGCAGGTGCTCGCGGAGGAGGGCGTGCTGGATCCGGTGGAGGTGCGCCACCTGATGCTCCAGCTGCTGGACGCGCTGGCGTGCGCGCACGCGCAGAACGTGGTGCACCGCGATTTGAAGCCCGCGAACATCATGGTGGTGCCCACCGGCGCGCGCCGCAACGCGCTGGTGCTGGACTTCGGCATCGGCTCCGTGACGGATGAGCTGACGCGCGCGGAGCCGCAGCCGCGCATCACGTCCACCAATGAATCGCTGGGCACGCCGTCGTACGCGGCGCCGGAGCAGCTCCGAGGCCAGCCGCCCACGCCGCGCTCGGACCTGTACGCCTGGGGCCTGGTGTTCCTGGAGTGCCTCACCGGCAAGCGCGTCTACGAGGGCGCCACCGTCGCGGAGGTCATCTTCCAGCAGCTCTCCGCGGAGCTGGTGGCCATCCCCGCGGCCATCGCCGCGCACCCGGTGGGCAAGCTGCTGCAGAAGGCCACCGCGAAGGACCCGTCCCAGCGCACCGTCTCCGCGGAGGTGCTGCTGCGCCAGCTGGAGGCGGTGGACCTGTCCAACCTGCCGCGCCGGCCCGCGCCCGTGCGCATCCAGCCCGCGGCCCCCAACGCGGAGACGGCGACGGTGGAGCTGAGCAGCCGCACGCCCCACGCGCTGTCCACGCGCTCACGGCGGTGGGCGGAAGGGGAGCGCCGGCAGCTCACCGTGGTGTGCTGCACGCTGTCCGCCACCGCGACGGCGCCGGGCCCGGTGGACATCGAGGAGTTGGACCACGTGCTGGGCGCCCAGCAGGAGGTCTGCATCGAGATCGCCCGGCGCTACAACGGCCACATCGCCAGCGCGCTCGGCGACATCGTCCTCTTCTACTTCGGCTACCCGGCCGCGCGGGAGGACGACGCCCGCCGCGCCGCCCAGGCCGCGCTGGACATGGTGGCCGAGGTGCAGCGCCGCGGCCGTGCCATCGAGGCCGAGCGCGGCACGCGGGTGGAGATCCGCGTGGGCGTGCACACGGGACTCGTGGTGTCGCGCGAGCAGCGCGACCCAACGCTGTCCGGGCTGGGCTTCGTGGTGGGCACCACGCCGAAGCTGGCGTTCCGGCTCTCCACGTCCGCGCCTCCGGGCGGCATCCTCGTCACCGGGGACACGCAGCAGCTCGTGCGCAAGCACTTCCCCATGGCGCCCGGCTCTCCGGCCGTGAGCGACCTGCTGCCTCCCGGCCTGGAGACGTTCGTGCTCCAGGGCGCGGACGCGACGTGGAGCGGCGCGGACGACGCGCTCTCGCTGGTGGGACGCACGCGGGAGCTGGACCTGCTGCTGTCGCGCTGGGAGCAGGTGCGCGTGGGGCAGGGGCAGGCGGTGCTCATCACCGGCGAGCCCGGCATCGGCAAGTCGCGCCTCACGCGTGAGCTGGGTGACAAGCTGGGCGTGGAGCCGCACACGTGGCTGGAGGCCCGCTGCATGGCGGACAGCTCCAGCCAGGCGTACTTCCCGGTGGTGGACCTGCTCACGCGGCTGGTGGATCCGAACCGCGACCTGTCGCCGGAGGGCCGGCTGAAGGGCCTGGAGGCGCTGCTGTCCGGCTTCAGCTTCGACCTTCCGGAGACGATGCCGCTGTTCGCGCCGCTCTTGTCGCTGCCGCTGCCGCCGGAGCGCTGGGCCCCGCTGGACGTGTCGCCCCTGAAGCACCGGGAGCTGACGCGGCACGCGCTGCTCGCGTTCCTCGCCGCGATGGCGGAGCGGCAGCCGGTGGTGCTGGCGCTGGAGGACCTGCACTGGGCGGACCCGTCCACGCTGGAGCTCTTGAAGGAGCTGGTGGCGGAGGTGCCGTCGCAGCGCCTGTTCGCGGTGTTCAGCGCGCGGCCGGAGTTCGAGCCGCCATGGCCTTCGTCGTCGGTGATGCAGGTGCAGCTGGGCGCCCTCGCGCGCGCGGAGGTGGAGCGGCTGGCCGTGGCCGCGGCGGGAGGCCCGCTGTCTGCCGAGGCGCTGGAGGAGATCGCCTCGCGCACGGACGGCATCCCGCTGTTCATCGAAGAGCTGGTGCGCACGCTGCGGGAGTCCGGCGCGCTGGTGGAGCGCGAGGGCCGCTTCGCGCTGGATGCGGGCAAGGCAGGCTCCACGGTTCCTGGCACGCTGCGCGACCTGCTCGTCGCCCGGTTGGACCGGCTGGGCCGCAGCAAGGAGACGGCGCAGATCGCCTCCGTGCTGGGGCGTGAGCTGTCGCACGATCTGCTTCGCCACATCAGCCCGCTGACGCCCGAGGCGCTGGAGGCGGACCTGGAGCGCCTGGTGGGCGCGGGCCTGCTGCACAGGAAGCGCCGGCCCAAGGGCCCCGCGTACCTCTTCAAGCACGCGCTGGTGCGCGACGCGGCGTACGACTCCATGCTCAAGCGGCACCGGCAGCAGGTGCACGCGAAGACGGCGGCGGCGCTGGAGGAGCACTTCCCGGACCTCGTGAACGAGCGCCCGGACCTGCTCGCGCACCACCACGCGAGCGCGAACCTCAAGCGCAAGGCCATCGTCTACGCGCAGAAGGCCGCGCTCGCCGCGCTCATCCGCTCCGCCTACCTGGAGGCCATCCTCTTCGCGCGGCTGGGCCTGTCGTGGCTGGACGCCATCGAGGAGCCGCTGGAGCGCGCGCAGCTGGAGCTGAGCCTCAACGGGGTGCTCGCGCCCGCGCTGATGTCCACCCAGGGCTGGCGCTCGCAGGACCTGCGCACCGTGGCCGAGCGGTCGCTGGAGCTGCTCTTCACCGTGGGGGAGAGCCCGTACGCGGCCCCGACGCTGTGGGTCCTCTCCATCTACTACCACCTGGGGGGTGATCAGCGCCGGGTGCGCGGGCTGTTGGACCGCCTGGTGGCGCTGGCGCAGGCCTCCGGTGACGCGGGCCAGGAGGCGGTGGCGCTCACCATCCTCTCCAACTGCGAGCTGCTGGAAGGCCGGCTGGGCGAGGCGAAGGCGCGCGCGGAGCGGTGCATCGCGTTGTTCGACCCCGTCGCGCACCGCATGCACCGCATCCTCTACGGGCAGGACACGCGCGTGGGCGGCGAGTCGGTGCTGTGCCGGGCGCTGTGGCTGCTGGGCTTCGCGGACCAGGCGAAGGCGCACGGCGAGGCCGCGGTGGCGTGGGGCCGCGAGCTGAACCACGGCACCAGCATCGGCCTGTCGTTCATCTACCTGCTGCTGATGGCGCAGGAGCATGGGGACCGCGCGGAGGCACAGCGGCTCATTGCTCAGCACGCGGAGCTGTCGCAACGCTACGGCCTCTTGGAGCAGTCCGCCTACGTGGGCATCCTGCGCGGCTGGGCGGAGAAGAACCTGGCCGCGACGCGGCAGGGCGTGGCGATGCGCGAGGCGTTCGGCACGGAGATGGACCAGCCGGCGTACTACGCCATCCTCGCGGAGCTGGAGCTGGAGCTGGGCCACGTGGAGGCGGCGCTCGGCTCGGTGGAGCGCGGCCGGGAGCGCGCGCAGGTCCTGGGCGAGGGCTACCACGAGGCGAAGCTCCTCCGGCTCAAGGGCCGGGCGCTTCTCCAGCGTGATGGGAACTCTGCCCCGTCGGCGGAAGCGTGCTTCCGGCAGGCCGCGGAAGTGGCGCATGCGCAGGGCGCGCGGATGCCGGAGTTGCAGGCGATTACTGCACTGGCCCGGGTGCTCCAGGCATCGGGCCGGCAGGAAGAAGCCCGGCAGCGGCTCCAGACGATCTACAGTACCTTCACCGAAGGGTTGGGAACGCCGCCCGTCGTGGAGGCCCGCGCGCTGTTGGATGCGCTGGGAGGAGACAGCTGACATGAGCAAGAAGAAGCCGGAGTCGAAGTCCGCACCCGCGCCCGCGAAGGCCCGCCCGCTGGCGCGCAAGACGCGCGCACCGGGCCAGGGGGCCCAGGCCTCGGTGAATGAATGGCACGCGGTCTGGATGCGCGCCGTCGCCCTGTCGTGGAAGGACGCCGCCTTCGAGAAGGCCCTCCAGAAGGACCCGCGTCAGGCGCTCAAGGAGCGGTTCGACTTCGAGCTGCCCGCCGGCATCCACCTGAAGGTCGTCCCCTCCACCGCGAAGGATCCGGCCGCCGCCACCGAGTGGAAGCTCGCCAGCGCCGACGTGGAGCTGGCCCTGCCGAAGAAGCCGGACAACGTGGCGGACCACGCGGTCGCGCTGTCCAGCCTCACGGACACGTACAACCGCTCGCACTGCTGCGGCAGCCCCTGCTGCTGATGGCGGCTCCCAGGGCTTTGATTCCGTAGCCCCAGGGCCGGAAGCCCCGGGGCGGGACCCTTCAGGGAGCGCCGGACGACGGCTCTCCCCCGGACACCGCGAAGGCACCCACGGACGCCTCCGCGAAGCCGTCCACGCTCGCCACGCGCTGGAAGAGGTCCGGGTCGCTGCGTCCCAGCGCGTAGGGCCGCAAGCCCAGCGCGGTGGACACCAGGTAGAGCGTCTGCACCAGCGCTCCGGTGTCCTGCAGCACCAGCGAGTACGCCAGCGTCTCGTACTTCCACGCGAGCCGGGGCACGCGCGCGGCCACCACCATCAGCACCTCCGGCCGCTCGAAGGGCTCCACCGGGGCGCGGGCCTCGTCCAGCAGCGCGTGGAACTCCGGCGTGGGGCCGCTCATCCGCTCCAGCCGGTGGCCCAGCGGATCATAGTGGTACGCGCCCGAGGCCAGCCCCTGGCACTCGCCCACGAGCGGGTACAGCTCCAGCGCGTACGCCGCGCCAGCGCTGGGATAGGGCCGGTCCGTGATGTCGCCATCGCGCGTGGCCCGCACGTCGCGCACGCGCGCGGCGCGGAAGAGCAGCTCGCCCAGTTGCCGCACGTTGAGCGGCGTGGACCCGCGGCCCCGCAGGCTGCGCCGGTTCTCCAGCACCTCGGTGAAGGACAGGTCCCCGGTGCGCAGCGCCGCCATGTCCGGACGGAACAGCTCCAGCGTCTCCTGCGCCGTCGCCGGCTTGAGCGCGGGCGGGCTGGGCAGCTCCCCCCGGAAGCGGTAGGTGGCGCCCGCGCGCGTCTGGTGGCCCCAGCCACGCGAGCGCAGGTGGAACAGCAGGTCGTGCGGCTCCCACTGCCGCAGCGCCGTGAGCGTCTCCTCCGACGCCGGCACGTCCAGGCCGTTGGGCACGAGGATGCCCGTCTCCGCCAGCAGCCGCACGAGCTCCCGGAGCGTGGCGGACTCGATGCCGGTGTTGAACTGGTTGAGCCGCGCCAGCAGCGTGGGGCGGGCCATGTCGAACAGGAGCGACACCACGCGCCGGTCATGCAGCGCCGCGGTGGCGTGCACGGTGGGGCAGTCCAGCACCGCGTGCCCCGCCGCCATCCGCGTGTGCGCGAAGCGGGACAGCTGCAACGGCAGGTTCGCGTCGAACGTCGCGCGGCGGCGCAGGAAGGACGCCGAGGCCGGCGTCAGCGTCATCAACAGATTTCCGCGCTCCTCCACCGTCCACGACAGCAGGCCGCCGTCACCCGCGAGATCCAACCAGTACCAGGCGAGTGACGCGTCCGTGCCCGCCGCGGCCGGCACCTCCGACTCATGGATGCCGCCGTCCGCGAGCGACTCGAAGACGGCGCGCACACCGGGGGCCAGCAGCCCCAGCCGCAACGAACGACCCGGGCCTTCCAAGCGCGCGTCGTCCGCGTCGGAGCAACGCAACGCCACGCCTTCGGCGAGCGACAATCTCATGCAAGCGGCCTCACGGTTCCGCACCGTAGAACCGGGTCGGGTTTTCCCAGAGAACCTTTCGTAGACGACTTTCGGGTATCAGGTCACGCAAGGAGAGCATGGAACCCAGGACATCGTCTCCGTGGTCCAGATGCGGGAAGTCGCTGCCGAAGAGCAGCCGGTCCTCGGGCAGATGTCGCATCATGTCGGGCAGGTAGGGCTCATCCGGTTCTACTGACACGAAGCAGTGCCGGCGCAGGTAGGCGGATGGAGCCTGTCGGACGGTGGCGGAGACCTCGGCGCCCACGGCCTGGTGCTCCGCGTCCAGGCGCCAGGACCAGTAGGGCAGCCAGCCGCAGCCAGCCTCCATCGCGCCCACGCGCAGTGCGGGGTGGCGCTCCAGCACGCCGCCCTGGAGGAGGGCGAGCAGCCCCATCATCAGCTCCATCGGGTGGGCGCAGGCGTGGTTGGCGAAGCGGGTGTCGAAGCGGTCCGCGCCAGCCGACGGCACGTAGACGTGGCCGCTGCCGTGGAGCACCACCGCGATGGAGCGGGCTTCGCACTCGGTCCAGAAGGGCTCATACGCAGCGTCGGAGAGGAGCCGGCCGCCAATGGGGTTGGGCCGGACCATCACCGCGCGCCAACCGAAGCCCGCCACCCGGCGCAACTCCGACACCATGGCCTCCGGTTCGTGCCGGCTGATGAGGCCCACGCCCCGGAGGCGCTCCGGCTGATGTGCGCAGAAGCCATGCAGCCAGGTGTTGTAGACGGCCGCGAAGGCGGTGGCTACGTGGGGCTTCAGCGGCCAGAAGCCCTCCAGGAGCAGCGCGTACGTGGGGAAGAGGGCCGCGACGTCCACGCCCGTGCGGTCCATCTCCGCCAGGTACACGTCCGGCCGCTGGAGCAGCTCGTTGCGGCCCAGCTGCCGGTACGAGCGCGCGGAGAACTCCAGCCACGCGCGCTCCGGCATGTGGTTCCACAGGGGCTTTCCGTCCACCTCGGGGAGGGGCTGCACGGGCAGGAGGCCCTGGGGACCCAGCCGCTCCAGGCGCGCCTGGAGGGGTTCGTCCCGGAGCCGACCGGGCCGGGGCGCGTGCTTGCGCAGCCCAGGGTCCAGGTGCTCCGCCCAGAGGCTCAAGGGCTCCAGGACGTGTCGGTCCGCGTCGAAGATGTGAAGGCCGTCACGCATCGCTCACCGTCCCCAACTCGCGAGCTCGTCGCGCACGTCCTTGAGCAGCGCTTCCAGCAGGCCCGTGCGGCGGGCCTGGGTGCGCAGCGCCTGCTCGTCGTCGGCCTGGAGGGCCGCGAGTGCCCCGGGGTGTCCGCCCCGGGCCGCCACCGCAGCGTCGCACAACTCGCGCAGGAACTCGTGGTGTTGCGGCTGGAGCGCCTGGAAGCCCTCGCCCCAGCGGGAGACGAAGTCCACCAGCACGTCGCGTGACGCCTCGGGCACGTCGCGGCGGTCGGGCAGGTCGCGGCTCAGCCGCACGTACAGGTCCGGGAACACGTCGCGCATCGCCGTGGCGAAGGTGGCCGGGACGTAGACGGGCTGCGTGTCCGGGATGAAGTCGCCCAGGCGTTCGGCGGCCAGCACTGCGTCGAAGTCGGTGAAGAGGCGCTCGTGACGCCGGCGCTCGTTCTGGTTGCGCGCGAGGAAGAACACCGCGCGCGGCAGCATCGTGGGCGCGGTGCGGCGGACCTCGGCGAGCGTGTCGCCCAACACCGCGCGCTCGGCGGACGTGAGGGCCCAGGCGTCGGTGGCCTCGCGCAGGAAGCGGTCGGTGATGGCCTCGGGCCAGGCGGGCTCCTCCACGCGAGGGAAGCGCTGGATGCCGGAGATGAAGCCCCGGATGCGCTCACAGGCCGCGTCCCAGGTGGACAGCCGCTCCACCAGATCGCGGAAGCCCTCGAGCAACTGGGGCCGCGTCATCCCCAGGGGCATCACGTTGAGCGAGATGGCGCCCCGATCTCTCGACAGCGCCTTGCGCGGCGTGGCGAGCCGGCCCTCCGCGCGCAGCCGCGTCCACAGCTTCGTGCCGCGCGGGGCCTGGAGGGGCGCCACCACCACCCACGGCAGGTGCGAGCGCTGGATGTTGGCGTGCAGCGAGTCGAAGACGGCGGGCGTGTCGTGGTCGAACCCGACGATGAAGCTGCCCCGGGGCCCGATGCCGTGCGCTTGAATCCGCAGCAGGTCGCCCATCAAGTCCGCGCGCACGTTCTGGTGCTTCTGCGCCTCCTTGAGCGCGGCGGGATCGAACGACTCGATGCCGAGCACGACGGTGTAGAAGTTGGCGTCCGCCATGCCTTCCATCAGCTGCGCGTCGCGGCTCAGGTTCATCGTCACCTGGGTGAAGAAGCGCAGCGGGCGGGGCAGGGCGCGGTTCAAGGGCACCAGCCCCGCGAGCACCTCCTTCGCGTAGCCCGCGTCCCCGATGAACTCGTCGTCCGCGAAGAAGACGCCCTCCGCGCCCAGCACCGCGTGGCGCCGGACCTCCTCCAGCACCTGGGCCACCGGCTTGTGCCGCTGCTTGCGGCCGTACAGGTAGATGACGTCGCAGAACGAGCAGTCGAACGGGCAGCCGCGCGTCGTCTGCACGGAGCCCCAGGCGTAGCGCGGGAAGTCGGCCGCGATGCCGTCCCAGCGCGGCGGCGGGCTCTCGCTCAGGGCGGGCTTGTCGATCTGCCGGTACTCGGGCGCGTACTCGCCCTGGAGGTAATCCGAAAGGAAGCGCGGCCAGGTGCGCTCGGCCTCGTTGACGAAGAGCGCGTCGAAGAAGCCGCGGTAGTCCTCCGGCGCGGCGGACACGGCGGGCCCGCCCGCGACGACGGTGGCGCCCCGGTCGCGGAAGAAGCCGCCCAGGAAGCGGGCCTGATACGTGAGCGCGGAGTACATCACCGACACGCCGACGATGTCGTAGTCGCCCACGGGCGTGTCCACGCGCAGCTGCCCGTGCAGCTCCTCATCCCAGATGTCCACGGTGAAGGTGTCGGGCGTGAGCGCCGCGAGCGTCGCGCAGGCCAGCGGCGTCATCGTCGCGCGCTTCACGAGGCCCCGCTCGGGATCGAAATCCTCCGTCTCCCGGTCGACGTGGCGTCGGTCCGGGCCGCACTGGACGAGCAGGATGCGGGGCTTGGGCGAAGGCGTCAGCGTCATGGCGTGCTCAGAAGTAGAAGGGCACGGGGTTGAGCTGGGCTTCCGTCAGGGGTTCGGCCAACCACCCCATCCGCACCGGCACGTCATACAGCCGGCCAGGGCCGAGGCGGGGCCAGAAGTGTCGCAGGCCCGGCACGATGACCTTCACCGCGGACAGCCCCACCTCCGGGCGCCCCTGGTCCACCACCAGCGTCTCCAGCCCCACGCTCGCGGCGCGCTCGACGCAGGCAATCACGTCGTCCCGCAGGTCATCGTGCTCCACGCGCGGGAAGTCGAGCCGGACGCGTGGAGGGGCCGCCTCGTCGGGAAGGAGCCACGAGGGGTCCGCGTGCGCGCGGGTGTCCCACGGCGACGGTGACAGGTCCTTCGGGTCGTAGCACTGGGCCACCTCCGTGAGCGCGCGCTGCACGGCGAGCTTCGCGTCGAAGTGGCTGCCGCAGCCGGCCCAGGCCCGGCCGCGCTCCGGAGACCACGCGAGCGCGACGAACACCGGGATGCCCAGGTCGTGCGTGAGGTCGAGCACCCACAGCCGCAGGCCCAGCGTCCGGTAGTGCGCTTCCACGGAGGCGAACCACGGCTCGTTGAAGCTGCCCAGGTCCACGCGCGGACGGCGCAGGCGGTTGTACCACCAGAGCGCCACCGCATCGCGCTCCACCAGCTCCAGGAAGCCCTGGAGGATGGCCTCCTCCACGCAGTTGCCGGCCGCGTTCCCGTTGGAGTTGAAGAGGGCGAAGGGCCCGTCCGCGGGCGGCGGCGCGAAGAGGTACGCGAACGTCGTGGGCACGGAGCGGTGCTCACCGTGCGTGAGCGACCACGCCGGGCTCCAGTCCATCGGTTGATCCGCGTAGGGCCGGGGCACGGCGGTGCGCGCATCCCGGTGGCCCGGGCCCTCGGGCCGGTTCCCGAACTGGGCAGCGCTGAAGTGCTGGAGCGCGTCCGGGTGGATGGCCCTGGGCCCCAGTGATGACGCGGTGGCGTGGACGCGCGGCTCGTCCCCGTGGAACACGGCGCTGTAGCGCTCCAGGGCCTCGCACAGCGCGCCCGCGCGGGCCTGGGCCTCGGTGCGTCCCTTGCCGCTGGCCACGCGGTGGAAGTCGTCGGAGGCCGGCGCGTCCGTCCACGGGCACACGCGGAAGAGGGCGGACTGCACGTGGCCCAGCGGCGCGTCCCCCGGCACCGCGCGCAGGTCGCTCACCACGCCCGTCACGGGGCTCACGAGGTGACGGTGGCGCTCCCACGTCTCCTCGGGCGTGAGGATGCGGTGGCCGCCATCCCCCGTGAAGCGCTTGGGGCGAGAGGCCAGCACCAGCGGTTGCCGCGCACGCGCTTCCAGCATCATCGGGTCGCCGCAGTCGGGACACTGCGGCCTGCGCGTCACGGCATGCGACTCCAGCTTCCAGGTGGCGAAGTCGAGCGTCCACAGCCGCGCGTGCCGCGCCACGTCTCCATCCACCACCCACCGGGCGACGAGGGTCGCCGCGAACGACAGCCCCGCCTGCGCCGTGGTGGGCAGGCCGGTGCGCGGCGGCCGGGGCGCGTGCGTCCGTCCGCCCCTGCGCGCCAGGTACTGCTCGACAGGGCGGTTGCCCCAGAGCCCCTCCGTGAGGCACGTCCAGCACGCGCCCTCTCCGGGCACGACGACGGGGCCCGCATGGCACGCGGAGCCCGTGACCTTCACCGGCAGGAACGTCACGCCCGCGCTCCGGGCCGCCCGCGCGAGCTCCCGTGCCTCTGGGGACAGGTAGTCATCCACCAGCAGGACGTGGCGGTCCGCCTCTTCGCGCACGTCCAGGCCGGTGTCGCGCAGGGCGTCCGTCAGCCGCTCGACGTCCTCGCCCGCGACGGCGCGCACGGCGACGGGCGTGTCCAGCAGCCGTCCGGCCGCGACCGCCGCGTCGATGCCCAGCGACTCCCAGAACCCGGCGACCTCCGCGTCGAACACGTCCTCCGCTTCCTCCACGTGGCCGCGCTCCTCCAGGAGCGACAGCGCGTAGAGCACCTCTGGCGCGGAGGCCTGTCCCTCCAGCGCGCTGATGACCTGGGCCACGGTGCGCTCGCCATCCAGCAGGGGCACGATGCGCGCGTGCAGCGCCCCCTCCAGGAGGAAGTGGGAGCGCTCACCGACGAGGAAGACGCGTCGCGCATCGAGCACCTCGACGCGCAGGTGGGGCTTGATGCGGAGGACTCGGTTCATGAGCAGGCGGGCGAGCCTACCCGGGGCGCGCGGCGCTGGATATGACCGTGGGTGCGCGGGAGGCGGCCAGGGCGTGCGTGGTAGAAAGCCACCCATGGCCCCCATCTCCCTCCTGCACAGCGAGCGTGTCTCGCCCATCCCCGCGCGCCCTCCCATCCGCAGCCGTACCCCCACCGGCACCGTGGAGGTCACCCTGGTGCTGCGCCACGGCGCGCCGCTGCCGACGGTGGAGGCGCTGTGCGCGGAGCCACCGCGCCGTCCGCTCACGCACGAGGAGTTCGAGGAGAAGTACGGCACGTCGAAGAAGGACCTGGCCACGGTGAAGCGCTTCGCGAAGGCGCACGACCTGAGCGTCACCTCCGTGCAGCGCGACCGGGGCCACGTGCGGCTCGCGGGGAAGCCGGCCTCGCTCCAGAAGGCCTTCGGCGTGGACCTGAAGCGCTTCCAGCACGGCAAGGTGTCGTTCCTCAGCCACACGAAGCCCGTCTCGCTGCCGCGCTCCCTGCGCGACGTGGTGGAGTGGGTGTTCGGCCTGGACACGCGCCCGCTCGTCACCCACAGCGCGGCGTCCCTGCCCGTGCCCGCGAAGCAGGCGGCGCAGGCGGGCCTGCGCTCGTACACGCCCGAGGAGGTGGCGCGCCTCTATCGCTATCCCGCGACGCAGGGCGAGGGCCAGTGCGTGGGCATCATCGAACTCGCCGGGGGCTACAAGGCGTCGGACCTGACGGCCTACCTCGCGGAGCTGGGCGTGAAGCGGGAGGCACCGGTGGACGTGGGGCCCAACACGCCGGGCTTCAGCGTCGCGTCCAACGCGGAGGTCACCATGGACGTGGAGCTGGTGGCCGCGACGTGTCCGAAGGCGCGCGTCGTCGTCTACAACGCGGGCTCCAGGGACTACTCGCTGCACGACTACCACCGCATCCTCGCCACGGCCATCAGCGACCGGGTGAACCGGCCGTCGGTGCTCACCACCAGCTGGTCCTTCTACGAAGGGTCGCTCATCCAGAAGGGCGAGGAGGCGGCCTTCGAACGGCTCTTCCGCGAGGCGGCGCTCCTGGGCATCACCGTGTGCGCGGCCTCCGGTGACCTGGGCTCGCAGGTGCCCACCGAGGGCGGCTCACCTACGGGTGCCATTACGGTGGCGGCGACGAGCTACCCCGCCGCGAGCGCGCTGGTGCTGGGCTGCGGCGGCACGACGCTCGAAGGCAGGGGCGACACCATCCACCACGAGCGCGTGTGGAACCGGCTGGGCGAGTCCATGTGCATGAGCCCCCGGGGCCCGGCGGTAGCAGCCGGCGCGAGCAGCGGCGGGGTGAGCACCATGAACGCGCTGCCCCTGTACCAGCGGGGCATGAACGTGCCCGAGTGCGTGACGACGTCGTGGGAGAACGGCGTGTTCAAGGTGGTGTCGCGCACCCCCGGGCGCGGCGTGCCCGACGTCGCGGCCAACGCCGACCTGCACACCGGCTACCAGATCTACTTCAAGGGTCAGTCCGGAGTGGCCGCGGGCACGAGCGCCGCCGCGCCCATGTGGGCCGCGCTCATCGTCCGCCTCAACGAGGCCCTGGGCCAGCGCGTGGGCTTCCTCCACCCCCGCCTCTACGCGCTGATCAGCGAAGGAGCGCCCGTCCTCAATCGCATCACCCAGGGCGGCAACGGCGCGTGGTTCGCAAGCGAGGGCGCCCTGTGGAACGCGTGCACCGGCCTGGGCACACCGGATGGAGAAGCGCTGCTCGCGGGGCTGCGAAGGCTCCAGCGCCGCAAGCGCTGAAGCCGTCGCGCGCGCGTTTCAGAGCGCGTCGTCGCTGATGCCCATCTTCTGGCGCATGCTGTTGACGCGTGTGTCCAGCTGGGCCTGCTGCTCCGGCTTCATGGCCTGCTTGCCGCGGCCCATGCCGCCCTTGAAGACGAAGCCCCGGCCCGGGGCCAACGGCTCGTACAGCGTCAGCCGCGGGTCGAAGCGGAAGTCGTTCTGCTTCATGTGCTCGAAGCTCGTCTTCTCCATCAGGAGCGGCAGGTCCTCGTCCTGCACGGGGACGCCCAGGAAGGCGCCAATGCGGCGCAGGCACGACTCGCGGTCCGCGATGAGGTCCGCATAGCGCAGGTGCAGCACGTTGGGGTCGTTGCGGTGCGGCCACCACGAGGCCAGGTGCTTGCCCCACTCGTTGACGCCCATGTGCTGGCGGAAGAAGCCGTCGAAGTCCAGCTGCGTTCCGGTCATCAAACAGTTGTGGTGGTAGCGGGACAGCAGGCTGTCCGCGGCGGAGCGCGTGACGTAGATGATGCGGCAGTTCTTGGGCGCACGCAGGGCCCAGTAGGCCAGGTGCGTCTTCAGGATGCGCGGCTCCGCCAGCCCGTCCAGCAGCCGCTCTCCGTGGGGCAGCAGCGCCACCATGTCCACCATGGGCGCCACCTGGAGGATGTGCTCGTACTCACCCCGGCCGCGCGTGAGCAGCTGGTAGACGATCTGCTGCATCCACGTCGTCCCTGCCTTGGGCGCGGTGGAGATGTAGATGTCCGTCGGACGGGGCTTCAGCCACACGTAGCGCAGCCGCAGCCAGCGGAAGATGTCGAACGCCAACACCACCAGGTTGCGCAGCATGAGGAAGAACGCCACCGCGGCGTTCAACACCGCTCGCAGCACGGGACGGGTCGTGGGAGGACGGGGAGCCATGGGGACGCATCCATAGCAAAACCCGCCCTCCCGGATAACCGGTGCGCGGACGGCCTACCGGGTCACCTGCTACTCCAGCACGCGCTCCATCCGGAGGAAGGGCCGAGACGCCGGAATGTTTCGGCCACGGCAGACCTCGATGAACTTGTTCGACTCGATCATCTGCGGCGCTGTTTCGTCGTACTGGAGCACCATGACGTGGCGCAGCCAGGGCTCCTGGCCCATGGCGTAGACGAAGGTCTCCTTCGGCTTCAGGTGGTTGAGGATCTCCGTGGCGCGCGCGGAGTCGGAGCCGTTGAGCCGGCGCGACTGGTCCATCTTGCGCGGCAGGGGCTGGCTGAGCAGCGGGCCGTACATCCAGCTCATCGGGCCGCCCTCGCACTCCATGCCCAGGTAGAGCGCGTCCAGGTCCCCGACGAGCTCCGTCAGGTGCTGGTACATCCGGGGCTCCAGCGCGTTGGAGTCCGCGGCCATCAGCATGGAGCGGCCGCCCAGGCGCACGAGGTGCGCCGTCTTCGCCTGCACGCTCAGGTCGCTGTGCTCGCCGATGAAGGGGATGCCCATCAGCGAACCGCCGGGGATGCGGATCTCCTGCAGGTCGTCGATCTCCACCACGTTGCGGAAGCCCGTCTTCTCCAGCATCAGGCGCAGCGACGGATCCGCCAGCGAGAACGCGTTGGCGCGCGGCACGACGATGGTGCCGATGCGGTGACGCAATTGCAGCAGCGTCTCCATCATCAGGTGGTCGGCGTGGCCGTGGGTGATGAGGACGTAGTCAATCTTCTCCGGCAGGTCGGCGTGCGTGAAGCGCGTCTGCTCCGTGGGGAACTCGTAGCTGATGACGGGGTCGGTGAGGACGGACACCTCGCGCGTCTCCATCAGCACGCACGCGTGGCCGAAGTAGCGCACGCGCACGCCCGGGCCGGTGTAGGGCTCCGGCTTGCGCGGGGCCTCTTCCGTGAAGAGGTCCGCGAACGCGGCCGCCGCGGAGCTCGGCACGCCCAGCATCTCCGCCACCTGGCCGGGGTTGCCCGACGTGTGACGCATGCGGAAGAGCGCGTCGATGCCCTCGTGGCGGAACGGCACCTGGAGCCACAGCGGCGTGTCGCCCTCGAGCCGCGGGGTGCTGAAGACGTACTTGCGCGAGTCGCCGGTGACGCGCATCAGCGAAATGCTCTGCGACGACTCCTTGTAGAGGCTGCTGCGGTAGAGCAGGGGCTCCAGGATGCGGGCGTTGGCGCGGTGGGCCAGGTCGTACGTCAGCTCCACGTAGCCGCGCAGCTGATCCGGCACCTTCGCGTAGAGCGGCTCCAGGGACTCACCCTTGGAGCTGGCGAGCAGCTGCTCCAGGTCCGCCAGGGCCTTGGTGTAGGCCAGCATGTCCGCGTGGTCCTTCGTGGTGCGCTCGAGCAGCGCCTTCACGTCCCCCACGCGCGAGACGGGGTGGTTGATGAAGGGGCCGCCCATCAGCGCCGGGTTCTGGAGCGCGGCGACGTGCACGTCCGGGTTCGCGACGAACGACTGCATCAACTTCAGGTGCAGGCGCGACACGTAGAGGGGCGCCGTCGCGGGCGACAGCAGGTACCACCAGACGTACCACTGGTTGAACAGCGGCTCGATGGCGACATCGGGCTTCAGGTACATGGGGCGCTCGCGCGGGAGAAGGGCAGGGGCTGCCGTTGAGGAGGAGCAGGCATCCGGCTTCCTCCGGAGGCGCTCGCGTCCCGCCAATGTTGATGATTCTCCGGGTGACTTCAAGGCGCTAACACCCGGCGTGCGGGCCGGGGCTTCCCAGATTCCGGGGCTACAGGAGGGTTTTTTTACAGCCCTGTCCGGGGAATGCGGGGCTGTTCCGGGTTCCCATACAGATTTCCAGAGAAAAGCAAGAAGCGCAGGCGTCACATTTCTCGCTGGGTTTGTTTGCGGATACAATCCGGCCCTTGTGCGCAGCCCGGTCCCCCCCGGTTCAGGCCGCGCACCGCCAGCCATCTCGAGGAAGTCCACCATGCTTTTGGCGAGCCACGCGTCGTCCTATGCCACGTTGCTGGACCTGCTCGACGCGAGGGCCGGGCAGGGGGCGGAGGCGCGGCTCTTCACGTTCCTGGAGGACGGCGAGGAGGCGGTGCTGACGTTCGCGGGGCTGCGCGAGCGGGCGCGGGCGATTGGCGCCGCGTTGCAGGCGCACGGAGGCCCGGGGGAGCGGGTGGTGCTGCTCTATCCGCCCGGGCTGGAGTACGTGGCGGGTTTCTTCGGGTGCCTCGCCGCGGGGGCGGTGGCGGTGCCTGCGTATCCGCCGGATCCGTCGCGGCTGGAGCGCACGCTGCCCAGGCTGCGGGCCATCATCCAGGACGCGCGCGCGACGGTGGTGTTGACGACGTCGTTCGTGCTGTCGATGGCGGAGTTCCTCTTCGAGCAGGCGCCGGAGCTGCGGGACGTGAAGTGGGTGGCGACGGACGCGCTGCCCGCGGACGCCGCGGTGTCCTGGAAGGCGCCGGAGCTGACGGCGGACTCGCTGGCGTTCCTCCAGTACACGTCCGGCTCCACGGGCACGCCCAAGGGCGTGATGCTCACGCACGGGAACCTGCTGCACAACCTGGAGCTCATCCACCACGCCTTCCAGGCGCGGACGGACAGCGTGGGCATCATCTGGCTGCCGCCGTACCACGACATGGGGCTCATCGGCGGCATCCTGGAGCCGCTCTACGGGGGCTTCCACGCGGCGCTGATGTCGCCCCTGAGCTTCCTCAAGCGGCCCATCGCGTGGCTGGAGGCCGTGAGCCGCTTTGGCGGCACCATCAGCGGAGGCCCCAACTTCGCGTTCGACCTCTGCGTGCGCAAGAGCACGCCGGAGCAGCGGCAGGCGTTGGACTTGAGCCGCTGGGAGGTCGCCTTCTGCGGCGCGGAGCCCATCCGGCCGGAGACGCTGGAGCGCTTCCTGGAGGCGTTCGGTCCGAGCGGCTTCCGGCGCGAGGCGTTCTATCCCTGCTACGGGCTGGCGGAGGGGACGCTCATCGTCTCCGGAGGCCAGAAGTCGGCGCCGCCGCTGTCGGTGACGTTGTCGGGCAGCGCGCTGGAGCGGCACCGCGCGGAGGAGGTGGACGCGAACGCGCCCGGCGCCCGGACGCTGGTGGGCTGCGGCCAGACGCTGCTGGAGCAGCGCATCGCCATCGTGGATCCGGACACGCGCGAGCGGCGCGCCCCGGGTGAGGTGGGGGAGATCTGGGTGTCCGGCCCGAGCGTGGCCAGGGGCTACTGGGGCCGCGAGGACGCGACCCAGGACACGTTCCAGGCGCGCATCACCCGCGAGGACTCGCTGCCCTACCTGCGCACGGGGGACCTGGGCTTCCTGCGCCCTGACGGCGAGCTGTACGTCACCGGGCGGCGCAAGGACCTGATCATCCTGCGCGGTCGCAACCACTACCCCCAGGACCTGGAGGCGACGCTGGAGGTGGGCCACCCCGCGCTGCGCCCCGGCAACGGCGCGGTGTTCGCGGTGGACGTGGGCGGCGAGGAGCGCGCGGTCGTCGTGCAGGAGATCGACGTGCGCCGGCTGGGTGGCCTGCGCCAGCAGTTCGAGGCGGCGGACGCGGCCATTGGCAGCATCCGGCAGCGGCTGGCGGAGCTGCACGAGGTGCAGGCGCACGCGGTGGTGCTCATCGAGCCCGGGAGCCTGCCCAAGACGTCCAGCGGCAAGGTGCAGCGGCACGCGTGCCGCACCGCCTTCCTCACCGGCGCGCTGCAGGAGGTGATGGCCTGGAAGGAGTCCCCGCCCGAGCCGTCACCCGAGCCGCCCTCGGGCCCGGGCTCCAGCCCTGCGTCGAAGGCCCCCGCGACCGCCGTGGGCACCGTGGCGCCGGTGACGAAGGCGGGCGCCGAGACGGCGGAGGCGCTGGAGGCGTGGCTGCGCGACGTGGTGGCCCGGCACCTGCGCGTGCGCCGGGAGGAGTTGGATCTCCAGGCGCCGGTGACGCGCTACGGCCTGGACTCGCTGGCGGCGGTGGAGCTGGCGCACGAGGTGACGACGGGCACGGGCCTGACGGTGCCCATGGAGGTGATGCTCCAGGGACCGAGCATCGCGTCCCTGGCGCGGCAGTTGGTCGCGCTGCGGGAGGCGCAGGGGCCGGGGCGCACCGCGCCGCGACGCCTGGATGTGAAGGGCGACCGCGAGGTGTCCTTCGCGCAGGCGCGGTTGTGGTTCCTGGATCAGTACGCGCAGGGTGACGTGGCCTACAACCTCCCCGCGGCGGTGCGGCTGGAAGGGGCGTTGGACGTGGTGGCGCTGGAGGAGAGCCTCGCCGCGCTCGCCGAGCGGCATGAGGCGCTGCGGACCACCTTCCGCGCGGAGGATGGACGGCCGCTCCAGGTCGTCGCCCCGCATGCGGCGCTGCCGTTGGAGCGCGTGTCGTTTGAATCCCTGCCGGAGTCGGAGCGGGAGGCCGCCGCGTCATTGCGGGCGCACGAGGAGGCCCGCCGTCCGTTCGACCTGGCGCGAGGGCCGCTGGTGCGCGCCACGCTGCTGACGTTGGAGCCGCGCACGCACGTGCTGGTGCTGGTGATGCACCACGCGGTGTCGGACGGCACGTCCATGGCGGTGCTGGTGCGCGAGGTGTCCGCGCTCTACGCGGCGCTGCGCGAGGGCCGGCCGACGTCGCTGCCCGAGCTGCCGCTGCGCTATGCCGACTACGCCGACTGGCAGCGCGAAGGGCTCACCGGGCCCGCGCTGGACGCACGGCTGACGTACTGGAAGCAGCAGCTCAAGGGAGCGCCCCGGCTGCTGGAGCTGCCCACGGATCGGCCGCGTCCCGTCGTGCGCGAGGCGCGCGGTGAGCGCCTGCCGGTGGCGCTGGACCGGGCGTTGACGGACTCGGTGCGCACGCTGGCGGTGCGTGAAGGCGTGACGCCCTTCATGGTGCTGCTCGCGGGCTTCCAGGCCGTGCTCGCGCGCCACTCGGGGCAGGACGACGTCAGCGTGGGCACCGCCATCGCGGGGCGGGATCGCGCGGAGTTCCAGGGGCTGGTGGGCTTCTTCGTCAACACGCTGGTGATGCGCACCCGGCTGTCCGGCGCGCCCACGTTCCAGCAGCTGCTGGGCCGCGTGCGGGAGACGGCGCTGGGGGCGTACGCGCACCAGGACGTGCCCTTCGAGAAGCTGGTGGAAGCGCTCCAGCCCGCGCGCGAGCGGGGCCACACGCCGCTGTTCCAGGTGATGTTCATCCTGCAGGGCGCGCAGGTGGGGGCGCCCATGCTGCCGGGCCTCCAGTCGCGCCTCTTGGACGTCCACACCGGCACGGCGATGTTCGACCTGACGCTGTCGCTCTCCGAGTCCACGAAGGGCCTGGAGGGCTGGCTGGAGTACGCCACCGACCTGTTCGACGCGGACTCCGTGGCCCGGCTGGCCGGACACCTGCGCGTGCTGCTCCAGGCCGCGGTCGCGGATCCTTCGCGCCGGGTGGACGCGCTGCCGCTGCTGGACGCGGCCGAGGCGAAGCACCTGCTGACGCTGGCCCAGGGGCCCGTCACCGACTTCCCGGCGGACGCCACCCTCGCGTCGCTCTTCGCGGCGCAGGTCCTCCGCACGCCTGAGGCCGTGGCGCTCATCGTCGGGGATACCCGGCTGACGTACCGCGAGCTGCGGCAGCGGGCGCGGGCCGTGGCGAGGGAGCTGCGCGCGCGGGGCGTGGGCCCGGAGTCCGTGGTGGGCCTGTGCGTGGAGCGCTCCGTGGAGCTGGCGGTGGGGCTGCTGGGCATCCTGGAGGCGGGCGCGGCCTACCTGCCCCTGGACCCCGGGTACCCGCCGGAGCGGCTGGCGCAGATGTGGCAGGACTCGGGCGCGCGGGTGCTGGTGGGACCGCGCCACCTGGACGGTGTGCTGCCCGTGCCGGAGGCACAGCGGCTCGTCCTGGAAGCGGAGCAGGACGCGGGCGCGCTGCCGGCGGGGGACTTCCCGGACGCGGCGCCCCGGCAGACGGACGCGGGGACGCTCGCGTACGTGCTCTACACGTCGGGTTCGACGGGCCGTCCCAAGGGCGTGCTGGTGCCGCACCGGACGGTGATGAACTTCTTCCGCGCGATGGATGCGCACGTGTCCCCGCGCGCGGGCACGTGGCTCGCGGTGACGAGCATCTCGTTCGACATCTCCGTGCTGGAGCTGCTCTGGACGTGGACGCGCGGCTTCCAGGTGGTGCTCGCGCCGGTGGGCCTGGAGCCCGTCGCGCTCGCCCAGACGCTGGAGCGCCACGCGGCCACGCACCTGCAATGCACGCCGTCGTATGCGCGCGCGCTCGCGGAGGAACCTCGCGCGCTGGAGGCGCTCGGCGGGCTGGGGCAGCTGCTGGTGGGCGGTGAAGCACTTCCCGGTGCGCTCGCGGCACGCTTGCGGGCACGCGTTCCAGTATTGCTCAACATGTACGGGCCCACCGAGACGACGGTGTGGTCCTCGACGCACCGCGTGGAGTCGGAGCGCTCCGGAACGGTGTCGTTGGGACGGCCGCTGGCCAACACGGGCCTGCACCTGTTGGACGCGCACCTGCGTCCGGTGCCCATGGGCGTTCCCGGCGAGCTGTTCATCGGGGGCGAGGGCGTGGTGCGCGGCTACCTGGGGCGCGCGGATCTGACAGCGGAGCGCTTCGTACCGGATGCATTCGGTGGGACGCCGGGAGCGCGGCTGTACCGCACGGGAGATCGCGCGCGGTGGCGGACGGACGGGACGTTGGAGTTCCTGGGCCGCGTGGATCACCAGGTGAAGGTGCGGGGCTTCCGCATCGAGCCGGGCGAGGTGGAGTCCGTCCTGGGGCAGCACGCGGGCGTGGCGGCCTCGGTGGTCGTCGCGCGCGAGGACGTGCCGGGCGATGCGCGGCTGGTGGCCTACGTGGTCGCCCGGCCCGGACAGACGCTGGTGGAGTCCGCGCTGCGGGAGCACGCACGGCGCCTGTTGCCGGAGTCGATGGTGCCGTCCACGGTGATGGTGCTGGACGCGCTGCCGCTCACGCCCAACGGCAAGGTGGACCGTGCCGCGCTGCCAGCACCAGAGGCACCGCGCGCGGAGCACGGCTTCGTGGCCCCGGGCACGCCCACGGAGGTGCTGCTCGCGGGGCTGTGGAGCCAGCTGCTGCGCGTGGAGTCGGTGGGGCTGCACGACGACTTCTTCGCGCTCGGCGGCCATTCGCTGCTGGCCACGCGGTTGTCCTCCGCGGTCCGGGCCGCGTTCCAGGTCGAGCTGCCCGTGCGCGAGCTGTTCGACGCGTCCACGCTGGAGGCCCTGGCGGCGCGCATCGATGCCCTCCGTCTGGGGCAGGCCGGGGTGCATGCGCCCGCGCTGCATGCGGTGCCCCGCGAGGGCGCGCTGGTGCCGTCCTTCGCGCAGCAGCGCCTGTGGTTCCTGGAGCAGCTGGAGCCGGGCAATCCCGCGTACCACATCCCCGTGGCGGTGGAGCTGGACGGCGCGTTGGACGTGCACGCGCTGGAGCGCGCGTTCGATGCGCTGGTGCAGCGGCATGAGTCGCTGCGCACGACGCTGGTGGCGCCGGAAGGGCAGCCGTTCCAGGTCGTGGCCGCGCCGTCCCCGGTGCCGCTCGTGGGGCGTGATCTGTCCGCGCGGGAAGACGTGGAGCCGGAGGTGCGGCGCCTGATGGCGGAGGAGGCGCGTCGTCCCTTCGACCTGGCGCGCGGACCGCTGCTGCGCCTCACGCTCCTGAAGTGCGCGCCCACGCGCCACGTGCTGCTGCTCACGATGCACCACGTCGTCTCCGACGGCGGCTCCATGCTGGTGCTGGTGCGGGAAGTGGCCGCGCTCTACGAGGCCTTCGTGTCGGGGCACGCGTCGCCGCTGCCGCCGCTGCCGCTCCAGCCCGCGGACCATGCGGCGTGGCAGCGGGCGTGGCTCCAGGGGGAGCCGCTGGAGGCGCAGCTCGCGTGGTGGCGCGCGAAGCTCGAAGGCGCCCCGCACGTGCTCGCGCTGCCGACGGACCGGCCGCGTCCGGTGGTCCAGTCCGCTGCCGGTGCGACGCTCCCGGTGCACCTGTCTCCCGGGCTGACGGAGGCCGTGCGTGCGCTGGCCCGGCGCGAGGGCGTGACGCCCTTCATGGTGCTGCTGGCGGCGTGGCAGGTGTTGCTGGCGCGCCATGCGGGACAGGACGACGTGCTCGTGGGCACGCCGGTCGCGGGGCGGGATCGCGCGGAGCTGGAAGGGCTCATCGGCCTGTTCGTGAACACGCTCGTGCTGCGGGCGCGGCTGGGTGACGACCCGTCGTTCAGGGAGTTGCTCCAGCAGGTGCGCGAGACGACGCTGGGCGCGTACGCGCATCAGGCGGTGCCGTTCGAGAAGCTGGTGGACGCGTTGCAGCCCCAGCGCGACCTGAGCCGTTCACCGCTGTTCCAGGTGATGCTGGCGCTCCAGGAGGATCCGCTGCCGGAGCTGCGCCTGCCGGGGCTGTCGCTGCGGATCCTGGAGGAGGAGGGCGCGGGCGCGCAGTTCGACCTGAAGCTGTCGCTCACCGACGCGGCCTCCGGCTTCACGGGCACGCTGGAGTACAACACCGACCTCTTCGACGCGGCGACGGCGGCGCGGTGGGCGGAGCACCTGGACGTGCTCCTGACGGCGGCCGTGGCCCATCCGGAGACGCGGGTGAAGTCGCTGCCGCTGATGTCGGGCGCGGAGCGTCACCTGCTGCTGGTGGACTGGAACGCCACGCAGCGCGACTACCCCACGGACGTCACGCTGCACGGGCTGGTGGAGGCCCAGGTCGCGCGCACGCCGGACGCGGTGGCGGTCGACTTCGAGGGCTTGCGGCTCACGTACCGGGAGCTGGATGCCAGGGCGAACCAGCTCGCGCGCTACCTGCGGGAGCGCGGCGTGGGGCCCGAGGTGCGCGTCGGCGTCTGCGCGGAGCGTTCGCTGGAGATGGTGCTCGCGCTCCTGGGCGTGCTCAAGGCGGGCGGCGCGTACGTGCCCATCGACCCGTCGGCACCGGCCGAGCGTCTGTCGTACCAGGTGGAGGACTCGGCGGTGGCGGTGCTGCTCACGCAGCAGCACCTGGTGGACGTGCTCCGCGTGGGGGCCACGCCCGTGGTGTGCCTGGACTCGGATTGGGTCCACGTGGAGCGGTCGTCCGCGGATCCGGTGGTGTCGGGCGTCGGGCCGGAGCACCTGGCGTACGTCATCTACACGTCGGGCAGCACGGGCCGCCCGAAGGGCGCGATGAACACGCACGCGGGCATCTGCAACCGGCTGCTCTGGATGCAGGAGGCCTACGGGCTGGAGCCCCAGGACGTCGTGTTGCAGAAGACGCCCTTCAGCTTCGACGTGTCGGTGTGGGAGTTCTTCTGGCCGCTCATCACCGGGGCGCGGCTGCTGGTCGCGCGGCCCGGGGGGCATCAGGACGCCGCCTACCTGGTGGACGTGATGGCGCGCGAGAGCGTCACGACGCTGCACTTCGTGCCGTCGATGCTCCAGGTGTTCCTGGAGGAGCCGGGGCTGGAGCGCTGCACGGCGCTGCGGCGCGTGGTGTGCAGTGGCGAGGCTTTGCCGCTGGAGTTGAAGGACCGCTGCCTGGAGCGGCTGGGCGTGCCGCTGCACAACCTCTACGGCCCCACGGAGGCCGCGGTGGACGTGACCTTCTGGGCGTGCGAGCGCGACGACGGGCGCCGCAGCGTGCCCATTGGCCGGCCGGTGGCGAACACGCGGATCCTCATCCTGGACGCGGCCCTGGAGCCGGTGCCGGTGGGGCTCGCGGGCGAGCTGTACATCGGCGGTGTGCAGGTGGGCCGTGGCTATCTGGGCCGCCCGTCGCTGACGGCCGAGCGCTTCGTGCCCGACCCGCACGGGGCCCCCGGGACGCGGCTGTACCGCACGGGAGATCAAGCCCGCATCCTGGCGGATGGGAGCATCGAGTACCTGGGCCGCCTGGACTTCCAGGTGAAGGTGCGAGGCTTCCGCATCGAGCTGGGCGAAGTCGAAGCCGCGCTGGGCCAGTGCAAGGGCGTCCGCGAGAGCGTGGTGGTGGTGCGCGAGGACTCGCCGGGCATCAAGCGACTGGTGGCGTACGTCGTGGGCCAGGCCGACGCGCGGGTGTCGGCGGACGAGCTGCGCGCGGAGCTGAAGGCGAGGCTGCCGGAGTACATGGTGCCCGCGACCTTCGTCGTCCTGGAGGCGCTGCCCCTGTCGTCCAACGGCAAGGTGGACCGCAAGGCCCTGCCCGCGCCGGAAGCGAGCACGCAAGCCGTTGAGTCCTACGAAGCGCCGAGGACACGGACGGAAGCCACGCTGGCGGGAGTCTGGGCGCGGGTGCTCGGGGTCGAGCGCGTGGGCGTGCGCGAGAACTTCTTCGCGCTGGGCGGCGACTCCATCCTGAGCATCCAGGTGGTGGCGAAGGCGGGACAGGCGGGCCTGAAGGTGACGCCGAAGCAGCTGTTCCAGCACCCGACGGTGGAGCAGCTGGCGAAGGTGGTGGAGGAAGGGCGCGGGGCGGTTGGAGAGCAGGGCGTGGTGGAAGGCGAAGTGCCCCTGACGCCGATCCAGCGTTGGTTCTTCGAGAAGGAGCTGCCGCAGGCGCACCACTTCAACCAGGCGGTGTTGCTGGAGGCGAAGGAAGGGGTGGAGGCGGAGCGGCTGGAAGAGGCACTGCAAGCGCTGGTGGCGCACCATGACGCGCTGCGGATGCGCTACGTGCGCGGCGCTTCAGGTTGGACGCAGCACGACACCGGCCTGCGGAAGTCGCGGGTGTTGCAGCAGGTGGAGCTGTCCGCGCTGTCCGAAGCGGAGCAGGCCCGGGCGCTCGCGGATGCGGTGGCGCGGACCCAGGCGAGCCTGTCTCTGGAAGAGGGCCTGCTGCTGCGCGCGCTGTTGATGGAGCGCGGCGCGGGCCGGACGTCACGGCTGCTGCTGGTGGTGCACCACCTGGTGGTGGACGGCGTGTCGTGGCGGGTGCTGCTGGAGGACCTGGGCACGGCGTACACGCAGCGGCGAGAGGGCCGCGCGGTGGAGTTGCCGCCCAAGACGACGTCCTTCCAGGCCTGGGCGCGCAAGCTGGAGACGTACGCGCGCGGGCCGGAGCTGGAGAAGGAAGCGGCGTGGTGGCTCTCGCAGGCGCAGGAAGTGCCCGCGCTGCCCGTGGACACGGCGGGCGAGAACACCGTGGCGTCCGCGCGCGGCGTGGTGGTGGGGCTGGACGCGGAAGAGACGCGCGTGCTGCTCCAGGAAGTGCCAGCGGCGTACCGGGCCAGCGTGAATGAAGTGCTGGTGGCGGCGCTGGCGCGGGTGCTGACGCAGTGGACGGGCCAGGCGCAGGTGCGGGTGGACGTGGAAGGCCACGGGCGTGAGGAGCTCTTCGCGGACGTGGACGTGACGCGCACGGTGGGCTGGTTCACCTCGCTGTACCCGGTGGTGCTGGACGTGCCGGGCGCAGGCACGCCCGGAGACACGCTGCGGGCGGTGCGGGACACGCTGCGGCAGGTGCCGGGCAAGGGCGTGGGCTACGGCCTGCTGCGCTACCAGGGCCCCGCGGCGGTGGTGGCGAAGCTGAAGGGGGCGCCGAAGTCGCAGGTGGCCTTCAACTACCTGGGGCAGTTCGACGCGCTGGCGAATGGCGCGGGCGGCTTCACGCTGGCGAAGGAGTCCTCGGGCCCGGCGATGGGGCAGGGCGGGCAGCGAAGCCACGTGCTGGAGGTGAATGGGCTGGTGGTGGGCGGCCGGCTGGAAGTGACGTGGACGTACAGCGAAGCACTGCACACGCGGGCCACGGTGGAAGCGCTGGCGCGGGCGTACACCGAAGCATTGCGGACGCTGGTGACGGGGCGTCAGACGCCGGACGCGTCGAAGTACACGCCGGCCGACTTCCCGCTGGCGAAGCTGGATGCACGCTCGCTCGCGCACGTGCAGTCGAAGGTGGACGACTTCGAGGACATCTACCCGCTGTCGCCGATGCAGCAGGGCATGCTCTTCCACGCGCTGCTGGCGCCGAAGTCGGGCGTGTACTTCGAGCAGCTCTCCTGGGACTTCCACGCCGCCCTGGACACGCAGGCCCTGCGGCGTGCGTGGGAGGAACTGGTGGTGCGCCACGCGGTGCTGCGCACGACGTTCCTCTGGGAGGGGCTGGAGGCTCCGTTGCAGGTGGTGCGCCGTCACTCGGCGCTGCCCTGGCGGGAGCTCGACTGGCGGGACCAGCCAGAAGAGGCGCAGCGGCAGCAGTTGAACACCTTCCTGGAGGAGGACCGCGCCCGGGGCTTCGATCTCGCGGAGGGCCCCTTGCTGCGCATCGCGCTGGTGCGCCTGGACACGAACGTCCACCGGTTCGTCTGGAGCTTCCACCACACGGTGCTCGACGGCTGGAGCATGGCCCTGCTGCTCAAGCAGGTCTTCGCGCTCTACCAGGCGCGGGTGCAGGGCCGCGTGTTGCCCAAGGGGCCCGCGGGCGCGGACTACCGCGACTACATCGCGTGGCTGGGACAGCAGGCTCCGGAGCGCTCGGAAGCGTTCTGGCGCGCGGAGTTCGCCGGCATCCACGCCCCGACGCCGCTTCCGGGTGACACGCACGCTGGAGCGTCGACGCTCGTGCCGGAAGGCCATGGGGAGCGCTCGCTCACCATTTCGTCGGAGACCACCGCCGCGCTCCAGTCCTTCGCGCGGCGTCAGCAGCTCACGCTGAACACGCTGGTGCAGGCGGCGTGGGCCCTGGTGTTGTCACGCCACAGCGGAGAGTCGGAGGTCGTCTTCGGCGTCACCGTGTCGGGAAGGCCCACGGACCTTCCGGGCGTGGAGGACGCTCCAGGCCTGTTCATCAACACCGTGCCCGTGCGCATGCGCGTGCCGGCCGAAGCCCCGGTGATCCGGTGGCTCCAGGACCTTCAGGCGCGTTACACGGAGTCGCGTCCGTACGAGCACGACTCGCTGGTGCGGGTGCAGGGCTTCAGTCAGGTGCCGCGCGGCACGCCGCTGTTCCAGAGCCTCTTCGTCTTCGAGAACTACCCGTTGGACGTGTCGCTCGCGGCGCAGGGCAACCCGCTGGGCATCCGGGACGTGCACGGCGTCGAGCGCAGCAACTATCCGCTGACGGCCTCGGCCATCCCGGGCCCGGAGCTGTCGCTGAAGCTGGCGTACGACCTGCCGCGCTTCGAAGCGGAAGGCATCGAGCGGCTGCTGGGACAGTGGCAGCTGGCGCTGGAAGGACTGGTGGCGTCAGAGCAGGGGCGCGTCGCGGCGGTGGACGTGCTGTCCGCCGAGGAGAAGCAGCGCGTCCTGGTGGCCTGGAACCAGACGGCCTCGGTGTACCCGCGCGAGGCGAGCATCGGGGACATCTTCTCCGCGCAGGTCGCGAGGCGTCCGGAGGCGGTGGCGCTGGAGGCGGGTGACGAGAAGCTGACGTACGCGCAGCTGGATGCGCGGGCGAACCAGTTGGCGCACCTGCTGCGGGCACGAGGCGTGGGCCCGGAGTCGCGGGTGGCGCTGTGCCTGGAGCGCGGCGTGGAACTGGTGGTCGCGCTGCTGGGCATCCTCAAGGCCGGCGGGGCGTACGTGCCGCTGGAGGCGGACTACCCGCGCGAGCGGCTGGCCTCCATGCTCATGGATGCGGCGCCGCGCGTGCTGGTGACGACGCGCGCGTTGGGCGAGCGGTTGCCGGTGGACGGGCTGGACGTGGTGCGCGTGGAGGAGGTGCGGGAGGAGCTGTCCCGTCAGCCGACGCACACGCCTGCAGCGGGTGTGGGCGGGAGCAACCTCGCGTACGTGGACTTCACGTCGGGGAGCACGGGCAAGCCGAAGGGCGTGTGCACGGTGCACTCGGGTGTGCTGCGCACGGTGCTGGACACCAACTACGCGCGTCTGGGCGAGGGCGATGCGTTCCTGCTGATCGCGCCCGTGTCCTTCGACGCGTCGACGCTGGAGGTCTGGGGCCCGCTGCTGAACGGCGCGCGACTGGTGGTGTACCCGCCGGTGCCGGTGGGAGATGTGAAGGCGCTGGAAGGGGTGCTGAAGCGCCATGGCGTGACGGTGCTGCACCTGACGGCGGGCCTCTTCACGCAGATGGTGGACGGCAACCTGGAAGGGTTGCGCGGGGTGAAGCAGCTGCTCACGGGTGGCGACGTGGTGTCGGCGCCGCACGTGAAGCGGGCGCTGGAGGTGTTGGGCGTGACGGTGACGGCCTGCTACGGGCCGACGGAGGGCACGCTCTTCACCAGCTGCCACCGGATGCGGACGGTGGAGGACGTGGGCGTGGCGGTGCCCATTGGCCGGCCCATTGGCGACACGCAGGTGTACGTGCTGGACGGGCGCGGGCAGCCGGTGCCCGTGGGCGCGGCGGGCGAGCTGTACGCGGCGGGTGACGGTCTGGCGCGCGGCTACCTGGGCCGGCCGGAGCTGACGGCGGCGGCGTTCCTCCCCAATCCCTTCGGCCCTGCTGGCAGCCGCATGTACCGCACGGGCGACCTGGCGCGGTGGCGCGCGGACGGCGTGCTGGAGTTCCTGGGGCGCGGCGACACGCAGGTGAAGGTGCGGGGCTTCCGCGTGGAGCTGGCGGAAGTGGAGGCGGCGCTGGGCCGCTGCGAGGGCGTCCGCGAGAACGTGGTGATGGCGCGCGGCGAGGGCTCGGGCACGAAGCGGCTGGTCGCATACGTGGTGGGCGACCACCTGGACGTGGCCCGCGTGCGCGCGGCGATGAAGGCCCAGGTGCCGGAGTACATGGTGCCGTCGGCCTTCGTCGTGTTGCCGGCGATGCCGCTTACCGCCAACGGCAAGGTGGACCGCAAGGCCCTGCCGGAGCCGAAAGACGCAGGCGTGGAGGTCTCGGGCGCGTACGTGGCACCGAGGACGCCGACGGAGGAGGTGCTCGCGGGCGAGTGGGCGCGCGTGCTGGGCGTCGCGAGGGTGGGCGCGCGGGACGACTTCTTCGAGCTGGGCGGCCACTCGCTGCTGGCGACGCAGGCCATCTCGCGCATCCGCACCACCTTCGGCGTGGAGCTGCCGCTGCGGGCCCTCTTCGAAGCGCCCACCGTCGTGGACCTGGCGGCGCGGATCGACGATGCCCGGCGCGGAGCGACGTCGGACGTGCGACCGCCGCTGGTCGCCCGACACTGGGAGGGCGCGGCGCCGGTGTCGTTCGCGCAGCAGCGGCTGTGGTTCATCGATCAGTTCGAGCCGGGAAGCGCCTCCTACAACATCCCCGCCGCCGTCCGGCTGGAGGGGGAGCTGGACGTGTCGGCGCTGGAGCGCGGCCTGCAGGCGCTCATCCGCCGTCATGACACGCTGCGGACCCTCATCCGCGCGGATGAAGGCCATCCCGCGCAGATCGTGATGCCGGACTGGGAGCTGCCCCTCACGCTCGTGGACGTGTCGGCGCTGCCCGAAGCGGAGCGTGAAGTCGAGGCCCGCAGGATTGCAGGCGATGAAGCCCGCCGTCCGTTCCAGCTCGCGCGAGGGCCGCTCTTCCGCAGCGCGCTGGTGCGGCTCGCGGAGCGACAGCATGACCTGTTGCTGACGATGCACCACATCGTCTCCGACGGCTGGTCCATGGGCGTCCTCGTGCGCGAGCTGACCGCGCTCTACGAGGCATTCCGCACGGACAAGCCCTCGACGCTGCCTGCGCTGCCGGTGCAGTACGCGGACTACGCGGCGTGGCAGCGAGGCTGGTTGCAGGGAGAGGCGCTCCAGGCGCAGCTCTCGTGGTGGACGCGGCAGTTGGAAGGCGCGCCGTCCGCGCTGGAGCTGACGACCGACCGGCCCCGTCCGGCGGTCCAGTCCTTCCGGGGCGCGCGGCGGCCCGTGGTGCTGAGCGCCGCGCTGTCCGAGTCCCTGAGGGTCCGTAGCCGGAGCGAGGGCGTGACGTCGTTCATGCTGCTGCTCGCGGCGTGGCAGGTGCTGCTGTCGCGCTACAGCGGGCAGGACGACATCAGCGTGGGCACGCCCATCGCGGGGCGCAACCGTACGGAGCTGGAAGGTCTCATCGGCTTCTTCGTCAACACGCTCGTGCTGCGGACGCGGTTCGACGGCGAGCCCACGTTCCGCGACGTGCTGGCGCGGGTGCGCGAGGCGACGCTCGGAGCCTTCACGCACCAGGAGGTCCCTTTCGAGAACCTGGTGGAAGCGCTGAGCCCGGAGCGGGACCTGCGCCGTTCGCCGTTGTTCCAGGTGATGTTCGCGCTCCAGCAGGAGGCACTGTCCGAACAGCAGCTGCCCGGGTTGTCCCTGCGTCCGCTCGACGCGGATGACCGCACGGCCAAGTACGAGCTGACGCTGTCGCTGTCGGACACGCCCGCGGGGTTCGCGGGGTCGATTGAGTACAACACCGACCTGTTCGACGCGGCGACGGTGGCGCGGATGGCAGGGCACCTGGAGGTGCTGCTGACGGCCATCGCCGCGGATCCGGACGCGAAGGTGGGGCGGCTCCCGCTGCTGACGGCGGAGGAGCGGCAGCGGCAGGTGGTGGCGTGGAATGCGACGCGCACGGCGTACCCGCGCGAGCAGTGCATCCACACGCTGGTGACGGCGCAGGTGGAGCGCACCCCCGACGCGTTGGCGCTGCACTTCGCTGGAGCGCAGCGGACGTTCCGGCAGGTGGAGACGCGGGCGAACCAGCTCGCGCACCGGCTGCGGAAGCTGGGCGTGGGGCGCGGCTCGCGCGTGGGCCTGTGCGTGGAGCGCGGCGTGGGGATGGTGGAGGGGATGCTGGGCATCCTCAAGGCCGGCGCCGCATACGTGCCGCTGGACGCGAGCTACCCGCCCGAGCGGCTGGCCTTCATGGTGCGGGACGCTGGCGTGGAAGTCCTGGTGACGCAGGCGTCGCTACGAGGCGCGCTGCCGGAAGGCCCGTCGCGGGTGGTGGACCTGGACGAAGGCTCGCTGGATGCGGAGCCGACGCACGCGCCGGAGAGCGGCGTGGAGGCGGAAGAACCGGCCTACGTCATCTACACGTCCGGCAGCACGGGGACGCCCAAGGGCGTCTGGGTCCCGCACCGGGCGGTGGTTCGACTGTTGGTGGAGACGAACTTCATCCAGCTGACGGCCGAGGACCGCATCGCGCAGGCGTCGAATGCCTCGTTCGACGCGGCGACGTTCGAGGTCTGGGGTGCGCTGTTCCACGGTGCGCGGCTGGTGGGCGTGACGCGGGATGTGGCCCTGTCGCCCGCGGCGTTCGCGGCCTATCTGCGCAATGAGCGCATCAGCACGCTCTTCGTCACGACCGCGCTCTTCAACCAGTTGGTGGCGCAGTCCGCGGAGACGTTCCAGACGTTGCGCCAGCTCCACGTGGGCGGCGAGGCGGTGGATCCGGGGGCGATGCGCACGGTGCTCGCGCGTGGAGCGCCCGGCAAGCTGATGAACGTCTACGGCCCTACGGAGAGCACCACGTTCGCCACGTGGCACGAGGTGACAGAGGTTCCCGGGGACGCGTTGACGGTGCCCATCGGGAAGGCGCTGTCCAACACGGAGCTGTACGTCCTGGACACGCGGCTTCAGCCCGTGCCCGTCGGTGTTCCCGGCGAGCTGTACATCGGCGGCGACGGTCTGGCGCTGGGCTACCTGGGGCGGCCGGCGCTGACGGCGGAGAAGTTCGTGCCGCACCCGTTCAGCTCGCGGCAGGGGGCCCGGCTGTACCGCACGGGCGACCTCGTGAAGCAGTCACCGGGCGGAGCGGTGATCTTCCTGGGCCGCCTGGACTCGCAGGTGAAGGTGCGCGGCTTCCGCATCGAGCTGGGCGAAGTCGAAGCGGCGCTGATCCAGCGCGAGGACGTGCGCGAGAGCGTGGTGGTGGTGCGCGAGGACACGCCGGGCCACCGCCGGCTGGTGGCGTACGTCGTGGGACAGCCCGGCACGGGAGTGACGGCGGAAGGCTTGCGCGCGGACCTGAAGGCGAGGCTGCCGGAGTACATGGTGCCCGCGGCCTTCGTCGTCCTGGACGCGCTGCCGCTGACCCCCAACGGCAAGGTGAACCGCAAGGCCCTGCCCGCGCCGGAGCAGGTGGGGTCCGCGGACGAGTCGTACGACGCACCGAAGTCGAGGACCGAAGAGACCCTGGCGGCCGTGTGGGCCCGGGTGCTGGGCGTGGCGAGGGTGGGCGTGCGCGAGAACTTCTTCGCGCTGGGCGGCGACTCCATCCTGAGCATCCAGGTGGTGGCGAAGGCAGGGCAGGCAGGCCTGAAGGTGACGCCGAAGCAGCTGTTCCAGCACCCGACGGTGGAGCAGCTGGCGAAGGTGGTGGAGGAGGGGCGCGGGGCGGTTGGAGAGCAGGGCGTGGTGGAAGGCGAAGTGCCCCTGACGCCGATCCAGCGCTGGTTCTTCGAGAGGGAGCTGCCGGAGGCGCACCACTTCAACCAGGCGGTGCTGCTGGAGGCGAAGGAAGGGGTGGAGGCGGAGCGGTTGGAGGAGGCGCTGCGGGCGCTCGTCACCCACCACGATTCGCTGCGGATGCGCTACGCGCGCGGCGACGCGGGTTGGACGCAGCACAACGCCGGCCTTGGAAACGGGGCCCTGTTGCAGCGGCTCGACCTGTCCTCACTCGCGGAGGATGAGGCGGCCCAGAGTGATGCGCTGGCGGTTGCCGCGAAGGAACTCCAGCAGGGACTTCGGTTGGAGGAAGGCCTGCTGTTGCGCGCGCTGCTGATGGAGCGCGGAGCGGGCAAGACGTCACGGCTGCTGCTGGTGGTGCACCACCTGGTGGTGGACGGCGTGTCGTGGCGGGTGCTGCTGGAGGACCTGGGCACGGCGTACGCGCAGCGGCGAGAGGGCCGCGCGGTGGAGTTGCCGCCCAAGACGACGTCCTTCCAGGCCTGGGCGCGCAAGCTGGAGGCGTACGCGCGCGGGCCGGAACTGGAGAAGGAAGCGGCGTGGTGGCTCTCGCAGGCGCAGGATGTGCCCGCGCTGCCCGTGGACACGACGGGTGAGAACACCGTGGCGTCGGCGCGCGGCGTGGTGGCGGGGCTGGACGCGGAAGAGACGCGGGTGCTGCTCCAGGAGGTGCCGGCGGCATACCGGGCCAGCGTGAATGAAGTGCTGGTGGCGGCGCTGGCGCGGGTGCTGACGCAGTGGACGGGCCAGGCGCAGGTGCGGGTGGACGTGGAGGGCCACGGCCGCGAGGAGCTCTTCGCGGACGTGGACGTGACGCGCACGGTGGGCTGGTTCACCTCGCTGTACCCGGTGGTGCTGGACGTGCCGGGCGCAGGCACGCCCGGAGACACGCTGCGGGCGGTGCGAGACACGCTGCGGCAGGTGCCGGGCAAGGGCGTGGGCTACGGCCTGCTGCGCTACCAGGGCCCGGCGGCGGTGGTGGCGAAGCTGAAGGGGGCGCCCAAGGCCCAGGTGGCCTTCAACTACCTGGGGCAGTTCGACGCGCTGGCGAATGGCGCGGGGGGCTTCACGCTGGCGAAGGAGTCCTCGGGCCCGGCGATGGGGCAGGGCGGCCAGCGAAGCCATGTGCTGGAGGTGAATGGGCTGGTGGTGGGGGGCCGGCTGGAAGTGACGTGGACGTACAGCGAAGCACTGCACACGCGGGCCACGGTGGAAGCGCTGGCGCGGGCGTACACCGAAGCATTGCGGACGCTGGTGGCGGGCCGTCAGACGCCGGACGCGGCGAAGTACACGCCGGCCGACTTCCCGCTGGCGAAGCTGGATGCACGCTCACTCGCGCGAGTGCAGGCCGTGACGACGGACCTGGAGGACATCTACCCGCTGTCGCCGATGCAGCAGGGCATGCTCTTCCACGCGCTGCTGGCGCCGAAGTCGGGCGTGTACTTCGAGCAGCTCTCCTGGGCCTTCCATGCGCAGCTGGACGCGCGAGCGCTGCGGCGTGCCTGGGAAGCGTTGGTGGCACGCAACGCGGTGCTGCGCACGACGCTCCTCTGGGAGGGGCTGGACGCGCCGTTGCAGGTGGTGCGCCGTCAGGCGGCGCTGCCGTGGGCGGAGCTGGATTGGAGCGGCCAGTCCCCCGAGGCGCAGCGGCAGCAACTGGACACGTTCCTGGAAGAGGACCGCGCCCGGGGCTTCGACCTCGTGGCGGGCCCGCTGCTGCGCGTGGCGCTGGTGCGCCTGGACACGAACGTCCACCGGCTCATCTGGAGCTTCCACCACACCCTGCTCGACGGTTGGAGCCTGGGCCTGGTGATGCAGGACCTGTTCGGGTTCTACGACGCCTTCACGCGCGAGCAGCCCGCGCTGGCCACGGCGCGACCCGCGTTCCGGGACTACATCGAATGGCTGGGGCGGCAGGAGCCGGCCCGCTCCGAGGCGTTCTGGCGCGAGCGGCTCGCGGGCTTCACCGCTCCCACGCCGCTGCCCCTGGACAAGGGCGCGGGCTTCAACGACAGCGAGGCGGTCCACCAGCACGGCTCGCAAGAGATCGCCCTCCTGGCGGAGACCACCTCCGCGCTGGAGTCCTTCGCGCGTCGCCACCAGCTCACGCTGGGCGCGGTGGTGCAGGGCGCATGGGCGCTGCTGCTGAGCCGCTACAGCGGTGAGCAGGACGTCGTCTTTGGCACCACCGTCTCGGGTCGCCCCTCGGAGCTTCCGGGGGTGGAGGGGATGATGGGCCTGTTCATCAACTCCCTTCCGCTGCGCGTGCGGATCGCGCCGGAAGACACGCTGGTGTCCTGGCTGCGCGGCATCCAGACGCAGCAGGTGGCGCTGAGCGCCCATGAGCACTGCCCGCTGGTCCAGGTACAGGGCTGGAGCGAGCTGCCCCGTGGACAGCCGCTCTTCGAGAGCCTCGTCGTTGTCGAGAACTACCCCATCGACGAGGCCATCCAGCAGCGGGCCCGCGGCCTGGACGTGCGCGACTTCGAGGGCCGCGAGCGGCTGACGCTGCCGCTGGCCCCCGCGGTGTTGCCCGGTGAGAAGCTGGGCCTGCGCCTGTCCTACCAGTTGTCGCGCTTCGACGCGGAAGCCATCACCCGCTTGATGGGCCACTGGCGCACGGTGCTGGAGGGCATCGCCGTCGCTGCTCCCGACGCCCACGTCCGCGACCTCTCGCTGCTCACGCAGGACGAACGGCACCAGGTGCTGAAGGGCTGGAACACCGCCGTCGCGCCGCTGGAGGAGGAGGCTTCGCTGCACGGCCTCTTCGAGGCGCAGGCGGAGCGCACGCCGGACGGCGTCGCCGTGGAGCTGGGCGACACGCGTTGGACGTACGGCGAGCTGAACGCGCGCGCCAACCAGCTGGCCCGCCAGCTGAAGCTCCTCGGCGTGGGGCCGGAGGTCCGCGTGGGCGTGTGCCTGGAGCGCTCCCCCGAGCTGCTGATGGCATTGCTCGGCATCCTCAAGGCGGGCGGGGCCTACGTGCCCATGGATCCGGACTACCCGTCGCACCGGCTCGCGTTCCTGCTGGAGGATTCGCGGGTGCCGGTGCTCGTCACCCGCGAGTCCATCGCGGACGAGCTGCCCTCGCGTGGAGAGCAGCTGCTCTGCGTGGACTCCGACGCCGCGAGCCTCGCGCGCCAGGGCACGGGCAACCTGGGCACCTTCGCCGGGGGGCGTCACCTGGCGTACGTCATCTACACGTCGGGCAGCACGGGCCAGCCGAAGGGCACCCTCGTCGAGCACCGGGGCATCGTCAACACGCTGGTCCACGCCGTGCGGGACTTCGACGTGGGGCCCGGCACGCGCACGCTCCAGTTCGTGTCGATGAGCTTCGACGTGTCGCTGCTGGAGATCTTCTCCACGCTCGCGGCCGGTGGGACCCTGGTGCTGGCGCCTCGCGAGGCCCTGCAGCCCGGCCCCGAACTCGCGCGACTGATGCGTGAGCGCAACATCACCACCTCTGTGCTGCTGCCCTCCACGCTGGCGGTGCTGTCCCCCGAGGACTTCCCCACGCTCCAGACGGTGGTGACGGGCGCGGAGGCGTGCTCGGCGGAGTTGATGGACCGCTGGGCGGCCGGTCGCCGCTTCGTGAACTCCTACGGTCCCACCGAGGCGAGCATCACGGTGACGAGCGCGGTCTGCGCACCGGGCTCCGGGACGCCGCCCATTGGCCGGCCGTATCCGAACGTGCGCGCCTACGTGCTGGATGGGACGCGCGCGCCCGTGCCCGTGGGCATCGCGGGAGAGCTGTTCATCGGAGGCGTCGGCGTGGGCCGGGGCTACCTGGGCCGGCCGGAGCAGACGGCGGAGCGCTTCGTGCCGGATCCGTTCAGCCCGGAGCCGGGGGCGCGGCTGTACCGGACGGGCGACCTGGTCCGCTACCGCGCGGACGGAGCGCTGGAGTTCGTTGGCCGCACCGACCACCAGGTCAAGGTGCGCGGCTTCCGCATCGAGCTGGGCGAGATCGAAGCGGTGCTCGCGGGCGCGGGCTCGGTGCGCGAGGCCGTGGTGCTCGCCCGCCAGGACGTGCCCGGAGACCGGCGCCTCGTGGCCTACGTCGTGGCCCAGGAGGACGAGACGGTGGACGTGGCCGCGCTGCGCCGCCACCTGGACGAGAAGCTGCCCGAACACATGGTGCCGTCCGCGTTCGTGGTCCTGGACGTGATGCCGCTCACCCCGAACGGCAAGGTGGACCGCAAGGCCCTGCCCGCGCCGGACGCGGTGCGCTCGGAGCAGGGGCCGACGTATGTCGCGCCCCGCACGCCGGTGGAGGAGACGCTGGCCGCGACCTGGCGCGAGCTGCTGGGCGTGTCCCAGGTCGGCATCCACGACGACTTCCTGGAGCTGGGAGGCCACTCGCTGCTGGCCACGCAGGCCATCTCGCGGATCCGCGCCGCGCTCGGCGTGGAGTTGCCGCTGCGTGCGCTGTTCGAAGCCCCCACCGTGGCCGCGCTCGCCCTGCGGGTGGAGGCCGCCCGTGCGCAGGTATCGCCCAGGGTGCCCGCGCTGAAGGCGGCGCCGCGCACCGGCCCGTTGCCGCTGTCGTTCGCGCAGCAGCGGTTGTGGTTCCTGGAGCAGTTGGAGCCGCAAGGCGCGCTCTACAACATTCCGAGCCTCCTGAAGCTGGAGGGGGCCCTGGACGTGAGCGCGCTGGAGCACGCGTTCAACGCCCTCATCCACCGGCACGAAGGCTTGCGGACGACGTTCCACGCCGAGGACGGAAAGCCCTTCCAGCGCATCTCCGCAGCGCCCGCCTTCCCGCTGGCGGTGGTGGACCTGCGCGGTCTGGACGAGGCCGGCCGTGAGCCGGAGGCCTGGCGACGGGCCCGGGCCGAAGCCCAGCGACCGTTCGAGCTGAGCCACGGTCCGCTCCTGCGCGTCACGTTGCTGCGCATGGCGGAGCGGGAGCACCTGCTGCTCCTGACGATGCACCACATCGTGTCCGACGGCTGGTCCGCGGGAGTGCTGGTGCGGGAGCTTGTCGCCCTCTATGCCGCGCGCATCGAGCAGCGAGAGGCCGTCCTGCCCGAGCTGCCGTTGCAGTACGCGGACTACGCGGTGTGGCAGCGCGGCTGGCTCCAGGGCGAGGCGTTGGAGGAGCAGGTCGGCTGGTGGCGGCGCGAACTGGAAGGAGCCCCGGCAGCGCTGGAGCTGCCGACGGACAAGGTGCGGCCGGCGGCGCCCACGGCGATGGGTGGCTCGGTGTCCGTGCGGTGGTCGAAGTCGCTGACGGATGCGCTGAGGGCGCTGGGACGCAAGGAAGGCGCGACGCCGTTCATGGTGCTGCTCGCGGCCTGGCAGGTGTTGTTGTCGCGCTACAGCGGCCAGGGCGACATCAGCGTGGGCACGCCCGTGGCGGGCCGCACCCAGTCGGAGGTGGAAGGGCTCATCGGCCTGTTCCTCAACACGCTGGTGCTGCGCACGCGGCTGACTCCGGCCGACAGGTTCCGCGAGGTGCTCGGGCGCGTGAAGGAGACGACGCTGGGAGCGTTCGCGCACCAGCAGGTGCCTTTCGAGCGGTTGGTGGATGCCTTGCGCCCGGAGCGCGACCTGGGCCGCACGCCGCTGTTCCAGGCGATGCTCGTGCTCAACACCGAGGTCGACACCGAGCTGACGCTGCGCGACCTGAAGCTGCGCCGCCTGGAGCTGGAGAACCAGCAGGCCAAGTTCGACCTGAACCTGTCGCTGAGTGATGCGCCGGAGGGTTTCCAGGGCGCGTTGACGTACAGCACGGACCTGTTCGAACGCTCCACGGTGGAGCGGATGGTGGAGCACCTGCGGGTGCTGCTGGAGGGCATCGCCGCGAACCCGGACGTGTCCGTGGGAGCCCTTCCGTTGATGGAGGAGGGCGAGCGTCAACGGGTCTTGAAGACCTGGAACCAGACGGCGGAGGCGGTGCCGTCGGAGTGCATCCACTCGCTGTTTGAAGCGCAGGTGGAGCGCGTGCCCGGAGCCGTGGCGGTGGTGGCGGAGGGCCGTCAGCTCACCTACGCGGAGCTGGACGCCCGAGCCAACGGAGTGGCGAAGCGACTGCGAGCCCTGGGCGTGGGGCCCGAGGTGCTGGTGGGCCTCTACGTGGAGCGCACCGTGGAGTCCATCGTGGGCATGCTCGGCATTCTCAAGGCCGGGGGTGGATACGTGCCCATGGACACGTCCTTCCCCACGGCGCGAGTGAAGGCGATTGCCGAGGATGCGGGGCTGCGAGTGGTGGTGACGCAGCGGGTGTTCGCGGGAGCGGTGGCGAACCTGGGGTGCCAGACGCTGATCGTGGAGGAGGTGTCCGCGGATACGGCGCGCGTGGAGTCGGGCGTGCGGAGTGAAAACCCGGTGTACGCCATCTTCACGTCAGGCAGCACGGGGCGGCCGAAGGGCGTGGTGGTGGAGCACCGGCAGCTGGCCAACTACGTGGAGAGCATCCGAGGCCGGCTGAAGCTGACGGAGGGAATGAGCTTCGCGTCGGTGACGACGCTGGCGGCGGACCTGGGGCACACGGCCGTCTTCCCGATGCTGTGCGGGGGCGGGACGCTGCACCTCGTGGCGAAGGACGTGGCCTCGGACGCGGAAGCGCTGGGTGCGTACATGCAGGAGCACCGGGTGGAGGGCCTGAAGGTGGTGCCCTCGCACCTGCGGGCGCTGCTGAGTGGACCGAATGCGAAGCAGGTGCTGCCGCTGAAGCGACTGGTGGTGGGCGGCGAGGCGTCGGACCGGGCGCTGGTGGAGGCGGTGCGGAGGCTTGCGCCGGAGTGCGCCGTCTTCAACCACTACGGCCCGACGGAGACGACGGTCGGCGTGCTGACGAACCCCGTGGAGGGCACGTGGGATGAAGGCGCGGCGACGCTGGCGCTGGGCCGGCCGATTGGCAATGCACGGATGTACGTGCTGGACGCGAGCGGGCGTCCGGTGCCGCGAGGGGTGGCGGGAGAGCTGTACGTGGGCGGCGCGGTGGTGACGCGCGGGTACGCGGGGCGTCCGGAACTCACGGCGGAGCGGTACGTGCCGGATGCGTACAGCGAGGAGCCCGGAGCGCGGCTGTACCGGACGGGAGACAAGGTCCGGCAGCGGGAGGACGGGAAGCTGGAGTTCCTCGGCCGCGTGGACTTCCAGCTGAAGGTGCGCGGCTACCGCGTGGAGCTGGGTGAAGTGGAGGCGGGGCTTGCCGCCTGCGAAGGCGTGCGCGAAGCGGTGGTGGTGGCGCGCGAGGACGTGCCTGGGGACAAGCGACTGGTGGGGTACGTGGTGGCGAAGCCGGGGCAGGCCCTGGACGTCACGACGCTGCGAAGCGAGCTGAAGGGGCGGCTGCCGGAGTACATGGTGCCGTCGGCCCTGATGGTGCTGGAGGCGCTGCCCCTCAACGCCAACGGCAAGGTGGACCGCAAGGCCCTGCCCGTGCCCGACGCCGACTCCGAGCCCCGCGCCCGGGAGTTCGTCGCCCCGCGCAGTGAGCTGGAGCAGCAGCTGGCGGACATCTACTCCGAGCTGCTGGGTGTGAAGCGCGTGGGCATCCACGATGGCTTCTTCGAACTGGGGGGCCACTCGTTGCTGGCGACGCAGGCCATCTCGCGGATCCGGCGGACGTTCGAAGTGGAGCTGCCCCTGCGCAAGTTGTTCGAGTCGCCCACCGTGGAGACGCTCGCGGTGCTCGTGATGGAGGCCCAGGCCGCGCAGGTGGACCCCGCGGAGCTGGAGCGGCTGATGGCGGAGATGGAAGAACTGTCCAGTGACGAGGCGCAGGCCCTCCTGGACGCGGAACCGGCGCACGACAGGAAGACTTCCAATGAGTGACACCTCGAAGCGTTTCTCGTCCCTGTCACCCGAGAAGCAGGACCTGTTGATGCGCAAGCTGCGCCAGAAGAGCGCAGGCACCCCTGCCGCGACGCTGGTGGCGCGTCCCAGGAACACGGCGTCCCACCCGCTGTCCTTCGCGCAGCAGCGACTGTGGTTCCTGGATCAGTTCGACCCCCAGAACCCGCAGTACAACATCCCGCTCGCGGTCCGGCTCGATGGCGTCCTGGACGTCCCCGCGCTCCAGCGTTGCCTGGATGAGTTGGTCCGTCGTCACGAGGTGCTGCGCACGACGTTGCGCGCGGAGGAGGGCGGCGCGGCGCAGGTCATCGCGCCCCCTGCGCCCGTGGCGCTCATCGAGGTGGACCTGCAGGTCCTCCCCGTCGAGGCACGTGAGGCGGAAGCCCGCCTGCGGGTGTTCCGGGACGTGCAGCAGCCCTTCACGCTCTCCGTGGGGCCGCTGCTGCGCGCGATGCTGCTCAAGCTCACCGCGACGGAGCACGTGTTGCTGCTGACCCTGCACCACGTCATCTCCGACGGCTGGTCGCGCGGCATCTTCCTGCGCGAGCTGCTCGCGCTCTACGGTGCGTTCAGCCAGGGCAAGCCGTCACCGCTGCCGGAGCTGGCGCTCCAGTACGTGGACTACGCGACGTGGCAGCGCGAATGGCTGCAGGGCCCCGTGCTCGAAGCGCAGCTCGCGTACTGGCGCAAGCAGCTGCTCGGGGCCACGCAGGCCATTGAGCTGCCCACGGACCGGCCCATCCCCGCGATGCCGTCGGTCAACGGCGCGGTGGTGTCCGCGCACTTCCCCCGCGAGGTGGAGGCCGCGCTGAAGGCGCTCGGGCAGAAGGAGGGCGCCACGCCCTTCATGGTGTTGCTCGCCGCGTGGCAGGTGCTGCTGTCGCGCTACAGCGGCCAGACGGACGTGAGCGTCGGATCCCCCATCGCGGGTCGCAACCGCGCGGAGCTGGAAGGGCTCATCGGCTTCTTCGTCAACACGCTGGTGCTGCGCTCGAACCTGGAGGGCAATCCGTCCTTCCGGGAGCTGCTGCGTCAGGTGAAGGAGACGACGCTGGGCGCGTACGCGCACCAGGAGGTCCCCTTCGAGAAGCTGGTGGAGGAGCTCAAGCCCGAGCGCAACCTCAGCCGGTCGCCGCTGTTCCAGGTGATGTTCTCGCTCCAGAACGCGGCGCCGTCCTCCACAGAGGCGACCACGGGTTCGGGGCTCACGCTGCGTGCGCTGGAGACCGAGGGCAGCACGGCGAAGTTCGAGCTGTCCCTCGACATGGCGGAGACGGGCCAGGGGCTCGCGGCCTCGCTGGAGTACAGCACCGACCTCTTCGACGCGGCGACGGCGCAGCGGATGCTGGCGCACTTCGGTGTGCTGCTGCAGGGCATCGCGGCCCAGCCGGACGCACGCGTGCTGGACCTGCCGATGCTGGGCGAGGCCGAGCGGCGGCGGGTGCTGGTGGAGTGGAATGACACCGACGTGGTGCTGCCCGCGGAGCAGGGGATTCCGGAGCGCTTCGCGGCCCAGGCACGCCTGACGCCGGACGCACCGGCGGTGGTGGCGCCGGGAGAGAAAGCACTCACGTACGGCGAGCTGGATGCGCAAGCGAACCAATTGGCGCACCACCTGAGAAGCCAGGGCGTGGGCCCGGAGGTGCTGGTGGGCGTGTGCCTGGAGCGCACGCCGCGCCTGCTGGTAGCGCTGCTGGGCATCCTGAAGGCAGGCGGCGCGTATGTGCCCCTGGATCCGTCCTACCCGGCGGACCGCCTGGCGCTGATGGTGTCCGAGTCGCGCATGTCGCTGCTGCTGACGCAGCAGTCGCTAGAGGGCACGGTGGAGGCCCCGGGCCTGCCGCGCTACCTGCTGGACGTGGAGGCCCCCGCACGCGCGGGCCTGTCCACGGAGGCTCCGGCCCGGACAGCGCAGTCGGAGAATCTGGCCTACGTCGTCTTCACGTCGGGAAGCACGGGGACGCCCAAGGGCGTCATGGTTTCGCACCGCAGCTGGGCGAACGCGTACCTGGGCTGGGAGCGAAGCTATGCGCTGAAGGAGGCGTGCCGAAGCCACCTGCAGATGGCGAGCTTCTCCTTCGACGTCTTCGGCGGCGACTTGTCCCGCGCGCTGTGCTCGGGCGCGAAGCTGGTGCTCTGCCCGCGCGAGTGGCTGCTGGAGCCGCAGAGGCTGCACGGGTTGATGGAAGAGGAGCGCATCGACTGCGCGGAGTTCGTCCCGGCGGTGCTTCGCGGGCTGTTGCAGCACCTGGAGGAGACGGGCCAGCGACTGGAGGCGATGAAGGTCCTCATCGCGGGCTCCGACGCCTGGTACGTGAATGAGTACCGGCGCATCCGGGGTGTGATTGGCGCAAAGACGCGCCTCATCAACTCCTACGGCATCAGCGAAACCACCATCGACAGCACGTGGTTTGAGAGTGACGCGCTGGCGGCAGGGGACAACCGGCTGGTGCCGATTGGGAAGCCCTTCGCGAACGTGCGGATGTACGTGCTGGACGCGGCGTTGAAGCCGGTGCCCGCGGGCGTGGCGAGCGAGCTGTACATCGGCGGCGAAGGCGTGACGCGTGGCTACTGCCACCGTCCGGAATTGACGGCGGAGCGCTTCGTTCCGAATCCCTACGGGGCACCGGGCTCGCGGCTGTACCGCTCCGGAGACAGGGCGCGGCACCTGACGGACGGGAACATTGAATTCCTGGGCCGTGCGGACACGCAGGTGAAGCTGCGTGGCTTCCGCGTGGAGCTGGGCGAAATCGAATCGGTGCTGGGCAAGCACCCCGCGGTGCGCACGGCGGTGGTGCTGCTGCGCGAGGACCCGCGCCGCCTCATCGCATACGTGGTGGCACCGGAGGGCACGGACAGCGTGCAGTTGCGCGACTTCCTGCGCGAGCGACTGCCGGAGTACATGGTGCCGGCCGCCTTCGTGGTGCTGGACGCGTTGCCACTGACGCCGAACGGGAAGGTGGACCGCAAGGCCCTGCCGACGCCGGACGGAGCGCAGGAGACGGCGCACTTCGTGGCCCCGCGTACGCCGACGGAGGAGTTGCTGGCGCAGGTGTGGGCGCAGGTGCTGGGCGTCGCGCGCGTAGGTGCGGAGGACAACTTCTTCGACCTGGGCGGGCACTCGCTGCTGGCGACGCAGGCGATGTCGCGGGTGAGGAGCGCCTTTGGGGTGGAGTTGCCCCTGCGCGCGCTCTTCGAGGCGCCGACCGTCGCGACCCTCGCGACGCGCGTGGACGAAGCGCTGCGCGCACGGCAGGGCGTGAAGGTGCCGCCGCTGACGCCGACGGTGCGCAGCGGTGAGCTGCCGCTGTCGTTCGCGCAGCAGCGCCTGTGGTTCCTGGATCAGCTCCAGCCGGGCAGCGCCGCCTACAACGTGGCGACCGCGGTCCAACTGGAGGGCACGCTGGACGTGGCCGCCCTGGAGCATGCGCTGACGGAGCTGGTGCGTCGGCACGAGGCCCTGCGCACCACCATCCAGGCGGTCGACGGAACGCCCTTCCAGAGCATCTCCCCGCCGGGGACCCTGGCGTGGGACGTCATCGACGTGAGCGCGCACCCGGAGCGCGACGCCGAGGCCCGCCGCCTCGTCGATGCGTGGACGCGCGCGCCGTTCGACCTCGCTCGGGGACCCCTGCTGCGCACGCGACTGGTGCGCACGGGTGAGCGCGAACACGTGCTCGCGATGGTCATGCACCACATCGTCTCCGACGGTTGGTCCATGGGCGTCCTCGTGCGCGAGGTCGTCGCGCTGTACGCGGCCCGGTTGGCCGGACGCCCCTCGCCGCTGCGGGAGCTGGCGGTGCAGTACGTGGACTACGCCGCATGGCAGCGCGGCTGGTTGAAGGACGAGGTGCTCGACGCGCAGGTGGCGTGGTGGCGGCAGCAGCTGGAAGGTGCGCCCCGGGTCATCGAGCTGCCCACGGATCATCCGCGCACGGCCTCTCCGTTGGTCCGGGGAGCCCGCCGGTCGATGACGCTCTCCCCGGCGCTGCGTGACGCGCTGTGGAGCCTGGGCCGCAAGGAGGGCGTGACGCCCTTCATGCTGCTGCTGGCGGCGTGGCAGGTGATGCTGTCGCGCTACAGCGGGCAGGACGACGTCAGCGTGGGCACGCCCGTCGCGGGCCGCAACCGCACGGAGCTGGAAGGGCTCATCGGCTTCTTCGTCAACACCCTGGTCCTTCGCGCCCGGCTGGGCGGCGAGCTTACGTTCCGAGAGCTGCTCAAGCAGGTGCGGGAGACGACGCTCGGCGCGCAGTCGAACCAGGAGGTGCCGTTCGAGAAGCTGGTGGAGGCGCTCAAGCCCGAGCGCGACCTGTCCCGCCCGCCGCTGTTCCAGGTGATGTTCACGTTCCAGAACGCCCCTCCGGCCGAGGCGATGCTCCCGGGGGGCCTGCGCCTGCGCCCGGTGGAGACCGGCACCGATGCGGCGAAGTTCGAGCTGGCGCTCTCGCTGGCGGACTCCGCCGACGGACTGCTCACGGCGGTCGAATACAGCCCGGACCTCTACGACGACGCCACCGCGACGCGGATGCTCTCCCACCTCCAGGTCCTCCTGGAGGCCATCGTCCAGGAGCCCGGCCAGCGCGTGAGCGACCTGCCCCTGCTCCCGGAAGCGGAGCGCCAGCAGGTCCTGGTGGATTGGAACCACACCACGCGCGACTACGCGCGGGATGCCTGCGTGCATCACCTGTTCGAGTCCCAGGCCGCACGCACGCCGGATGCGGAGGCCGTGCGCTTCGAGGGCGAAGTCCTCACGTACGCGCAGCTGGACCGTCAGGCCAACCAGCTCGCGTGGCACCTGCGCGAGCTGGGCGTGGGGCCCGAAGTGCGCGTGGGCCTGTGCGTGGACCGCTCGCCCCAGATGGTGGTGGGTCTGCTGGGCATCCTGAAGGCCGGCGGTGCGTACGTGCCGCTGGACGCGTCGTACCCGGCGTCGCGGCTGCGCTTCATGCTGTCCGATGCGGGCGCGCCCGTGCTCGTCACGTTGAAGCGGTTCGCGGACACGATGCCGCTCGCGGATGAGCGGGTGGTGCTGCTGGACGCTCACAAGGCCCAGGTGCGCGCGCGTCCGGAGACGCCGTGCGACGCGGGCGTGACGGCGGGTCACCTCGCCTACGTGCTCTACACGTCAGGCAGCACCGGTCAGCCCAAGGGCGTCATGGTGCCGCATGGCGGGTTGAACAACTACGTCGCCTGGGCCCTGGAGGCCTACGGACTGGGGCGGGGCATTGGCGCACCCGTGCACTCGCCGGTGGTGTTCGACCTGACGGTGACGAGCCTGCTGGTGCCGCTCGTCGCGGGGCGTGGCGTGTGGTTGCTCCCGGAGTCGGACGGGGTGGAGGGTCTGGCCCGGTCGCTGCGAGCCCGCGCGGACTACACGCTGGTGAAGCTGACGCCGGCGCACTGGGAGCTGCTGCGCCAGACGCTGACGGCCTCCGAGGCGGCGGGGCGCGTGGGGGCCCTGGTGGTGGGCGGCGAGGCCCTGGCTCCCGCGAGCCTGGACTTCTGGCGCCAGCACATGCCGGGCACGCGGCTCATCAACGAGTACGGCCCCACGGAGACGGTGGTGGGGTGCGCGGTGTACGACGTGCCGCGCGACGCGGACGTGTCGGCCGGAGTGCCCATCGGGCGGCCCATCGCGAACACCCGGCTGTACGTGCTGGATGCGCGTCTGCGCCCCGCGCCGCTGGGCGTGGCAGGCGGGCTGTACGTGGGGGGCGACGGCGTCACGCGTGGCTACCAGCAGCGGCCGGAGCTGACGGCGGAGCGCTTCATTCCGGATCCGTTCAGCACGGAGCCGGGCGCACGGATGTACCGCACGGGCGACGTGGCGCGGTGGCGGGCGGACGGGCAGCTGGAGTACCTGGGCCGCGCGGACTTCCAGGTGAAGGTGCGGGGCTACCGCATCGAGCTGGGAGACATCGAAGCCGCGTTGTCGCGGCAGCCCTCGGTGCGTGAGTCGGTGGTCGTGGTCCGCGAGGACGTGCCGGGAGACAAGCGACTGGTGGGCTACGTCACGGGCGAGGCGGTGGATGTCGCCGCCCTGCGTGCCTCGCTCCAGGAGCAGCTGCCGGCGTACCTGGTGCCGTCGGCCCTGGTGGTGCTGGAAGCACTGCCGCTCACGTCGAACGGCAAGGTGGACCGCAAGGCCCTGCCGGCGCCGGAGGGCGAGTCGCGTAAGGACTCGGATGTTGGCGGCCTTCGCACGCCGACCGAGGAGCTGCTCGCGAGTCTCTTCGCGCAGGTGCTGGGCGTGGAGCGGGTGGGCCCTCGGGACGACTTCTTCGAGCTGGGTGGCCACTCGCTGCTGGCGACGCGCGTGGTGGCGCGGGTGCTCGGGCTCTTCGGCGTGGAGCTGCCGCTGCGCGAGCTGTTCGACGCGCCGACGGTGGAGAAGCTGGCGCGCAGGGTGGAGGCACGGACTCAAGCTGGTGACACGCGACCGGCTCCGGCGCTCGTGCGGGTGCCGCGCACGGACGCGCTGCCCCTGTCGTTCGCGCAGCAGCGGATGTACTTCCTGGAGCAGCTGGAGCCGGACAGCCCGCTCTACAACATCCCCAACGTGATCCGCCTGGAGGGCGCGGTCGACGCATCGGCCTTGGAGCGTGCGTTCGACGCGCTCCTCCAGCGTCACGAAGCCTTGCGCACCACCTTCCACACCGACGCGGAGGGACGCCCCTTCCAGCGCATCGCCTCCGAGCTGAAGTCAGGACTGCTGCGGTTGGACCTCCGCGACCGCCCGGATTCCGAGCGTGAGGTCGGGGCCCGGCGACTGGCTCGCGCCGAAGCGCTGCGACCCTTCAAGCTGGGCGAGGGACCGCTCTTGCGCGCGACGCTGCTGCGCACCGGGGAGCGGCAGCACCTGCTGGTGGTCGTACTGCACCACATCGTCTCCGACGGCTGGTCCGCAGGCGTGCTGGTGCGCGAGCTGGGAGCGCTCTACGCGGCCTTCAGCGCGGGCCGGCCCTCACCGCTGCCCGAGCTGCCGTTGCAGTACGCGGACTACGCGGCGTGGCAGCGCGAGTGGCTGCGGGACGAGGCCCTGGAGGAACAGGTCGGCTGGTGGCGGCGCGAGCTGGAAGGCGCGCCGGCCGCGCTGGAGCTGTCGACGGACAAGGTGCGTCGCGCGACGTCGACGTCCCGGGGAAGCTCGGTGCCGGTGCAGCTGCCGAAGCCGCTGTCGGACGCGCTGAAGGCGCTGGGGCGCAAGGAAGGCGCGACGCCGTTCATGGTGGTGCTGGCGGCCTGGCAGGTGTTGCTGTCCCGCTACAGCGGGCAGGACGACATCAGCGTGGGCACGCCCGTCGCGGGTCGGACGCGGGCGGAGGTGGAAGGGCTCATCGGCCTGTTCCTCAACACGCTGGTGCTGCGCACCCGGCTGACGCCGGAGCTGAACTTCCGGCAGGTGCTGGGACGCGTGAGGGAGACGACGCTGGGAGCGTTCGCGCACCAGCAGGTGCCGTTCGAGAAGCTGGTGGAGGCGCTCAAGCCCGAGCGCGACCTGGGCCGCACGCCGCTGTTCCAGGCGATGCTCGTGCTCAACACCGCGGTCGACACCGAGCTGGCGCTGCCAGACCTTACGCTGCGCCCGGAACCCGTCGAAGGCGAGCACACGAAGTTCGAGCTGAGCCTGTCGCTCTCCGCGTCGGACGAGGGCTTCCGGGGTGCGCTCGGCTACAGCACGGAGCTGTTCGAGCGCTCCACGGTGGAGCGGATGGTGGAGCACCTGCGGGTGCTGCTGGAGGGCGTCGCGGCGAACCCGGACGTGTCCGTGGGCGCGCTGCCGCTATTGGACACCGTCGAGCTTCAACTGGTCCTGAAGACGTGGAACCAGACGGCGGAAGCCGTGCCGCCTGCGTGCATCCACGCGCTGTTCGAGGCGCAGGTGGAGCGCGTGCCCGGGGCCGTGGCGGTGGTCGCGGACGGCCGTCAGCTCACGTACGCGGAGCTGGACGCGAAGGCGAACCGGCTGGCGCGAGCGTTGGTGAAGGAAGGCGTGGGCCCCGAGGTGCTGGTGGGCCTCTACGTGGAGCGCACGGTGGAGTCCGTGGTGGGGCTGCTGGGCATCCTCAAGGCCGGAGGCGCGTACGTGCCAATGGACACGTCCTTCCCGTCGGCACGCGTGAAGGCGATCGCCGAGGACGCGAGCCTGCGCGTGGTGGTGACGCAGCGGGCGTACGCCGAGGACGTGGCGGGGCTGGGCTGCACCACCGTGGTTGTCGAGGCGGTGGAAGAGGCGGGCGGGAGCACCGAGCGCGTGGAGTCGGGCGTGCGGAGTGAAAACCCGGTGTACGCCATCTTCACGTCGGGCAGCACGGGCCGCCCGAAGGGCGTGGTGGTGGAGCACCGGCAGCTGGCCAACTATGTGGAGACGATTCGCGGCCGGCTGAAGCTGACGGAGGGAATGAGCTTCGCGTCGGTGACGACGCTGGCGGCGGACCTGGGGCACACGGCCGTCTTCCCGATGCTGTGCGGAGGCGGGACGCTGCACCTGGTGGCGAAGGACGTGGCCTCGGACGCGGAAGCGCTGGGCGCGTACATGCAGGAGCACCGGGTGGAGGGCTTGAAGGTGGTGCCCTCGCACCTGCGGGCTTTGCTGAGTGGACCGAATGCGAAGCAGGTGCTGCCGCTGAAGCGACTGGTGGTGGGCGGCGAGGCGTCGGACCGGGCGCTGGTGGAGGCGGTGCGGAGGCTTGCGCCGGAGTGCGCCGTCTTCAACCACTACGGCCCGACGGAGACGACGGTCGGCGTGCTGACGAATCCCGTGGAAGGCACGTGGGACGAGGGCGCGGCGACGCTGGCGCTGGGTCGGCCCATTGGCAATGCGCGGATGTACGTGCTGGACGCGAGCGGGCGTCCGGTGCCGCGAGGGGTGGCGGGAGAGCTGTACGTGGGCGGCGCGGTGGTGACGCGCGGGTACGTGGGGCGTCCGGAACTCACGGCGGAGCGGTACGTGCCGGATGCGTACAGCGAGGAGCCCGGGGCGCGGCTGTACCGGACGGGCGACAAGGTCCGGCAGCGGGAGGACGGGAAGCTGGAGTTCCTCGGCCGCGTGGATTTCCAGTTGAAGGTGCGCGGCTACCGCGTGGAGCTGGGCGAAGTGGAGGCGGGGCTTGCCGCCTGCGAAGGCGTGCGCGAAGCGGTGGTGGTGGCCCGGGAGGACGTGCCTGGGGACAAGCGACTGGTGGCGTACGTGGTGGCGAAGCCGAGCCACACCGTCGAGGCCACGGCGCTGCGAAGTGAGCTGAAGCGACGCCTGCCGGAGTACATGGTGCCGTCGGCTTTCGTCGTTCTGGAGGCGCTGCCCCTCAACGCCAATGGCAAGGTGGACCGCAAGGCCCTGCCGAGGCCCGAGCACACGGAAGCGGACGCGCAAGACTTCGTCGCGCCGCGCACGCCCACCGAGCAGACCCTGGAGCGCATCTGGGCCCAGGTGCTGCGGCGGGAGCGCGTGAGCATCCACGCCAACTTCTTCGAGCTGGGCGGCGACTCCATCATCAGCCTCCAGATCGTCGCGCGCGCGGCTCAGGCCGGGCTGCGCATCACCACCCGACAGCTCTTCCAGCACCAGACGATCGCCGCGCTCTCGGGCGTCGCCACGACGGCCCAGCTCGTCGTCGCGGAGCAGGGCGAGGTGCGTGGGCCTGTACCGCTCACGCCCATCCAGCGCCGTCTCTTCGAGGAGGACGTCGTTGATCCGCATCACCTCAACCAGTCGTTGATGATCGAAGTCCGCCGTCCGGTGGACTCCGCGATGCTGGAGCAGGCACTCCGCCAGCTCGTCGCGCACCACGATGCACTGCGCCTGCGCTTCACGCGCGACGCCCATGGCTGGTCGCAGGAGAACGCGGGACTGGACCACCCCCTGACGCTGCGGCGGCTGGATGTCTCCGCGCTGGACGAAGCCGCGAAGGCTCGGGCGCTCCAGGAGGCCGCGTCCCAGGTGCAGGCGAGCCTGGTGCTGGAGGAAGGACTGCTGCTGCGCGCGATGTTGATCGAACGCGGCGCAGGCCACACGGCGCGGTTGCTCCTCGCGGTACATCACCTCGCTGTGGATGGCGTGTCCTGGCGCGTGCTGCTGGAGGACCTGGAGACGGCCTACCAGCAGCTCGCCTCGGGCCAGCAGGTCCGGCTGCCCAGGAAGACGACCTCCTTCCAGACGTGGGCCCGCAAGCTGGAGGCCCACGCCCGCACCCCGGAGGTGCTGGCCGAGCGCGCCTTCTGGCTGGAAGGCACCCGGAGTGTCACGCCGCTGCCCGTGGACCGGGCCGGCGGTGAGAACGTCGTGGCCTCGACGCGGAGCGTGTCGCTGTCGCTCGACGTGGAGGAGACGCGGCTGCTGTTGCAGGAAGTGCCCGGTGCGTGGCGCGCGCAGATCAACGACGTGCTGCTCGCTGCGCTGGTCCAGTCGATGGCGCGCTGGACGGGCCAGCCCCGCGTGCGCGTCAACCTGGAGGGCCACGGACGCGAGGAGCTGTTCGCGGACGCGGACATCTCCCGCACGGTGGGGTGGTTCACCGCCGTGTATCCCGTGCTGCTGGAGGTGCCGGTGTCCGGCAGCCCTGGCGACGGCCTGCGCGCGGTCCGCGACACCCTGCGGCGCCTGCCGGGCAACGGCCTGGGCCACGGGCTCCTGCGCTTCCTGGGAGACGACGCGACGGCGGAAGCCCTGCGCGCCGCGCCTCCCGCACAGGTGTCCTTCAACTACCTGGGGCAGTTCGACGGCGTCGCGTCCGGAGCAGGGGACACCGCCTTCAGCATCGCCCGCGAAGGCAGCGGCCCCGTGCGCAGCCCGCGCGCTCCGCGTCGCCACCTCCTGGACGTCAGCGGGCTGGTGCTGGACGGACAGCTCCAGTTGAGCTGGAGCTACAGCGAGAACCTGTACACCCAGGCCACCATCGAGTCCCTGGCCCGCGACTTCGTGGCCGCGCTGCGCACGCTCATCTCGACGCGTGCGTCGCAGGATGCCGCCCGTCGCACGCCCACGGACTTCCCGCTCGCCCGCGTGGAGCCGGCCGCGCTGGAACGCGTGATGGCGGCGGTGCCCGACCTGGAGGACCTGTACCCGCTGTCTCCCATGCAGCAGGGCATGCTCTTCCACACGCTGCTGGAGCAGGCGTCGGGCGCGTACTTCGAACAGCGCTCGTGGAGCTTCCACTCCGCGTTGGATCTGGGCGCCCTCAAGCAGGCCTGGGAGGACGTCCTCGCGCACCACCCGGTGCTGCGCACGTCCTTCTTCTGGCAGGGGCTGGAGGCCCCGCTCCAGGCCGTGCATGCGCGCGTGACACTGCCGTGGAAGGAACTCGACTGGCGCGGGCTGCCCGCGGCTGAGCAGTCGTCGCGGCTGGAGTCGTTCCTCGCGGAGGATCGGGCGCTCGGCTTCGAGTTGTCCCGTGCGCCCCTGATGCGGCTGGCGCTGATCCGCACGGAGGAACACGCGTACCGGCTGGTGTGGAGCTTCCACCACCTGCTGACGGACGGCTGGAGCTCCGCGCTCCTGCGCAAGGCGGTCTTCACCCGCTACGCCGCGCTCGTGCAGGGCAACGCCCCGGCCCTCGCCAAGGGCCCCGCGTATCGCGAGTACATCGCGTGGCTCCAGCGTCAGGACCTGGCGCGCACGGAGGCCTTCTGGCGCGCCACCCTGGCGGGCTTCTCCTCCGCCACGCCGCTTCCGGCGGGCGTGGCCTCCCGCACTCTCGCCACCGGGGGGCTGTCGGAACAGGCCGTGCTTCTGCCGGCCGCGGAGACCGAGGCCCTCCAGTCCTTCGCGCGCCGTCACCAGCTCACCCTCAACACGCTGGTGCAGGTCGCGTGGGCCCTGGTGCTCGCGCGTCACGCGAACACCTCCGACGTCGTCTTCGGCGCGACCGTCGCGGGACGCCCGTCGGAGCTGCCGGGCGTCGACACGATGCTGGGCATGTTCATCAACACGCTGCCCGTGCGCGCCCGCCTGGAGGAGCAGGCGACCGTCGTGCCGTGGCTCCAGCAATTCCAGGCGCAGCAGGTGGAGTTGCGCAACCACGAGCACAGCCCGCTCGTGCAGGTGCAGGGCTGGAGCGCCGTGCCCCGGGGAACGTCCCTCTTCGAGACGCTGCTCGTCTTCGAGAACTACCCCGTCGACACCACGGTGGACTCGCAGGCCCGCCAGCTGGACGTGCGTGACTTCCACGCCTTTGAGCGGACGAACTACCCGCTCACCGCCGTGGCCGCTCCCGGCCGGGAGCTGTTGCTCAAGCTCGCCCATGAGACGCCGCGCTTCGATGAGGCCACGGCGAAGGCCCTGCTCGGCCAGTGGCGCCGTGCCCTGGAGGGACTGGTTGCTCGGGATGCCCAGCGGCTCGCGGACGTGACGCTCCTGTCGTCGGAGGAGACGCACGCGCTGCGCGACACCTGGAACGCGACACGCACGGAGTACCCCCGCACGCTCGCGGTGCAGCAGCTCTTCGAGGCCCGGGCCGCGCAGGCCCCCGACGCGGAGGCGCTGCGCTGGAACACAGGCCGCATGACGGCCGGGGCACTGGACGCGCGCGCGAACCAGCTCGCGCATCACCTGCGCACGCTGGGCGTGGGCCCGGAGTCCCGCGTGGGCATCTGCCTGGAGCGCGGCCCCGACCTCGTCGTCGCGCTCCTGGCCGTGCTCAAGGCCGGTGGCGCCTACGTGCCCCTGGACCCGACCTATCCCGAGGACCGGCTGGGCTACATGGCCCGCGACGCCGGCCTCTCCGCGCTGCTGACGCACCAGCATCTGGAAACGCGCCTGCCCGGCGTGAACACCCCGGTGGTCCGCATGGACGCGCTGGAGTCCGTGCTCGCGGCGCAGCCGACCACGCGCCCGGACGTGGAGGTGCCACCGGAAGCGCTCGCGTATGTCATCTACACGTCCGGCAGCACGGGCCGCCCCAAGGGCGTGATGGTGACGCACGGGGGCGTCGTCAACTACCTCGCCTGGACGCTGGGCGCGTATCGCGTGGCGGACGGGCAGGGCGCGCCGGTGCACTCGTCGTTCTCCTTCGACCTCACCGTGACGAGCCTCCTGGCGCCGCTCGCCGCGGGCCGTCCCGCCGTGCTGGTGGACGAGGCCGTGGGTGCGGTGGAGGGCCTGGGTGAGGCCCTGCGCCGTCAGGCCGACCACAGCCTCGTGAAGCTGACGCCCGCGCACCTGCGCCTGCTGGAGGCGCAGCTCGGGGAACAGGACGCCCCCGGCCGTGCTCGCGCCTTCGTCATTGGCGGCGAGGCCCTGGGCTACGAAGCGCTGGAGCACTGGCGGCGGTACGCGCCGGGCACGCGGCTCATCAACGAATACGGCCCCACCGAGACGGTGGTGGGCTGCTGCATCCACGAGGTGCGCGAGGACGAACCGCGCACGGGCCCCGTGCCCATCGGTCATCCCATCGCCAACACCCGCCTGTACGTGCTGGACGCGGCGGGACGGCTCGCGCCCCTCGGCGCCGTGGGCGAGCTCTTCGTCGGTGGCGACGGCGTGGGCCGTGGCTACCTGGGCCGCCCCGACCTGACGGCGGAGAAGTTCGTGCCGGATCCGTTCAGCACGGAGCCGGGCGCCCGCCTGTACCGCACGGGCGACACCGTGCGTCGCCGCGCCGACGGCGTGCTGGAGTACCTGGGCCGCAAGGATGATCAGGTGAAGGTGCGGGGCTTCCGCATCGAGCTGGGTGAAATCGAGTCCGTGCTGACCGCGCTCCCGGACGTCGCCGCGGGCGTGGTGCTCGCGCGCGAGGACGTGCCGGGAGACCGCCGCCTCGTGGGCTACGTGGTGCCGAAGCACGGCGCCACGGTGGATGCCGCGTCGCTGCGGACCGCGCTGCGCAAGACGCTTCCGGACTACCTCGTCCCCGTGGCGTTCGTGGTGCTGGACGCGCTGCCCGTGGCGGTGACGGGCAAGGTGGACCGCAAGGCCCTGCCCGCGCCGGAGGCCGCACGCCCGGGCGAGGACTCGGGCTTCGTGGCCCCCCGCACGCCGGAGGAGGAGCTGCTCGCCGGCCTCTTCGCCCAGGTGCTGGGCGTGGAGAAGGTGGGCGTCCACGATGACTTCTTCGCGCTGGGCGGACACTCGCTCCGGGCGACGCAGGCGGTGTCTCGCGCCCGGGACGTGTTCCAGGTGGAGCTGCCCCTGCGCGACCTCTTCGAGGCGCCCACCGTCGCGGGGCTCCTGCCGCGCCTGCTGGACGCGAAGGCGAAGGACGCCGAGGGCCCGCGTGTGCCGCCCCTGGTGGCCGTGCCGCGCACGGACGCGCTGCCGCTGTCGTTCGCGCAGCAGCGCCTGTGGTTCCTGGATCAGCTGGAGCCGCAGGGCGCGTTCCACAACGTACCCGCGGCGCTCCGGCTCACGGGCACGCTGGACGTGTCCGCGCTGGAGCGGGCGTTCGCGGAGCTGTTCCGCCGCCACGAATCCCTGCGCACCGTCTTCCGCTCCGAGGAGGGCAGGCCGCTCCACGTCATCCTGCCGGTGCCGGAAGTACCTCTGCCCACGCAGGACCTGCGCTCACTGCCCGAGTCCACCCGCGAGGCAGAGGCGCTCCAGCGTGCGCAGGACGAGGCGAAGCGTCCCTTCGATCTCGCGAAGGGACCGCTGCTGCGCGTGTCGTTGTTGCAGCTCGCCGAACAGGAGCACCTGCTGCTCCTGACCATGCACCACATCGTCTCCGACGGCTGGTCCATGGGCGTGCTCGTGCGCGAGCTCGTGGCCCTCTACGAAGCGTTCCGCCAGGGCCAGCCGTCGCCGCTCGCGGAGCTGGCCCTCCAGTACGCGGACTACGCGGCGTGGCAGCGCAAGTGGCTGGAGGAGGGCGCGCTGGCGCAGCAGCTCGCGTGGTGGCGTAAGCAGCTGGACGGCGCACCGCAGACGGTGGACCTGCCCACGGATCGGCCCCGGCCCACCGTGCAGACCCACCACGGTGAGCAGCTCCAGGTGCTGGTGCCGCCCTCGGTGATGGCGGACCTCCAGGCCCTGTGCCGCCGCGAGGGTGTCACGCTCTTCATGGCGCTCTTGGCCGGCTTCCAGGTGGTGCTGTCGCGCTACACACGCCGCACGGACATCGTGGTGGGCACGGACATCGCCAACCGCAACCGCGCGGAGACCGAGGGGCTCATCGGCTTCTTCGTCAACCAGCTCGTCCTTCGCGGGAACCTGGGCGGCGACCCCACCGTGCGCGAGCTGCTCGCCCGCGCGCGGGAGACGGCGCTGTCCTCCTACGCGCACCAGGACCTGCCCTTCGAGGAGCTGGTGAAGGAGCTGAACCCCAAGCGCAGCCTGGGGCAGGCCCCGCTGTTCCAGGTGAAGCTGGTGCTCCAGAACACCCCCGCGTCGCGGCTGGAGCTGCCGGGCCTGAAGCTGTCCCAGGTCGGCCAGGAGGTCACCCGCGCCAAGCTGGACCTGACCGTCGCGGTGCAGGAGACGCCCCAGGGGCTCGCCTGCGTCTGGGAGTTCGCCACCGACCTGTTCGACACGGCGACCGTGGCCCGGATGGCGAAGCACTTCGAACAGGTGCTGGAAGGCCTGACGCGCGAGCCGTCCCGCCGCCTGTCCTCGCTGTCCCTGCTCACGGGCGAAGAGCGCCGCACGCTCTTGGAGACGTGGAACGACACCCGCACGGCCGAACTGCCCGGCCCGACAGCCACCGCGCTGTTCGAGGCGCAGGCCGCGCGCACGCCCCAGGCGCTGGCGGCGGTGTTCGGCTCGGAGTCGCTGACGTACGCGCAGCTCGACGCGAAGGCCAATCAGCTCGCGTGGCACCTGAAGCAGAGCGGGGTGGGCCTGGAGTCGCGGGTGGGACTGTGCGTGGAACGCTCGCTCGACATGGTGGTGGGCATCCTGGGCATCCTCAAGGCGGGCGCGGCCTACCTGCCCCTGGATCCGTCCTACCCGGCTGACCGCCTGGCCTACATGCTGGCGGACGCGGCGGTGCCCGTCATCGTCACCCAGGACGCGCTGGCGGATGAATTGCCGTCGCAGGGTGAGTTGCTGGTGTGCCTGGATTCCGACGCGGCCCGCATCGCGAAGCATCCCGTGACTCCGCCGCCCGTGAAGCTGGAGCCGGAGCACCTGGCGTACGTCATCTACACGTCGGGTTCGACGGGAAGGCCGAAGGGGACGCTGCTGCACCACCGTGGCTTGTGCAACACGGCCACGGCGGCCATCGCGGCCCTGGGCATCACGCCCTCCAGCCGCGTGCTCCAGTTCGCGGCGTTCGGCTTCGACGCGTCGGTGTGGGAGACGTTCTCCGCGCTGCTGGCCGGCGCGGCCCTGCACCTGACGCCCCGCGAGGACCTGATGCCCGGCGCGCCCCTGCACGGTCTGTTGAAGTCGCAGGGCATCACCACGGTGACGCTGACACCCTCCGTGCTGGCACAGCTCCCCGCCGAGGACCTGCCCGCGCTCACGTCCGTGGCCGCCGCCGGTGAGGCGTGCTCCGCGGAGCTGGTGCGCCGCTGGTCCCCCGGCCGCCGCTTCCTCAACGCCTACGGCCCCACCGAGGTGACGGTGTGCGCCACCGTCCGCGCGAACGTGGATCCGGAGCGGCCCACCATCGGCACGCCGCTGCCGAACGTGCGGGTGTACGTGCTGGACGAGCACGGACAGCCGGTGCCCGTGGGCATCCCCGGCCAGCTGCACGTGGGCGGCGTGGGGCTTGCGCGAGGCTACCTGCACCGAGCGGACCTGACCGCGGAGCGCTTCGTGCCGGACGCCTTCGGTCCCGACGCGGGCGGCAGGCTCTACGCCACGGGCGACCTGGTGCGCTACCTGCCGTCCGGGGACCTCGAGTTCCTGGGCCGCATCGACCACCAGCTCAAGCTGCGCGGCTACCGCATCGAGCTGGGCGAGGTGGAGGCGGCCATCGCGGATCACCCCGCGGTGGAAGCCACCGTCGTCCTCCTGCGCGAGGACGTGCCCGGCAACCCCCGGCTCGTGGGCTATGCGGTGCCGCGTGAGGGCGAGGTGCTGGACCTGCGCGCGCTGAAGGAAGCGCTCCTCACGCGCCTGCCCGAGTACATGGTGCCCACGGCCTTCGTGTCGCTCCCGGCGCTGCCGCTCACGCCCAACGGCAAGCTGGACCGCCAGGCGCTGCCGGCACCGGACACGGAGCGGCCCGCGCTGGAGAAGGGCTACGTCGCGCCGCGCGACGCGCTGGAAGAGGAGCTCGCCGGCATCTGGGCGGAGCTGCTCGGCGTCAAGCAGGTGGGCGTCCACGACGACTTCTTCGAGCTGGGAGGCCACTCGCTCCTGGGCACCCAGCTCATCTCGCGCATCCGCACGACGTTCGACGTGGAGCTGCCGCTCCGGGACATCTTCGAGTCCCCGACGGTGGAGAACCTCGCCGTCCACATCGTGCAGGCCCAGGCCGCGCAAGCAGACCCCGCGGAACTCGAACGACTCATGGGGGAGCTGGAGAACCTGTCCGCCGAAGAGGCGGAGGCGCTCCTTTCCTCTGACGAAGTGCTCCCCCAGGACACCAAGAAGGCTTCCAGCAATGAGCAGTGACGCCGACAAGCGCATCGCAGCCCTGTCTCCCGAGAAGCGTGCCCTCCTGCTCAAGCAGCTGCGTCAGCAGCAGGCGCAGCAGGGCAAGCCCGCGCGCGCGCCGGTCATCGCCTCTCGTCCGCGGGATGGTTCGCCGCTGCCGCTGTCCTTCGCCCAGCAGCGCCTCTGGTTCCTGGATCAGCTGGAGCCGGAGAGCGCGCTCTACAACATCCCCCTCGCCATCGAGCTGAAGGGCGAGCTGAAGCGGGACGCGCTGGAGCAGGCCTTCACGGCCCTCCAGGAGCGCCACGAATCGCTGCGCACCACCTTCCGCACCACGGAAGCGGGGCCCGTGCAGGTCATCGCGCCACCGTCGCCGCTGACGCTGGACGTGGTGGACCTGCGCGACCTGTCCGGCGCCGCGCTCCAGGACGAGCTGTACCGGCACGTGCGCGAGGAGTCGCTGCGCCCGTTCCACCTCACCCGGGGCCCGCTGGTGCGCGCGTCACTGCTGCGCACCCAGGAGCACGAGCACGTCCTGCTTGTGACGATGCACCACGCCATCTCCGACGGCTGGTCCATGGGCGTCGTCATCCGCGAGCTGGCCTCGCTCTACGACGCGTTCCTCCACGGCCGGCCGTCGCCGCTGCCCCCGCTGACCCTCCAGTACGCGGACTACGCGGCGTGGCAGCGCGAGTGGCTCCAGGGCGAGACGCTGGAGGCGCAGCTCAAGTGGTGGAAGGAGCAGCTCTCCGGTGCGCCGGATGTGATTGACCTGCCCACGGACCGGCCGCGTCCGGCGGTGCAGAGTTCGCGCGGCGCGAAGCACTTCGTGCAGCTGCCCCGCGCGCTGTCGGAGTCGCTCAAGGCGCTCGGGCAGAAGGAGGGCTCGACGCCCTTCATGACGCTGCTGGCGGCGTGGCAGGTGCTGCTCGCGCGCTACACCGGCCAGGACGACCTCCGCGTGGGCACGCCCATCGCGGGTCGCAACCGGGCGGAGCTGGAAGGCCTCATCGGCTTCTTCATCAACACGCTGGTGCTGCGCGCGCGGGTGACGCCGGAGATGACCTTCCGGCAGGTGCTCGCGCAGGTGCGGGAGCGGGCGCTGGGGGCGTACGCGCACCAGGAGGTGCCGTTCGAGAAGCTGGTGGATCTGCTCCAGCCGACGCGCTCGCTCAGCCACTCGCCGCTGTTCCAGGTGATGTTCAGCCTGCAGAACGCGCCCGTGTCGGAGCTGGTCCTCCCGGAGGTGGCGCTGCGCACGCTGCACGTGGAGTCCCAGACGACGAAGTTCGAGTTGACGCTGTCGCTGTCGGAGGCACCGGCGGGGTTCAACGGGTCGATTGAGTACAACACCGACCTGTTCGACGCGGCGACGGTGGAGCGGATGGCGGGGCATCTGGAGGCGATGCTGCAAGGCATCGTGAAGGATCCGGACACGCGCGTCTCGGACCTGCCGCTGATGGGCGTGGAGGAGCGCGCGCGGGTCTTGGGTCCGCTCGCGGGCACGGTGGTCCCGGAGCGTGAGGGCACGGAAACCATCCATGGTCTCTTCGCGGCGCAAGCGGTGAAGACGCCGGGCGCGGTGGCCGTGGTGCACGAAGGGACGGAGCTGACGTACGCGCAGGTGGAGGCGCGGGCGAACCAGCTGGCGCGTCACCTGCGGACGCTGGGGGTGGGGGAGGAGAGCCGGGTGGGCGTGTGCGTGGAGCGCACCGAAGCCATGGTCGTGGCCCTGCTGGGCGTGCTGAAGGCAGGGGCCGCGTACGTCCCGCTGGACGCGACGTACCCGAAGGAACGTCTGGCCTACATGCTGGAGGGCACGGGCGCGCCGGTGGTGGTGACGCAGGCGGGCCTGGAGGACGTGCTGCCGGAGTACACGGGGCAGCGCGTGCGGCTGGATACGGACGCGGGCCTGCTGGCCGCGTACCCGGAAGCATCCCTGGCCACCACGAGCGCCGCGCAGCAACTGGCGTACGTGCTGTACACGTCGGGAAGCACGGGCCGTCCCAAGGGCGTGGCGGTGACGCACGCCAGCGCGGTGACGTTCCTGAAGTGGGCCACCGCGACCTTCAAGCCGGAGCAGCTGAAGGGCGTGCTGGCGGCGACCTCGCTGAACTTCGACCTGTCCGTGTTCGAGGTCTTCGCGCCCCTGGTGAGCGGCGGCATGGTGGTGGTGGCGCAGAACGCGCTGGCCCTGGCCGAGCTGAGGGAAGCCGTGCGCGTGACGCTGCTCAACACGGTGCCGTCGGCCGTGGCGGAGCTGGTGCGAAGCGGAGGCATCCCGCCCGGCGTGGAGACGGTGAACCTCGCCGGTGAAGCGCTGCAGAACAAGCTGGTGCAGTCGCTGTACGCCCTGCCGCAGGTGAAGGAGGTCAACAACCTCTACGGCCCGACGGAGGACACGACGTACTCGACGCACGCGAGGGTGGAGCGCGGGGCGAAGGAGGAGCCGCGCATCGGCCGTCCGTTGGACGGCACGCAGGCGTACGTGCTGGACACGAAGGGCCAGCCGGTGCCCGTGGGTGTGCACGGAGAGCTGTACCTGGGCGGCGAAGGCCTGGCGCGCGGTTACCTGGGCCAGCCCGGGCTGACGGCGGAGCGCTTCGTGCCGGACGCGTTCAGCAAGAAGCCGGGCGCGCGGCTGTACCGCACGGGCGACAAGGTGCGGTGGGGCCGTGACGGCGCGCTCGAGTACCTGGGCCGGATGGACTTCCAGGTGAAGGTGCGTGGCTTCCGCATCGAGCTGGGTGAAGTCGAAGCAGCGCTCAGCAAGTGCGAAGGCGTGAGCGAGAGCGTGGTGGTGGTGAGCGAGGAGCCGCCGGGCATCAAGCGGCTGGTGGCCTACGTGGGCGGTGCGGAGGAGACGCGCCCCACGGTGGACGCGCTGCGCGCGGCGTTGAAGGGCCTGCTGCCGGAGTACATGGTCCCGGCAGCGTTCGTGATGCTGAAGTCGCTGCCGCTCAACGCGAACGGCAAGGTGGACCGCAAGGCCCTGCCGGCGCCGCAGGCGGGTCGGCAGGAGTCGGGCAAGGACTTCGTCGCGCCCCGGACTCCGGAGGAGCGGACGCTGGCGGACATCTGGGCGTCGGTGCTGGGCGTGGAGAAGGTGGGCATCCACGACAACTTCTTCGCCCTGGGTGGCGACTCCATCATCAGCATTCAAATCATCTCTCGCGCCAACCAGGCCGGCCTGCGGCTGATGGCGAAGCAGCTCTTCCAGCACCAGACGGTGGCGGAGCTGGCCCGGGTCGTCACCGCGGCGCTCGCCTCCCAGGCCGAGCAGGGCCTCGTGCGCGGACCCGTGCCGCTCACGCCGGTGCAGGGCTGGTTCTTCGAACACGCGCCTGCCCAGCCGCACCACTTCAACCAGGCGGTGATGATCGAAGCGCGGCAGCGCGTGGACGCCGGGTTGCTGGAGCGGGCGCTGGCGCGACTGGTGGAACACCACGACGCCCTGCGCCTGCGCTTCGTGCGCGGTGAGGCGGGCTGGTTGCAGGAGAACGCGGGCCTGGAGCAGCCGGTGTCCCTGCGGCGCATGGACGTCTCGCGCTTCGCGGGAGACGACGAAGCGCAGCGGCGCGCCATCCAGGCTGCCGCGACGCAGCTGCACCAGGGCCTGCGCCTGGACGAAGGGCTGCTGCTGCGCGCGATGCTGTTCGAGCGCGGCGAGGGCCACACGGAGCGCCTGCTGCTGGTGGTGCACCACCTCGCGGTGGATGGCCTGTCGTGGCGTGTCCTGCTCGAGGACCTGAACACCGCCTACCAGCAGCTGCGTCGCGGCGTGCCCGTGTCGCTGCCGCCGAAGACGACGTCCTACCAGGAGTGGGCGCGCAAGCTGGAGGCCCACGCCCACGGTCCGGAGCTGGATTCGGAGCTGGCGTTCTGGCTGGACGGAGCGCAGCAGGTCGCGCCCCTGCCGGTGGACTTCGCGGGGCCCAACACGCTCGCGTCGGCGAGCAGCGTCCGCTCAGTGCTGGAGGTGGAGGACACGCGCACGCTGTTGCAGGAGGTGCCGGCCGCGTATCGGGCGCACATCAACGACGTGCTCCTGGCGGCGCTGGCGCAGGCGCTCTCGCGGTGGTCGGGACAGGAGCGGGTGCGCATCAGCCTGGAGGGCCACGGCCGTGAGGAGCTGTTCGCGGACGTGGACATCTCCCGCACGGTGGGCTGGTTCACCGCGATGTACCCGGTGCTGCTGGAGGCGCCGCGCGCGGGCACGCCGGGCGACGGGCTGCGCGCCGTGCGAGACACGCTGCGGCGCCTGCCGAACAAGGGCGTGGGCTACGGGTTGCTGCGCTACCTGCGCGACGGTGGGGACGCCGCGAAGCTGCGCGCCGTGCCCCCGGCGCAGGTGTCCTTCAACTACCTGGGCCAGTTCGACGCGATGGCCGCGGGCGAGTCGATGTTCGGACTCGCCCGGGAGCCGGCGGGCCCCGGCCAGGGCGAGGACGGCCTGCGCACCGCGCTGCTGGAGCTGAACGGCCTGGTCATCAACGGCCGGCTGGAGCTGTCCTGGACGTACAGCACCCAGGTGCACGCACGCGCCACGGTGGAGGCGCTGGCGGAGTCGTTCATGACGACGCTGCGCACCCTCATCGCGAACCGCGAGACAGAGGACGCCAAGCGCTTCACGCCCGCGGACTTCCCGCTGGCGAAGCTGGACGCGCCGGGGCTCGCGCGACTGCTGGCGGAGCGCCCGGACCTGGAGGACGTGTATCCGTTGTCGCCCCTCCAGCAGGGCATGCTCTTCCACGCGCTCCTGGAGCCCGGCTCGGGCATGTACTGCGAGCAGATGGCGTGGAGCTTCCACGGCACCGTCAACCTGCCGGTGATGCGCCGCGCGTGGGAGCTGCTGGTGGAGCGCAACGCCGTGCTGCGCACGTCGTTCGTGTGGGACGGGGTGGCGGATCCCCAGCAAGTGGTTCACGCCACGGCCGAGCTGCCCTGGCGGGAGCTGGACTGGCGCGGCCTGTCGCCCACCGAGCAGCAGGAGCTGTTCCAGCAGTACCAGGAGGAGGACCGCGCGCGAGGCTTCGATGTGTCGCGCGTGCCGCTGCTGCGGCTGACGGTGATCCGGCTGGATGATCAGGTGCTGCGCTGCCTGTGGACCATCCACCACCTGGTGCTGGACGGCTGGAGCATGTCGCTGCTCATCCAGCAGCTGTTCGGGCTCTACCGGGCCCTGGACCAGGGACAGGAGGTGCCCCGCGAGCGCCCCGTCGCGTACCGCGAGTTCATCGCGTGGCTCCAGCGGCAGGACACCGCCCGCATGGAGGAATTCTGGAAGCGCGACCTCGCGGGCTTCCGCGCCCCCACGCCGCTGCCGTACGACGAGCGCGCGGCCCAGGCGAAGCTGCACGCGCAGGCCCCCGCGGAGCAGTCCCTCCGCCTGTCCGCGGACTCCACCGCGAAGGTGGACGCCTTCGTCAAGCGCCACCAGCTCACGTTGAACACGCTGGTGCAGGCGGCGTGGGCCCTGGTGCTCGCGCGGCACAGCGGCGAAGCGGAGGTGGTGCTGGGCGCCACCGTGTCCGGTCGTCCGTCCGACCTGCCGGGCGTCGAGCGGATGACGGGCATGTTCATCAACACGCTGCCGGTGCGCGTGGCCGTCCCCGCGAACGAGCAGGTGGTGCCCTGGCTGCGTCAGATTCAAGAGCGGCAGCTGGAGCGGCGCCAGTACGAGCACAGCCCGCTGGTGCGGGTGCAGGGCTTCAGCCAGGTGCCGCGCGGCACGCCGCTGTTCCAGAGCCTCTTCGTCTTCGAGAACTTCCCCATCGACTCCACGCTGAGCCAGCGCGCCAGCGTGCTGGAGGTGCGGGACGTCCAGGGGCATGAGCGCAGCAACTTCCCGCTGACCGCGTCGTCCAGCCCCAGCCGCGAGCTGCTCCTGAAGCTGGCGTACGACACGCCGCGCTTCGAAGCCGAAGGCATCGAGCGGCTGCTGGGACAGTGGCAGCGCGCGGTGGAAGGCCTGGTTGCGGCGGAGGCCGGGCGCGTGTGGCAGGTGGGCGTGCTGTCGCCGGAGGAGCAGCGGCGGGTGCTGGTGGAGTGGAACCAGACGGCCACGGAGTACCCGCGCGAGGCGAGCATCGGGGACGTCTTCTCCGCGCAGGTGGCGCGGCGGCCGGACGCGGTGGCGCTGGAAGCCGGCGACGTGCAGCTGACGTATGCCCAGCTGGACGCGCGGGCGAACCAGCTGGCGCACCTGCTGCGGGCACGAGGCGTGGGCCCGGAGTCGCGGGTGGCGCTGTGCCTGGAGCGCGGCGTGGAGCTGGTGGTGGCGCTGCTGGGCATCCTCAAGGCCGGTGGCGCGTACGTGCCGCTGGAGGCGGACTACCCGCGCGACCGTCTGGCGTACATGCTGGCGGAGGCCGGGCCCCGCGTGCTGGTGACGACGCGCGAGCTGGGCGCGCGGCTGCCCACCGAAGGCCTGGACGTGCTGCGCGTGGAAGAGGAGCGCGAGTCGCTCGCGCGCCAGCCCACGTCCCTGGTGGTGAGCGGCGTGGGGGGCGGCAACCTGGCCTACGTGGACTTCACGTCCGGCAGCACGGGCAAGCCGAAGGGCGTGTGCACGGAGCACGCGGGCGTGCTGCGCACGGTGCTCCACCCCAACTACGCGCGGCTGGAGGCCGAGGACACGCTGCTGCTCGTGGCGCCGGTGTCCTTCGACGCATCGACGCTGGAGGTCTGGGGCGCGCTGCTGAACGGCGCGCGGCTGGTGGTGTACCCGCCGGTGCCCGTGGGTGACGTGAAGGAGATGGAAGGGGTGCTGAAGCGGCATGGCGTCACGGTGCTGCACCTGACGGCGGGCCTCTTCACGCAGATGGTGGACGGCAACCTGGAGGGGTTGCGCGGGGTGAAGCAGCTGCTCACGGGTGGCGACGTGGTGTCGGCGCCGCACGTGAAGCGGGCGCTGGAGGTGTTGGGCGTGACGGTGACGGCCTGCTACGGGCCGACGGAAGGCACGCTCTTCACGAGCTGCCACCGCATGGAGACGGTGGAGTCCATTGGCACGACGGTGCCCATCGGGCGGCCCATCGGCGACACGCAGGTGTATGTGCTGGACGGGCAGTGGCAGCCGGTGCCGGTGGGCGTGGCGGCGGAGCTGTACGCGGCGGGCGACGGCGTGGCGCGCGGCTACCTGGGCCGGCCGGAGCTGACGGCGGCGGCGTTCCTGCCCAACCCGTTCGGCCCTCCGGGCAGCCGCATGTACCGCACGGGCGACCTGGCGCGGTGGCGCGCGGACGGCGTGCTGGAGTTCCTGGGACGCGGCGACACGCAGGTGAAGGTGCGGGGCTTCCGCGTGGAGCTGGCGGAAGTGGAGGCGGCGCTGGGCCGCTGCGCGGGCGTGCGCGAGTGCGTGGTGGTGGCGCGCGGCGAGGGCGCCGGGAACAAGCGGCTGGTGGCTTACGTGGTGGGCGACGGCCTGGACGTCGCGAGCGTGCGTGCGACGCTGAAGGACGCGGTGCCGGAGTACATGGTGCCGTCGGCCTTCGTCGTGTTGCCGGCGATGCCGCTCACCGCCAACGGCAAGGTGGACCGCAAGGCCCTGCCGGAGCCGCGTGAAGCGGGCGTGGAGGTGTCTGGCACCTACGTGGCGCCGAGGACGCCGACGGAAGAGGTGCTGGCGGGCGAGTGGGCCCAGGTGCTGGGCGTGGCCCGGGTGGGCACGCGCGACAACTTCTTCGAGCTGGGCGGGCACTCGCTGCTGGCGACGCAGGCCATCTCGCGCATCCGCTCCACGCTGGGCGTGCAGTTGCCGCTGCGGGCCCTCTTCGAAGCGCCCACGGTCGCGGAGCTGGCGCTGAAGGTGGATGCCGCCGCGCTGGGCGCGAAGGCGCCCCCCCTCCTGCCCGTGGCGCGCACGGACGCGTTGCCGCTGTCGTTCGCGCAGCAGCGCCTGTGGTTCCTGGATCAGATGGAGCCCGGCACCACGGCCTTCAACATGTTCACCGCCCTCCGCCTGGAGGGCACCCTGGACGTGGCCGCGCTGGAGCGCGCCTTCCAGGAGCTGGTGCGTCGGCATGAGTCGCTGCGCACGACGTTCCAGGCCGTGGGCCAGGAGCCGGTACAGCGCATCTCACCCGTGCCGGAGCAGGTGCTCGCGCGGGTGGACCTGCGCGCGCTGGAGGACAGCAAGCGCGAGCTGGAGGCCCGTCGCATCGCGGGCGTGGAGTCGCGCTGGCCCTTCGACCTGGGCCGGGGGCCGCTGTTCCGGGCCACGCTGCTCCAACTGGGGGAGAAGCAGCACCTGCTGCTCCTGGCCAAGCACCACATCATCTCCGACGGCTGGTCCATGGGCGTCCTCGTGCGCGAGGTGACGTCCCTCTACGAGTCGTTCCGCACGGGCCAGCCCTCGACGCTGCCCGCGCTGCCGGTGCAGTACGCGGACTACGCGGCGTGGCAGCGCGGCTGGCTGAAGGGCGACGCGCTGGAGGAGCAGCTCTCCTTCTGGCGCGGGCAGCTGGGAGGCGCCCCGCGCCTGCTGGAGCTGCCCACGGACCGGCCGCGTCCGGCGGTGCAGGGCACGCGCAGCGCCATCCTCCACCGGATGCTCCCGGAGCGGCTCACGCACGCCCTGCGCACGCTGGGACAGCGCGAGGGCGCGACGCTGTACATGACGCTGCTCGCGGGCTTCCAGGTGTTGCTCGCGCGGCACAGCGGCCAGACGGACATCGTGGTGGGCGCGGACATCGCGAACCGCCACCACGCGGAGACCGAAGGGCTCATCGGCTTCTTCATCAACCAGCTCGCCCTGCGTGCGCGGCTGGAGGATGACCCCACCTTCCTCACGCTGCTGGGACGGGTGAAGGACACGGCCCTGGGGGCGTACGCGCACCAGGACCTGCCGTTCGAGGAGCTGGTGAAGGCGCTCAACCCCGAGCGCAGCCTCGCGCACGCGCCGCTGTTCCAGGTGAAGCTCATCCTGCAGAACACGCCCACGTCCGCGCTGGAGCTGCCGGGGCTGACCTTCCGCGCCTCGGGCGCCGAGTCGGTCTCCTCGAACCTGGACCTGACGCTCTCCATCACGGAGACGCCGCAGGGCCTGTCGTGCCAGTGGGTCTACAGCACCGACCTGTTCGACGCGGCCACCATGGACCGCATGTCCACGCGGCTGCGCGCGCTGCTGGAGTCCGCGGTCGCTGAACCCGCGGCGCGCGTGTCCTCGCTCGACGTGCTGTCCGCCGAGGAGCGCCGCACGCTGCTGGAGTCCTGGAACGACACCGCGCTGGCCCTGCCCGAGGAGGGTGGGCTGCACGGGCTCGTCGAGGCCCAGGTGGAGCGCACGCCGGATGCGGTGGCCGTGGAGTTCCAGGGCGAAGCGCTCACGTACCGCGAGCTGAACGCTCGGGCCAACCAGCTCGCGTGGCACCTGCGCGGCCTGGGTGTGCGCGCGGAGACGCGCGTGGGCGTGTGCCTGGAGCGTTCGCTGGAGCTGGTGGTGGCGTTGCTCGGCGTGCTCAAGGCGGGCGGCGCGTACGTGCCGTTGGATCCGTCCTATCCCTCCGAGCGGCTGGGCGCGATGTTGGAGGACGCCCGCGTCCCGGTGGTGGTGACGCAGGACACGCTGGCGGATGAGGTGCCCTCGCGGGGCGAGTGGCTCTTGTCGGTGGACGCGGAGCAGGCGGTCATCGCGCGCAAGCCGAAGGAGAATCCCCCGTCGCTGACGGAGGCCCGCAGCGCGGCCTACGTCATCTTCACGTCCGGTTCGACGGGGCGGCCCAAGGGCGTGCTCGTGGAGCACCGGGGCATCCGCAACACCATCCTGCGCACGGTGGTGGACTTCGACATCCAGCCGGGTCGCCGGGTCCTCCAGTTCACCGCGTTCGGCTTCGACGCCTCCGTGCTGGAGATCTTCGGCACGCTCGCGGGTGGCGGCACGTTGGTGCTGGTGTCCCGCGACGCGCTGCTGCCCGGACCGGAGCTGACCGCGCTCCTGCGCGACCAGCGCATCACGACCTCCGTGCTGTTGCCGCCGGTGCTCGCGGCCCTGCCGCAGGAAGCGCTGCCGGAGCTCCAGACGATCATCTCCGGCGCGGAGGCGCTGCCCTCCGAGCTGGTGGACCGCTGGGGCGTCGGGCGCAGGTTCGTCAACTGCTACGGCCCCACGGAGATCAGCGTCACCGCGACGAGCGCCGAGTGCGTGCCCGGAGCAGGGCGCCCCGGCATCGGTCGGCCGTACCCGAACACCCGCCTGTACGTCCTGGACGGCGCGGGGAAGCCCGTGCCCACGGGCGTGCTGGGCGAGCTGTTCATCGGCGGCGTGGGCGTGGGGCGTGGTTACCTGGAGCGCCCGGACCTGACGGCCGAGCGCTTCGTCCCGGACGCCTTCGGTGGCGAGCCCGGAGGCCGGCTCTACCGGACGGGCGACGTGGTGCGCTACCGCGCGGACGGCCAGCTGGAGTTCGCGGGACGCGCGGACCATCAGGTGAAGCTGCGCGGCTTCCGCATCGAGCTGGGCGAAATCGAAGCGGTGCTCGGCCAGCACACCAGCGTGCGTGACGTGGTGGTGGTGGCGCGCGAGGACGTGCCCGGCCAGAAGCGCCTGGTGGCGTACGTGGTGCCGCAGGAGGAGGAGACGGTCGACGCGGAGGCGCTGCGCCGGTTCGTCAAGGAGCGGCTGCCCGAGTACATGGTGCCGTCCGCGGTCGTCTCGCTGGACGCGCTGCCGCTGACGCCGAACGGCAAGGTGGACCGCAAGGCGCTGCCCCGGCCCGACGTGCAGCGGCTGGCGGCGGCGCCGGAGGACTCCGCGCCGCGTCCGGGTGTGGAGACGACGCTCGCGGGCATCTGGGCGGAGCTGCTGGGCGTGGAGCGCGTGGGGCGCACGTCGGACTTCTTCGAGCTGGGCGGCCACTCGTTGCTGGCGACGCAGGCCGTGTCGCGCATCCGTCAGGCGTTCCGCGTGGACCTGCCCGTGCGGGCGTTCTTCGAGATGCCCAACGTGGCCGCGCTCGCGGCGTGGCTGTCCACGCACGTCCAGGCTTCGGGGCCGGAGGTGCCGGCGCTGGTGCCGGTGTCGCGCGACCAGCCGCTGCCGTTGTCGTTCGCGCAGCAGCGCCTGTGGTTCCTGGAGCAGCTGGAGCCGGGGAGCCTCGCGTACAACATCCCGTTGACGGTGAGCCTGGAGGGCGCGCTGGACGTGCCCGCGCTGGGCCGTGCGTTCGGGGAGATCCTCCGCCGCCACGAATCCCTGCGCACGGCGTTCGGCGTACACGAGGGCGAGCCGGTGCAGGTCATCTCCGGCGTGCCCGACGTGGCGCTGGAGGTCGTGGACCTGGGGGCACTGACGCCGGAGGAGGCCGGGGCGCAGCTGGAGCAGCGCGCGCTGGAGGAGTCGCGCCGCCCGTTCGACTTGTCACGCGGTCCGCTGGTGCGGGCCACGTTGCTGCGTCAGGACGATCACCGGCACGTGTTGCTGCTGACCATGCACCACATCGTCTCCGACGGTTGGTCCATGGGCATCTTCATGCGGGAGATGGCCGCCCTCTACGAGGCGTTCCATGCGGGCCGGCCCTCGCCGCTGCCGGAGCTGCCAGTGCAGTACGCGGACTACGCGGCGTGGCAGCGCGGCTGGCTGAAGGGTGACGCGCTGGAAGCGCAGCTCTCCTACTGGCGCGAGCAGCTGCGGGACACGCCGCGCCTGCTGGAGCTGCCCACGGATCATGTCCGGCCGACGGTGCGCACGCACCGCGCGGGGACGGTGCCGACGGAGTTCCCCAAGGCGCTGTCGGAGAAGCTCCAGGCGCTCAGCCAGCAGGAGGGTGCGACGCTGTACATGACGCTGCTCGCCGGCTTCCAGGTGCTGCTGTCGCGCTACAGCGGGCAGACGGACATCGTGGTGGGCACGGACATCGCGAACCGCAACCACGCGGAGACCGAGGGGCTCATCGGCTTCTTCGTCAACCAGCTCGCCATGCGCACGCGCCTGGACGACGCCCCGACGTTCCGCACGCTGCTGCGTCGCGTGAAGGACACGGCGCTGGGAGCGTACGCGCACCAGGACCTGCCGTTCGAGGAGCTGGTCAAGGCCATCAACCCCGAGCGCAGCCTGGGCCACTCTCCTGTGTTCCAGGTGAAGCTGTCGGTGCAGAACACGCCCGCGTCCTCCATCGAGCTTCCGGGGCTCAAGCTGCGCTCGCTCGGCCGTGACGAGGGGGCGGCGAAGGTCGACCTGACGGTGTCCTTCAAGGACACCGGCATGGGGCTGGTGTCCATCAGCGACTACCGCGCCGACCTGTTCGGGCGGACGACGGTGGAGCGGATGATGGCGCACTTCGGCGTGCTGCTGGAGGGCGCTGCGGCGAACCCGGACGTGTCCGTGGCCGCGCTGCCGTTGATGGGGGAGGGCGAGCGCCAACAGGTCTTGAAGACCTGGAACCAGACGGCGGAGGCCGTGCCGTCGGCGTGCATTCACGCGCTGTTCGAAGCGCAGGTGGAGCGCGTGCCCGGAGGCGTGGCGGTGGTCGCGGATGGCCGTCAGCTCACGTACGCGGAGCTGGACGCGAAGGCGAACCGGCTGGCGCGAGCGTTGGTGAAGGAGGGCGTAGGCCCCGAGGTGCTGGTGGGCCTCTACGTGGAGCGCACGGTGGAGTCCGTGGTGGGGCTGCTGGGCATCCTCAAGGCCGGCGGCGCGTATGTACCGATGGACACGTCCTTCCCGGCGGCGCGCGTGAAGGCGATTGCCGAGGACGCGAGCCTGCGCGTGGTGGTGACGCAGCGGGCGTACGCGGAGGACGTGGCGGGGCTGGGCTGCACCACCGTCGTGGTGGAAGCGGTGGAAGAGGTGGGCGGGAGCACCGAGCGCGTGGCGTCGGGCGTGCGGAGTGAAAACCCGGTGTACGCCATCTTCACGTCGGGCAGCACGGGCCGCCCGAAGGGCGTGGTGGTGGAGCACCGGCAGCTGGCCAACTACGTGGAGAGCATCCGAAGTCGACTGAAGCTGACGGAGGGAATGAGCTTCGCGTCGGTGACGACGCTGGCGGCGGACCTGGGGCACACGGCCGTCTTCCCGATGCTGTGCGGGGGCGGGACGCTGCACCTGGTGGCGAAGGACGTGGCCTCGGACGCGGAAGCGCTGGGTGCGTACATGCAGGAGCACCGGGTGGAGGGCCTGAAGGTGGTGCCCTCGCACCTGCGGGCTTTGCTGAGTGGAGCGAATGCGAAGCAGGTGCTGCCGCTGAAGCGACTGGTGGTGGGCGGCGAGGCGTCGGACCGGGCGCTGGTGGAGATGGTGCGGAGGCTTGCGCCGGAGTGCGCTGTCTTCAACCACTACGGCCCGACGGAGACGACGGTCGGCGTGCTGACGAATCCCGTGGAAGGCACGTGGGAGGAAGGCGCGGCGACGCTGGCGCTGGGTCGGCCGATTGGCAATGCACGGATGTACGTGCTGGACGCGAGCGGGCGTCCGGTGCCGCGAGGGGTGGCGGGAGAGCTGTACGTGGGCGGCGCGGTGGTGACGCGCGGGTACGTGGGCCGTCCGGAGTTGACGGCGGAGCGGTACGTGCCGGACGCGTACAGCGAGGAGCCCGGGGCACGCCTCTACCGGACGGGCGACAAGGTCCGGCAGCGGGAGGACGGGAAGCTGGAGTTCCTGGGCCGCGTGGACTTCCAGTTGAAGGTGCGCGGCTACCGCGTGGAACTGGGCGAAGTGGAGGCGGGGCTTGCCGCCTGCGAAGGCGTGCGCGAAGCGGTGGTGGTGGCGCGCGAGGACGTGCCTGGAGACAAGCGGCTGGTGGGGTACGTGGTGGCGAAGCCGGGGCAGGCCCTGGACGTCACGACCCTGCGAAGCGAGCTGAAGGGGCGGCTGCCGGAGTACATGGTGCCGTCGGCCCTGATGGTGCTGGAGGCGCTGCCGCTCAACGCCAACGGCAAGGTGGACCGCAAGGCCCTGCCGAAGCCCGAGCACACGGAAGCGGACGCGCGAGGCTTCATCGCGCCGCGCACGCCGACCGAGCAGCAGCTCGCGAGCATCTGGAGTGCGCTGCTGGGCGCGAAGCAGGTGGGTCTGGGCGACAGCTTCTTCGAGCTGGGTGGGCACTCGCTGCTGGCGACGCAGGCCATCTCCCGCATCCGCCAGACGTTCCAGGTGGAGCTGCCGCTGCGCGCGTTGTTCGAGGACGCGGTGTTGGAGCGGCTGGCCACGCGCATCGACCTCGCGATCCATGCGGGCAGCGGCATGCGGATGCCGCCCCTGGTGCGGGTGAAGCGCACGGAAACGCTGCCGCTGTCGTTCGCGCAGCAGCGCCTGTGGTTCCTGGATCAGCTGGAGCCGGGCGGGACCTCCTACAACATCCCGACGGCCGTGAGGCTGTCGGGCGAGCTGGACGTGGCCGCGCTGCGCCGCACGTTCGGCGAACTGGTGCGGCGTCACGAGTCCCTGCGCACGACGTTCCGAGCCCTCGCCGGAAGCCCGGTGCAGGTGGTGGCATCCGCTGCGGAAGTGCCCCTGACGTGGGTGGACCTGTCGGGCGAGGTGGACGCGGAGGCCCGTGCCCAGGCGTTGGCCGAGGCTGAAGTCCGGCGTCCGTTCGATCTGGATCGGGGCCCGCTCTTCCGGGTGACGCTGATCCGGTTGTCGGCCGTGGAGCACGTGCTCCTGTTGTCGGTGCACCACATCGTCTCCGACGGTTGGTCGCGCGGCGTCCTGGTGCGGGAAGTGGCCGCGATCTACGGCGCGTACAGCACCGGGCAGCCGTCGCCCTTGCCGGAGCTGGCGGTGCAGTACGCGGACTACGCGGCCTGGCAGCGCGGCTGGTTGCAGGGAGACGTGCTGGCGGAGCAGCTCTCGTATTGGAAGCGGCAGCTGGGCGGAGCGCCGCACGCGCTGGAGCTGCCCACGGACCGGCCGCGTCCGGCGGTGCAGACGTTCCGGGGCAGCAGTTGCTCCGTGACCATGCCCCAGTCGCTGCGAGACGCCCTCTGGGCCCTGAGCCGCGAGGAGGGCACGACGCCCTTCATGACGTTGCTCGCGGCCTGGCAGGTGCTGCTCTCGCGCTACAGCGGGCAGGACGACATCAGCGTGGGGACGCCCATCGCGGGCCGCAATCGCACGGAGCTGGAAGGGCTCATCGGCTTCTTCATCAATACGCTGGTGCTGCGCACGCAGGCCGCCGGTGATGCCACCTTCCGACAGGTGCTGCGTCAGGTGCGGGAGGTGGCGCTGGGCGCCTATGCACACCAGGAGGTCCCGTTCGAGAAGCTGGTGGAGGAGCTGAAGCCTGAGCGCGACATGAGCCGTTCGTCGCTCTTCCAGGTGATGTTCTCGCTCCAGAACGCCCCGTTGCCCGCGGCTCAGCTCCCGACGGGACTGAGGCTGCAGCCGCTGGATGCCGAAGGCGACACCGCGAAGTTCGAGCTGTCCCTCGATATGGGAGACCGGGGCCAGGGCCTGTCAGCGTCCCTCGAGTACAACACCGACCTCTTTGACGCGGCGACGGCGCAGCGGATGCTGGCGCACTTCAGCGTGCTGCTGCAGGGCATCGCGGCCCACCCGGACGCACGCGTGCTGGACCTGCCAATGCTGGGCGAGGCCGAGCGGCAGCGGGTGCTGGTGGAGTGGAACGACACCGACGTGGCGCTGCCCACGGAGCAGGGGATTCCGGAGCGCTTCGCGGCCCAGGCACGCCTGACGCCGGACGCACCGGCGGTGGTGGCGCCGGGAGAGAAAGCACTCACGTACGGCGAGTTGGACGCGCAGGCGAACCAGCTGGCGCACCACCTGCGAAGCCAGGGCGTGGGCCCGGAGGTGCTGGTGGGCGTGTGCCTGGAGCGTACGCCGCGCCTGCTGGTGGCGCTGCTGGGCATCCTGAAGGCAGGCGGCGCGTATGTGCCCCTGGATCCGTCCTACCCGGCGGACCGCCTGGCGCTGATGGTGTCCGAGTCGCGCATGTCGCTGCTGCTGACGCAGCAGTCGCTGGAGGGCACGGTGGAGGCCCCAGGCCTGCCGCGCTACCTGCTGGACGTGGAGGCCCCCGCACGCGCGGGCCTGTCCACGGAGGCTCCGGCCCGGACAGCGCAGTCGGAGAATCTGGCCTACGTCGTCTTCACGTCGGGAAGCACGGGGACGCCCAAGGGCGTCATGGTTTCGCACCGCAGCTGGGCGAACGCGTACCTGGGCTGGGAGCGAAGCTATGCGCTGAAGGAGGCGTGCCGAAGCCACCTGCAGATGGCGAGCTTCTCCTTCGACGTCTTCGGCGGCGACTTGTCCCGCGCGCTGTGCTCGGGCGCGAAGCTGGTGCTCTGCCCGCGCGAGTGGCTGCTGGAGCCGCAGAGGCTGCACGGGTTGATGGAAGAGGAGCGCATCGACTGCGCGGAGTTCGTCCCGGCGGTGCTTCGCGGGCTGTTGCAGCACCTGGAGGAGACGGGCCAGCGACTGGAGGCGATGAAGGTCCTCATCGCGGGCTCCGACGCCTGGTACGTGAATGAGTACCGGCGCATCCGGGGCGTGATTGGCGCAAAGACGCGCCTCATCAACTCCTACGGCATCAGCGAAACCACCATCGACAGCACGTGGTTTGAGAGTGACGCGCTGGCGGCAGGGGACAACCGGCTGGTGCCGATTGGGAAGCCCTTCGCCAACGTGCGGATGTACGTGCTGGACGCGGCCTTGAAGCCGGTGCCTTCGGGCGTGGCGAGCGAGCTGTACATCGGCGGCGAAGGCGTGACGCGTGGCTACTGCCACCGTCCGGAATTGACGGCGGAGCGCTTCGTTCCGAATCCCTACGGGGCATCGGGCTCACGGCTGTACCGCTCCGGCGACAGGGCGCGGCACCTGGCGGACGGGAACATCGAATTCCTGGGCCGGGCGGACACGCAGGTGAAGCTGCGTGGCTTCCGCGTGGAGCTGGGCGAAATCGAGTCGGTGCTGGGCAAGCACTCCGCGGTGCGCACGGCGGTGGTGCTGCTGCGCGAGGACCCGCGCCGCCTCATCGCGTACGTGGTGGCCCCCGAGGGCACGGACAGCGTGCAGTTGCGCGACTTCCTGCGCGAGCGACTGCCGGAGTACATGGTGCCGGCGGCCTTCGTGGTGCTGGACGCGCTGCCACTGACGCCCAACGGGAAGGTGGACCGCAAGGCCCTGCCGACGCCGGACGGAGCGCAGGAGACGGCGCACTTCGTGGCCCCGCGCACGCCGACAGAGGAGTTGCTGGCGCAGGTGTGGGCGCAGGTGCTGGGCGTGGCGAAGGTGGGGGCGGAGGACAACTTCTTCGACCTGGGTGGGCACTCGCTGCTGGCGACGCAGGCGATGTCGCGGGTGAGGAGCGCCTTCGGAGTGGAGTTGCCCCTGCGCGCGCTCTTCGAGGCGTCCACCGTGGCCAAGCTCGCGCTGCGAGTGGAAGCGGCGCAGCGGGCAGGGCAGGAAGCCGTGGTCCCGAAGCTCGTGGCGGTGGACCGCGCCGCGAGCGACCTGCCGCTGTCGTTCGCGCAGCAGCGGCTGTGGTTCCTGGATCAGCTCCAGCCGGGCAGCGCCTCCTACAACATGGCCACCGCGGTGAAGCTGGCGGGGCGCCTGGATGTGCCTGCGTTGGAGCGCACGTTCACGGAGTTGGTGCGTCGGCACGAAGCGTTGCGGACGACCTTCGAGACTCGCGACAGTCAGCCGGTCCAGGTCATCGCTCCCCGGGTCGCGTCCGCGCTCGAAGTGATCGCGCTCGCGGGACGGACCGCCTCCGAGCAGGCCGCCGAAGTGAACCGGTTCGCCAGGGAGGAGGCCACCCGTCCGTTCAATCTGAGCCGGGGTCCGCTCTTCCGCGCGAAGCTGGCGCGGCTGTCGGAGACGGAGCACGTGCTGGTGCTCGTGATGCACCACATCGTGTCCGACGGCTGGTCGATGGACGTGCTGGTGCGCGAAGTGGCCGCGCTCTACAGCGCGTATGCGGCAGGCCGAGCGTCGCCGCTGCCAGAGCTGGAAGTGCAGTACGCGGACTACGCGGCGTGGCAGCGCGGCTGGCTGCGAGGCGAGGTGCTGCAGGGCCAGCTCGGCTGGTGGCGTCAGCAGTTGGAGGGAGCGCCGCACGCGCTGGAGCTGCCCACGGACCGGCCGCGCCCGGCGACGCAGAGCTTCCAGGGCGCGAGGACCGGGCTCCAGTTGCCGCGAGCCCTGGAGGAGGGAGTGGCGGCCCTGGCGCGTCAGGAGGGTGCGACGCCCTTCATGGTGCTGCTGGCGGCGTGGCAGGTGCTGCTGGCCCGCTACAGCGGACAGCAGGACATCACCGTGGGCACGCCCATCGCGGGCCGTAACCGCACGGAGCTGGAAGGGCTCATCGGCTTCTTCGTCAACACGCTGGTGCTGCGCACGAAGCTGGAGGACGGCGCAAGCTTCCGTGAGGTGCTGCGCCAGGTTCGCGAGACGACGCTGGGCGCGTATGCGCACCAGGAAGTGCCGTTCGAGAAGCTGGTGGAGGAGCTGAAGCCGGAGCGCGACCTGAGCCGCTCGCCGCTCTTCCAGGTGATGTTCACGTTCCAGAACACGCCGGGTGGATCAGGACAAGCGCTGCCGGGCGGGCTCGTGCTGAGCCCGGTGGAGACGGAAGGGACCACGGCGAAGTTCGACCTGTCGCTGGGAATGGCGGAGACGGGCCGGGGCCTCGCGGCATCGCTTGAGTACAACACCGACCTGTACGACGCAGAGACGGCCCAGCGGCTGTTGGGGCATCTCGGAACGTTGCTGGGCGCGATCACGAAGAACGCGGATGCGAGTGTTTGGGACCTGCCGCTGCTGGAGGCGGAGGAGCACCAGCAGGTGCTGAAGCACTTCGCGGGCACTCCGACCCCGCAGCGTGAGACGACGGAAACCGTCCACGGGCTCTTCGCGGCGCAGGCGGCGAAGACGCCGGACGCAGTGGCGGTCGTGTACGAGGGCGCGCGGTTGACGTACGCGCAGGTGGAGGCGCGTGCGAACCAGTTGGCGCGTCACCTGCGGACGTTGGGCGTGGGGGAGGAGAGCCGGGTGGGCGTGTGCGTGGAGCGCACGGAAGCGATGGTGGTGGCGCTGCTGGGCGTGCTGAAGGCGGGCGCGGCGTACGTGCCGCTGGACGCGACGTACCCGAAGGAGCGCCTGGCCTACATGCTGGAGGGCACGGGCGCGCCGGTGGTGGTGACGCAGGCGAGCCTGGAAGGCGTGCTGCCGGAGTACACGGGCCAGCGCGTGAAGTTGGACACGGATGCCAGGGTGCTGGACGGCTACGTCACCACGCCGCTGAAGGTGAGCAGCGTCCCGAATCAGCTGGCGTACGTGCTGTACACGTCGGGAAGCACGGGCCGTCCGAAGGGCGTGGCAGTGACGCACGCCAGCGCGGTGGCCTTCCTCCACTGGGCCACGGGCACCTTCAAGCCAGAGCAACTGAAGGGCGTGCTGGCGGCGACGTCGCTGAACTTCGACCTGTCGGTGTTTGAAGTCTTCGCCCCGTTGGTGAGCGGCGGCACGGTGGTGGTGGCGGAGAACGCGCTGGCCCTGGCCGGGCTGAAGGAAGCCGGGCGCGTGACGCTGCTGAACACGGTGCCGTCCGCCGTGGCGGAGTTGGTGCGAAGCGGAGGCATCCCGCCGACGGTGCAGACGGTGAACCTCGCGGGTGAGGCGCTGCCGAACCGGCTGGTGCAAGCGCTGTACGCGCTGCCGCAGGTGAAGGAGGTCAACAACCTCTACGGCCCGACGGAGGACACGACGTACTCGACGCACGCGCGAGTCGAGCGCGGAGCGAAGACGGAGCCGAAGATTGGCCGCCCGCTGGAAGGCACGCAGGCCTACGTGCTGGACACGAAGGAGCAGCCGGTACCGGTGGGCGTCCCGGGAGAGCTGTACCTCGGAGGCGAAGGCCTGGCGCGAGGCTACCTGGGCCAGCCCGGGCTGACGGCGGAGCGCTTCGTGCCGGACGGCTTCAGCCAGAAGCCCGGCGCGCGGCTGTACCGCACGGGCGACAAGGTGCGGTGGGGCCGCGACGGCACGCTGGAGTACCTGGGCCGGATGGACTTCCAGGTGAAGGTGCGAGGCTTCCGCATCGAGCTGGGCGAAGTCGAAGCCGCACTGGGCGCGCAGCCGTCCGTGCGCGACGTGGTGGTGGTGGTGCGCGAGGACGCACCCGGAGACAAGCGACTGGTGGCCTACGTGGTGGCGCAGCCGGGCCACACCGTGGAGGCCACGGCGCTGCGAAGCGCACTGAAGGGCCGGTTGCCGGAGTACATGGTGCCGTCGGCCTTCGTGGTGCTGGAAGCGCTGCCCCTCAACGCCAACGGCAAGGTGGACCGCAAGGCCCTGCCCAGGCCGGAGGCAGGTGCGGAGCGCACGCGCATCTACGTCGCCCCCCGCACGAAAACCGAGGAAGGACTGGCGAACGTCTGGGCCCATGTGCTGGGCGTGAAGCAGGTGGGCCTCCACGACAGCTTCTTCGAGCTGGGCGGCCACTCGCTGCTGGCGACGCAGGCGGTGTCGCGCATCCGCACGGCGTTGAACGTCGAGCTGCCGCTGCGAGCCCTCTTCGAGGCCCCCACGGTCGAGGAGCTGGCCCTCAAGGTGGAGGCAGCCCGAAGCGCGGGGCTCGCATTGACGGCTCCCCGCCTGGAGGCACTGCCTCGGACGGGTCGGGAACCCCTGTCCTTCGCGCAGCAGCGGCTGTGGCTGCTGGATCAGCTCCAGCCCGGAAGCGCGTCGTACAACCTCCCGCTGGCGGTGCGTCTTTCGGGCGCGCTCGACGTGGTGGCCCTGCGCCGCACCTTCGACGAGCTGGTGCGGCGTCACGAGTCCCTGCGCACGACCTTCCAGGTACACGACGGTCAGCCCTTCCAGGTGGTCGCTCCCTCGCAGGAACTGGCCTGGGCCTTCACGTCACTGGACGGCCTGTCCGAGTCGCAGCGTGAGACGGAGCTCCGGAAGCAGGTTAACGCGGATGCCCATCGTCCGTTCGACCTGAGCCAGGGCCCGCTCTTCCGCGCGACGTTGGTGCGGCTGACGGAGACGGAACACGCGCTGGTGCTCGTGATGCACCACATCGTGTCCGACGGCTGGTCGATGGACGTGCTGGTGCGCGAAGTGTCCGCGCTCTACGGCGCGTATGCGGCGGGCCGTGCGTCGCCGCTGCCGGAGCTGACGGTGCAGTACGCGGACTACGCGACGTGGCAGCGCGGCTGGCTGCGAGGCGAGGTCCTGGAGGCGCAGCTCGGCTGGTGGCGTCAGCAGTTGGCCGGCGCACCGCATGCGCTGGAGCTGCCGGCGGACCGCCCAAGGCCCGCGGTGCAGCGCTTCCACGGCGCCAACGCGTCCCGCGTGTTGCCGAAGTCATTGAACGAGTCGCTGAAGACGCTGGCACGTCAGGAGGGCGCGACGTCCTTCATGGTGCTGCTGGCGGCGTGGCAGGTGCTGCTGGCCCGCTACAGCGGGCAGCAGGACATCAGCGTGGGAACGCCCATCGCGGGCCGCAACCGCACGGAGCTCGAAGGGCTCATCGGCTTCTTCGTCAACACGCTGGTGATCCGCTCGCGGCTGGAAGGCAGTCCGTCCTTCCGTCAGGTGCTGCGTCAGGTGAAGGAGACGACGCTGGGCGCGTACGCGCACCAGGAGGTCCCGTTCGAGAAGCTGGTGGAGGAGCTGAGCCCGGAACGCGACTTGAGCCGCACGCCGCTGTTCCAGGTGATGTTCACGTTGCAGACGGTCTCGCCCAACACGGGAGAGGTGCGTCCGACCGAGGGACTCGCGCTGCGGTCGCTCAACACCGAAGGGGCGACGGCGAAGTTCGACCTGACCCTCGGAATGGCGGAGACGGAGCAAGGCCTCGCGGCGTCGCTTGAGTACAACACCGACCTGTACGACGCGCAGACCGCACAGCGGTTGCTCGGACACCTGGGCATGCTGTTGGAAGGCATCGCGAAGGACACGGACGCGAGCGTCTGGGATCTGCCGCTGCTGGAGGCGGAGGAGCGCCAGCAGGTGCTGAAGCACTTCGCGGGTACTCCGGCCCCGGAGCGTGAGACGTCGGAGACCGTCCACGGGCTCTTCGCGGCGCAGGCGGCGAAGACGCCGGACGCAGTGGCGGTGGTGCATGAAGGCGCGCGGTTGACGTACGCGCAGGTGGAGGCGCGGTCGAACCAGTTGGCGCGTCACCTGCGGACGTTGGGCGTGGGAGAAGAGAGCCGGGTGGGCGTGTGCGTGGAGCGCACCGAAGCGATGGTGGTGGCGCTGCTGGGCGTGCTGAAGGCGGGCGCGACGTACGTGCCGCTGGACGCGACGTACCCGAAGGAGCGCCTGGCCTACATGCTGGAGGGCACGGGCGCGCCAGTGGTGGTGACGCAGGCGAGCCTGGAAGACGTGTTGCCGGAGTACACGGGGCAGCGCGTGAAGTTGGACACGGACGCGGGCGTGTTGGCCGCGTATCCGGAAGCGGCCCTGAGCACCACGGGTGCCGCGCAGCAGTTGGCGTACGTGCTGTACACGTCGGGAAGCACGGGCCGTCCGAAGGGCGTGGCGGTGACGCACGCCAGCGCGGTGGCCTTCCTCCACTGGGCCACAGGCACCTTCAAGCCGGAGCAGCTGAAGGGCGTACTCGCGGCGACGTCGTTGAACTTCGACCTGTCGGTGTTCGAAGTCTTCGCCCCGTTGGTGAGTGGCGGCACGGTGGTGGTCGCGGAGAACGCACTGGCCCTGGCCGGACTGAAGGAAGCGCACCGGGTGACGTTGCTGAACACGGTGCCGTCGGCCGTGGCGGAGTTGGTGCGCAGCGGAGGCATCCCGCCGACGGTGGAGACGGTGAACCTCGCGGGTGAAGCGCTGCCGAACCGGCTGGTGCAGGCGCTGTACGCGCTGCCGCAGGTGAAGGAGGTCAACAACCTCTACGGCCCGACGGAGGACACGACGTACTCGACGCACGCGCGGGTGGAGCGCGGAGCGAAGACGGAGCCGCGAATCGGCCGTCCGCTGGAAGGCACGCAGGCGTACGTGCTGGACACGAAGGGCCAGCCGGTACCGGTGGGCGTCCCGGGAGAGCTGTACCTCGGAGGCGAAGGCCTGGCGCGCGGCTACCTGGGCCAGCCGGGGCTGACGGCGGAGCGCTTCGTACCGGACGGCTTCAGCCAGAAGCCGGGAGCGCGCCTCTACCGCACGGGCGACAAGGTGCGGTGGGGCCGGGACGGCACGCTGGAGTACCTGGGCCGGATGGACTTCCAGGTGAAGGTGCGAGGCTTCCGCATCGAGCTGGGCGAAGTCGAAGCAGCACTGGGCGCGCAGCCCCAGGTGCGCGACGTGGTGGTGGTGGTGCGCGAGGACGTACCCGGAGACAAGCGACTGGTGGCCTACGTGGTGGCGCAGCCGGGCCACACCGTGGAGGCCGCGGCGCTGCGGAGCGCGCTGAAGGGACGACTGCCGGAGTACATGGTGCCGTCGGCCTTCGTGGCGCTGGCCGCACTGCCCCTCAACGCCAACGGCAAGGTGGACCGCAAGGCCCTGCCCAGGCCCGAGGCAGGCGCGGAGCGCACGCGCATCTACGTCGCCCCCCGTACTCAGACAGAAATCGTCCTCGGTTCACTCTGGGAAGCAGTCCTCGGCGTGAAGCAGGTGGGCCTCCACGACAACTTCTTCGAGCTGGGCGGCCACTCGCTCCTGGCGACACAGGCGGTGTCGCGCATCCGCACGGCGTTCAACGTCGAGCTGCCGCTGCGAGCCCTCTTCGAAGCCCCCTCGGTCGCCGAGCTGGCGCTCAAGGTGGAGGCCTCGAACCAGGGGCTGTCCGCGCCGAAGCTGGTAGCTTCCGTCCGCACGGGCGCGGAGCCGCTGTCCTTCGCGCAGCAGCGCCTCTGGCTGCTGGATCAGCTCCAGCCCGGGAGTGCGTCGTACAACCTGCCCGCGACGGTGCGCCTCACGGGCGCGCTGGACATCGACGCCCTGCAGCGCACCTTCCAGGAGCTGGTGCGGCGTCACGAGTCCCTGCGCACGACCTTCCAGGTGCGAGACGGCCAGCCCGTCCAGCACATCGACCCCACGCGCGACCTGGCATGGGAAGTCGTGGTGCTCGATGCGGTGGATGCCACGCAGCGCGAAGCCGACATGCGCCGCCGTGTCGAACTGGAAGCGCGGCGTCCCTTCGACTTGAGTCGGGACTCCCTGCTCCGCATCACGCTGTTGCGTCTGACCGAGCAGGATCACGTCCTGGTGCTGGTGATGCACCACATCGTGTCCGACGGCTGGTCCACGGGCGTCCTCGTGCGCGAAGTGGGAGCGCTCTACACGGCCTTCTCGCAGGGCCGTCCGTCTCCCTTGCCGGAGCTCCCGGTGCAGTACGCGGACTACGCGACCTGGCAGCGCGGCTGGCTCCAGGGCGACGTGCTGGAAGCGCAGCTGTCCTGGTGGCGTCAGCAGCTCGCGGACGCACCGCACGCGCTGGAGTTGCCCACGGACCGGCCTCGGTCCGCGGTGCAGACGTTCCGGGGTGCCCATCGGTCGGCGCATTGGCCGAAGGGGCTCGGAGAGCAGCTCAAGGCCCTGGCACGCCAGGAGGGCGCGACGCCCTTCATGGTGCTGCTGGCGGCGTGGCAGGTGCTGCTGGCCCGCTACAGCGGGCAGCAGGACCTCTCCGTGGGAACGCCCATCGCGGGCCGCAACCGCACGGAGCTGGAAGGGCTCATCGGCTTCTTCGTCAACACGCTGGTGCTGCGCACGAAGCTGGAGGACGGCGCGAGCTTCCGGCAGGTGCTGCGTCAGGTGAAGGAGGCGACGCTGGGTGCGTACGCGCACCAGGAAGTGCCATTCGAAAAGCTGGTGGAGGAGCTGAAGCCGGAGCGCGACCTGAGCCGCCCGCCGCTCTTCCAGGTGATGTTCACCCTGCAGAACGCGGAGTCCGGAACGCCGGAGGCACCGTCCTCCGAGGGCACGCTGTCCCTGCGCTCGCTCGAAACACCCGGAGACACGGCCAAGTACGACCTGACGTTGTCGATGATGGACGACGCCACGGGCCTCCTCGCGTCGCTCGAGTTCAACACGGACCTCTTCGACCCGACGACGGCGGAGCGGATGTTGAAGCACCTGGGGTTGCTGCTGGAGGGACTCGCGAAGGACGCGGATGCGGACGTGTGGGACGTGCCGCTGCTGGATGCGGCCGAACGTCAGCAGGTCCTGGTGCTCTGGAACGACACCCGCGTCGACTTCCCGGAGGACGGAGCCGTACACGAGCGTGTCGCGGCCCAGGCCGCGCGGGCGCCCGATGCGTTGGCGGTGGAGTCGGCCACCGGCGTGAAGCTGACGTACGGCGAGCTGGAGGCCCGGTCGAACCGACTCGCCCGGCACCTGCGCGCGTTGGGCGTGGGGCCCGAGGTCCGCGTGGGCCTGTGCGTGGAGCGCTCGCCCGAGATGGTCGTGGGCATGCTGGCCGTGCTCAAGGCGGGCGGCGCGTACGTCCCGTTGGATCCGGCCCATCCTCGCGAGCGACTGGCGTACCTGCTGGAAGACGCCCGGATGCCGGTGGTGCTCTCGCAGCGCTCGCTGCGTGAGACGTTGCCGGAAGGACCGGCGCATGTGCTGTGCCTGGACTCGGACTGGGAGACCCTCGCGGCCCCGGAGGCCGGACCCCTGGCCCCGGTGGCGGCGAGGCAGCTCGCCTACGTCATCTACACGTCGGGCTCCACCGGAAGGCCGAAGGGCGTGGAGGTCGAACACGCGAACCTTACCCACCTGGTGACGTGGCATCAGCACGCTTACGGGGTGAAGACAGCGGACCGCACGACGCAGCTCGCGGGCCTGGCCTTCGACGCGTCCGTCTGGGAGATCTGGCCCACGCTGGCCGCGGGTGCGAGCTTGCACCTTCCGCCGGAAGAGGTGCGCACCGCGCCCGTTGAGTTGTTGCGCTGGCTGACAGCTCGGCGCATCAACATCGCGTTCCTGCCCACGGTGCTCGCCGAAGCGGTGATCGCTCAGGAGTGGTCCGGACCGACATCGCTCCGGACGCTGCTGACGGGCGGAGACCGGTTGCACGGCGTGGACGTCGACGGCCTGCCGTTCGATGTCGTCAACCACTACGGCCCCACGGAAGGGACCGTGGTCTCCACCGCGGCCGCGGTGAATACCTCGACACAGGCGCCTCCCATCGGTCAGCCCATCACCAACATGCGGGCCTACGTGTTGGACGCCCGCCTGCGGCCAGTCCCTGTCGGGGTCGGTGGCGAGCTGTACGTCGCGGGAGCGGGCGTGTCGCGCGGCTACCTGCGCAGGCCCGAGCTGACGGCGGAGCGCTTCATCCCGGATCCGTTCACCACCGAGCCCGGAGCCCGGCTGTATCGGACCGGCGACCGGGTGCGCTGGCTGGCCGAAGGGACGTTGGAGTTCCTGGGCCGCGCCGATGATCAGGTCAAGGTGCGTGGCTTCCGCATCGAGCTCGGAGAGATCGAACAGGCGCTCACCCTGCACCCGACGGTGCGCGAGTGCGTGGTCGTCACGCGCGATGACGCCCGGGGTGGCAAGCGACTGGTGGCGTACGTCGTGGGCGAAGGCGGAGCGACGCTGGAGACGGGCGTGCTCCACGCCTTCCTGCGCGAGCAGCTGCCCGAGTACATGGTGCCATCGGCGTTCGTGGCGCTGGACGCGCTGCCGCTCAACACCAGCGGCAAGGTGGACCGGCGCGCACTGCCGGCACCCGAGGCGGGCCCGTCTCGTCCGGACCAGCAGGTGACCCCGAGCACCCCGACGGAGGTGTTGCTGGCGAGCCTCTGGGCCCAGGTCCTGGGCGTGCCCCAGGTATGGGCGGAGGACAGCTTCTTCGAGCTGGGCGGCCACTCGCTGCTGGCCACGCAGGCGATGTCCCGCATCCGTTCAGCGTTCGGCGTGGAGCTGCCGCTGCGTGCGCTCTTCGAGGCACCCACGGTGTCCGGCCTCGCAAGGAAGGTGGACGAAGCGGTGCGTGCGATCCACGACACCGCGGGGGCCGGGGTTCCTGCCCTGGTGCCCGTGGCGAGGACGGGAGCCGAACCGCTCTCCTTCGCGCAGCAGCGCCTGTGGTTCCTGGATCAACTCCAGCCGGGAAGTGCGCACTACAACCTGCCCGTCGCCCTGCGGCTGTCGGGGCGACTGGACGTGCCGGCCCTGGAGCGCACGTTCGCGGAGCTGGTGCGTCGGCATGAGGCCCTGCGGACCACGTTCCAGGTCCGTGACGGCGAGCCGGTCCAGGTCATCACGCCAGCGACCTCCGGGACGCTGGTCCTCACTGATCTCTCCCAGCGAGCGCCGGATGCACGGCAGGACGAAGTCCGGCGTGTCGTGGAGACGGAAGCCGCGCGTCCGTTCGACCTGGCGCAGGGCCCGCTCGTCCGCGCGTCGCTGCTCACGGAGTCGGAGCAGGAGCACGTGCTGGTGCTGGTCATGCACCACGCGGTGTCGGACGGCTGGTCGATGCGGGTGCTGGTGCGCGAGGTGGTCGCGCTCTACGCCGCGTACACGGAAGGGCGTCCCTCGCCGCTGCCGGAGCTGGCGGTGCAGTACGCGGACTACGCGGCGTGGCAGCGCGGATGGCTCCAGGGCGACGTGCTGGAATCGCAGCTGTCCTGGTGGCGTCAGCAGCTGGAGGGGGCCCCGAGGGCCATCGAGTTGCCGACGGATCGGCCCAGGCCCGCGGTCCAGACGGTGCGGGGTGCGAACACGTCGGTGCAGTTGCCAAAGGCGCTGGAAGAGGCGGTGTCGGCGCTGGCACGCCAGGAAGGCGCGACGTCCTTCATGGTGCTGCTCGCGGCGTGGCAGGTGTTGCTCGCGCGCTACAGCGGCCAACAGGACATCAGCGTGGGCACGCCCATCGCGGGCCGCAACCGCACGGAGCTGGAAGGCCTCATCGGCTTCTTCGTCAACACGCTGGTGATCCGCTCGCGGCTGGAGGGCAGTCCGTCCTTCCGGCAGGTGCTGCGTCAGGTGAAGGAGACGACCCTGGGCGCCTACGCGCACCAGGAGGTCCCGTTCGAGAAGCTGGTGGAGGAGCTGAAGCCGGAGCGCGACCTGAGCCGTTCACCGCTCTTCCAGGTGATGTTCACCCTGCAGAACAGCGCGAAGGGACCGGACGAAGCCCTGACCGGCGGTGGCGGGTTGACGTTGCGTCCGGTGGAGACGGAAGGCGCGACGGCGAAGTTCGACCTGACGTTGACGATGTCGGAGACGGGCCAGGGGTTCGCGGCGTCGCTCGAATACAACACCGATCTGTACGACGCACAGACGGCCCAGCGGCTGCTGGGACACCTGGGGACGTTGCTGCGCGGGCTCACGAAGGACGCGGATGCGAGCGTCTGGGACCTGCCGCTGCTGGAGGCGGAGGAGCGTCAGCGCGTGCTGAAGCACTTCGCGGGCACGGTGGCCCCGGAGCGTGAGGGCACGGAAACCCTCCACGGTCTCTTCGCGGCGCAGGCGGCAAAGACGCCGGATGCGGTGGCGGTGGCGCACGAAGGCGCGGGGCTGACGTTCGCGCAGGTGGAGGCGCGGGCGAACCAGCTGGCGCGTCACCTGCGAACGTTGGGCGTGGGGGAGGAGAGCCGGGTGGGCGTGTGCGTGGAACGCTCGGCCGAATTGGTGGTGGCGTTGCTGGGCGTGCTGAAGGCAGGGGCCGCCTACGTGCCGCTGGACGCGATGTACCCGAAGGACCGTCTGGCCTACATGCTGGAGGGGACGGGCGCTCGGGTGGTGGTGACACAGACGGGCCTGGAGGACGTGCTGCCGGAGTTCACCGGGCAGCGCGTGCGGCTGGACTCGGATGCGGACGTGCTGGCCGCGTACGCGACGGACAGCCTGGGAGACACCGGCGCCGCGGAGCAGCTGGCGTATGTGCTCTACACGTCCGGAAGCACGGGCCGTCCGAAGGGCGTGATGGTGCGTCACAGCTCGGTGCTCAACCTGCACCAGGGCCTGAAGCGGACCGTCTACCAGGGGCTGCCCGCGGGCTCGCGAGTGAGCCTCAACGCGCCGCTCGTCTTCGACGCCTCCGTCCAGCAGCTCGTGCAGCTGCTTGACGGCCACTGCCTGTGCATCGTCCCGGAAGCCACGCGGAAGGACGCGGAGGCGATGGTGGCGTGGCAGCGGAGGAATCGGGTCGTCGCGCTCGACTGCACGCCGTCGCTGTTGCGTCTGCTGTTGCAGGAGGGACTGCTGGAGGGAGAAGGCGCCCCGGAGCTTGTGGTCTCCGGCGGTGAGGCCGTCGATGAGGCGACGTGGGAGGTGCTGGGCGCGTCGGAGCGCACGCGCACCTTCAACGTGTACGGCCCCACGGAGTGCACCGTGGACGCGACGGCCATCGCGGTCCAGCAAGGCACGCGGCCCACGTTGGGAGGGCCGCTGCTCAATGTCCGGACGTACGTGCTGGACGCGAACGGGCAGCCGGTTCCGGTGGGTGTGCCCGGAGAGTTGTACCTCGGAGGCGAAGGCCTGGCGCGCGGCTACCTGGGCCAGCCCGGACTGACGGCGGAGCGCTTCGTGCCGGACGGCTTCAGCGAGGAGCCGGGAGCGCGCCTGTACCGCACGGGCGACAAGGCGCGGTGGGGCCGCGACGGCACGCTGGAGTACCTGGGCCGCATGGACTTCCAGGTGAAGGTGCGAGGCTTCCGCATCGAGCTGGGCGAAGTCGAGGCGGTGCTGGGTGCGCAGCCGCAGGTGCGCGACGTGGTGGTGGTGGTGCGCGAGGACGCACCCGGCGACAAGCGACTGGTGGCGTACGTGGTGGCGCAGCCCGGGCACGGGGTGGACGCCGCGACGCTGCGGAGTGCGCTGAAGGGACGGCTGCCGGAGTACATGGTGCCGTCGGCCTTCGTGGTGCTGGAAGCGCTGCCGCTCAACGCCAGCGGCAAGGTGGACCGCAAGGCGCTGCCGAAGCCGGAGGCAGGCGCGGAGCGCACCCAGGAGTACGTGGCGCCGCGCACGGAGACAGAAGAGGTGCTCGCGCGACTGTGGGCGCTGCTGCTCGGCGTGAAGCAGGTGGGCCTCCACGACAGCTTCTTCGAGCTGGGTGGCCACTCGCTGCTGGCGACGCAGGCGATGTCCCGCATCCGCTCGGCCTTCAGTGTCGAGCTGCCGCTGCGAGCCCTCTTCGAGGCCCCGACGGTGGCAGGGCTCGCCCTCAAGGTCGAAGCGGCCCGGAGCACGGGGCTGGCGTTGACGGTGCCGAAGCTGGAAGCCATGGCGCGGACGGGCCGGGAGCCGTTGTCCTTCGCCCAGCAGCGGCTGTGGTTGCTGGATCAGCTCCAGCCCGGGAGTACGTCCTACAACCTCCCCATGGTGGTGCGGCTCTCCGGTGCACTGGACCTGGAGGTGCTGCGTCGCACCTTCGACGAGCTGGTGCGCCGCCACGAGTCCCTGCGCACGACGTTCCAGGTGCATGACGGCCAGCCCTTCCAGGTGGTCGCGCCGTCCCAGGAAGTGGCCTGGAGCCTGATGGCACTGGAGGGCGTACCGGAGGCCTCGCGTGAGACGGAACTCCGCAAGCAGGTGGGCGCCGAGGTCCTCCGTCCGTTCGACCTGGGCCAGGGCCCGCTCTTCCGGGTGACGCTGATGCGGTTGAGCGGTTCGGAGCACGTCCTGGTGCTGGCGATGCACCACATCGTGTCGGACGGCTGGTCGATGGACGTGCTCGTGCGTGAAGTGACCGCGCTCTACAGCGCGTACGCGGAAGGGCGTCCTTCGCCGCTGCCGGAGCTGGCGGTGCAGTACGCGGACTACGCGGCGTGGCAGCGTGGGTGGCTGAAGGGCGAGGTGCTGGAGGCGCAGCTGTCCTGGTGGCGTCAGCAACTCGAAGGCTCACCGCACGCACTGGAGTTGCCGACGGACCGGGCACGGCCCGCGGTGCAGACCTTCCACGGCGCCAATGCGTCCCGGGTGCTCCCGAAGACGCTGGAGGATTCCGTCAAGACGCTGGCACGTCAGGAGGGCGCGACGTCCTTCATGGTGCTGCTGGCGGCGTGGCAGGTGCTGCTGGCGCGCTACAGCGGCCAGCAGGACATCAGCGTGGGAACGCCCATCGCGGGCCGCAACCGCACGGAGCTGGAAGGCCTCATCGGCTTCTTCGTCAACACGCTGGTGCTGCGCACGAAGCTGGAGGACGGCGCGAGCTTCCGTCAGGTGCTGCGTCAGGTGAAGGAGACGACGCTGGGTGCCTACGCGCACCAGGAGGTCCCGTTCGAGAAGCTGGTGGAGGAGCTGAAGCCGGAGCGCGACCTGAGCCGCACGCCGCTCTTCCAGGTGATGTTCACCCTGCAGAACACGCCGAGCGGTTCGGGAGAGTCGCTGCCGGCGGGCCTCGTCCTGCGCCCGGTGGAGACGGAAGGGACCACCGCGAAGTTCGACCTGACCCTCGGGATGACAGAGACGGGTCGAGGCCTCGCGGCGTCACTCGAATACAACACCGACCTGTACGACGCGGAGACGGCCCAGCGACTGCTGGGGCACCTCGGCGCGCTGCTGGAAAGCATCGCGAAGAACGCGGATGCGAGTGTCTGGGACCTGCCGCTGCTGGAGGCGGAGGAGCGTCAGCAGGTGCTGAAGCACTTCGCGGGCACCCCGGCCCCGGAGCGTGAGACCACGGAGACCGTCCACGGCCTGTTCGCGGCACAAGCGGCGAAGACGCCGGATGCGGTGGCGGTGGTGCATGAAGGCGCGCGGTTGACGTATGCGCAGGTGGAGGCGCGGGCGAACCAGCTGGCGCGGCACCTGCGGACGTTGGGCGTGGGAGAAGAGAGCCGGGTGGGCGTGTGCGTGGAGCGCACGGAAGCGATGGTGGTGGCGCTGCTGGGCGTGCTGAAGGCGGGCGCGACGTACGTCCCACTGGACGCGACGTACCCGAAGGAGCGCCTGGCCTACATGCTGGAGGGCACGGGCGCGCCGGTGGTGGTGACGCAGGCGAGCCTGGAAGGCGTGCTGCTGGAGTACACGGGCCAGCGCGTGCGGCTCGACACGGATGCCAAGGTCCTGGGCGGCTACGCCACCACTCCGTTGAAGGTGAGCAGCACCGCGCAGCAGCTGGCGTACGTGCTGTACACGTCGGGAAGCACGGGCCGTCCGAAGGGCGTGGCGGTGACGCACGCCAGCGCGGTGGCCTTCCTCCACTGGGCCACGGCGACCTTCAAGCCAGAGCAGTTGAAGGGCGTACTCGCGGCGACGTCGCTGAACTTCGACCTGTCGGTGTTTGAAGTCTTCGCCCCGTTGGTGAGCGGCGGCACGGTGGTGGTGGCGGAGAACGCGCTGGCCCTGGCCGGACTGAAGGAAGCCGGGCGCGTGACGCTGCTGAACACGGTGCCGTCGGCCGTGGCGGAGCTGGTGCGCAGCGGAGGCATCCCGCCGACGGTGCAGACGGTGAACCTCGCGGGCGAGGCACTCCCGAACCGGCTGGTGCAGGCGCTGTACGCCTTGCCGCAGGTGAAGGAGGTCAACAACCTCTACGGCCCGACGGAAGACACGACGTACTCGACGCACGCGCGAGTGGAGCGCGGAGCGAAGACGGAGCCGAGGATTGGTCGCCCGCTGGAGGGCACGCAGGCCTACGTGCTGGACGCGAAGGGGCGGCCGGTACCGGTGGGTGTGCCCGGAGAGCTGTACCTTGGAGGCGAAGGCCTGGCGCGCGGCTACCTGGGCCAGCCCGGATTGACGGCGGAGCGCTTCGTACCGGATGGCTTCAGCCAGAAGCCGGGAGCGCGCCTCTACCGCACGGGCGACAAGGTGCGGTGGGGCCGAGACGGGACGCTGGAGTACCTGGGCCGGATGGACTTCCAGGTGAAGGTGCGAGGCTTCCGCATCGAGCTGGGAGAAGTCGAAGCGGCGCTGGGTGCGCAGCCCCAGGTGCGCGACGTGGTGGTGGTGGTGCGCGAGGACGCACCCGGAGACAAGCGACTGGTGGCGTACGTGGTGGCGCAGTCGGGCCACACCGTTGAAGCCACGGCGCTGCGAAGCGCACTGAAGGGACGACTGCCGGAGTACATGGTGCCCTCGGCCTTCGTGGCGCTGGCCGCACTGCCCCTCAACGCCAACGGCAAGGTGGACCGCAAGGCCCTGCCCAGGCTGGAGGCAGGCGCGGAGCGCACGCACGTCTACGTCGCCCCCCGCACGAAAACCGAGGAGGTGCTGGCGAACGTCTGGGCCCAGGTGCTCGGCGTGAAGCAGGTGGGCCTCCACGACAGCTTCTTCGAGCTGGGTGGCCACTCGCTCCTGGCAACGCAAGCGGTGTCCCGCATCCGCTCGGCCTTCAGCGTCGAGCTGCCGCTGCGATCCCTCTTCGAGGCCCCCACCGTCGCGGAGTTCGCCCCGAAGGTGGAGGAAGCCCAGCAGTCGGGACGTCGCTCGACGATGCCCGCGCTCGTGAAGCAGGCCCGCACGGGCGAGGAGCCGCTGTCCTTCGCGCAGCAGCGACTCTGGTTCCTGGATCAGCTCCAGCCGGGCAGTGCCTTCTACAACCTGCCCGCGGCCGTCCGGCTGTCGGGTCCATTGGACGTGGACGCCCTGCGCCGCACCTTCGACGAGCTGGTGCGGCGTCACGAGGCCCTGCGCACGACCTTCCAGGTCCGTGACGGCCAGCCAGCACAGGTGGTCGCACCGTCGGCGAAGGCGGTGCTGGAGTTCGTGGACCTCGAAGCGTTGCCCACCGCCGAGCGTGAGGCGGAGGCCCAACGCCGGGCGCAGTGGGAATCCCAGCGTCCGTTCGACCTGGCCCAGGGCCCGTTGTTCCGAGCCCGGCTCCTGCGGCTGAGCGCCACCGAACACGTGCTGGTGCTGGTCATGCACCACATCGTGTCGGACGGCTGGTCGATGGGCGTGCTGGTGAAGGAAGTCGGAGCCCTCTACACGGCCTTCACGCAGGGCCACGAATCGCCCCTGTCCGAGCTGCCGGTGCAATACGCGGACTACGCCGCGTGGCAGCGGGGCTGGCTGAAGGGCGAGGTCCTGGAGTCGCAGCTCGGCTGGTGGCGGCAGCAGTTGGAAGGCGCGCCGCCCGCACTGGAGTTGCCGACCGACAAGCCGCGTCCGGCGGTGCAGCGCTTCCGGGGCGCGAGCCACTCGGTGGCACTGCCGCGCTCCCTGGAGGAGCAGGTGAAGGTGCTGGCACAGCGGGAGGGCGTGACGTCCTTCATGCTGCTGCTGGCCGCATGGCAGGTGGTGCTGGCGCGCTACAGCGGACAGCAGGACGTCAGCGTGGGGACGCCCATCGCGGGCCGCAACCAGACGGAGCTGGAAGGCCTCATCGGCTTCTTCGTCAACACGCTGGTGCTGCGCACGAAGGTGGAGGGGCATCGCTCCTTCCGTCAGGTGCTGGCCCAGGTGCGGGAGATGACGCTGGGCGCGTACGCGCACCAGGAGGTCCCGTTCGAGAAGCTGGTGGAGGAGCTGAAGCCGGAGCGCGACCTGAGCCGCACGCCGCTGTTCCAGGTGTCCTTCACGCTGAACACCGTGCCGACAGGCAACGGCCAGTCCCTGCCGGGCGGGCTGGTGCTGCGCTCGGTGGAGACGGAGGGCGCGACGGCGAAGTTCGACATGACGCTGGCGATGTCGGAGACGGGCCAGGGTCTGGCGGCGACGCTGACGTACAACACGGACCTCTTCGAGGAGGCAACCGCGAAGCGGCTGCTCAAGCACCTGGGCGTCGTCCTGGAAGGAGTGACGGCCCGACCCGATGCCCGCATCGAGCAGGTGGCCCTGCTGCGGGGCGCCGAGGCGCAACGCGTGCTGGTGGAGTGGAACCAGACGGCGGCGGAGTTCCCGCGAGAGGCGACGCTGCACGGCCTCTTCGAGGCGCAGGCCCGGAAGACGCCGGAGGCGGTGGCGATCGTCAGCGAAGAGGGGACGTTCAGCTACCGGCAGGTGAACGAAGCCGCCGAGTCGTTGGCGGACAAGCTGCGCGCCTGGGGCGTGGGCCCGGAGGTGAAGGTGGGCCTGGCGCTGGAGCGTTCCGCGGCGCTGGTGGTGGCGCAGGTGGCGACGCTGAAGGCAGGCGGCGCCTGGGTGCCACTGGACGTCGAGTATCCGGCGGAGCGGCTGGGCTTCATGGTGGAAGACAGCGGCGCGGCCCTGGTGCTGGCACATGTGGCCCGGGCGCACGAGCTGCCCGTCACCACCGCGCGCGTGGTCCACATCGAGGAGGCCCTCTCCGCGGGGGCCTCGCTGGAACGCACTCCCCGCGAGCCAGCCCGAGATGCGGACGCCTTGGCGTACGTCATCTACACGTCGGGCAGCACCGGGAAGCCGAAGGGCGTGGGCGTGGGACACCGCGCCGTCGTCAACCACCTGCACTGGAGGCAGGAGCGCTTCCCGATGGAGGCTGGCGACGCGTTCCTGGCGAAGGCATCCAGCAGCTTCGACATCTCCGTCTGGGAGGTCTGGGCGCCGCTGATGAGTGGAGCGCGGCTGGTGTTGGCGAAGCCGGGAGGCCAGCGCGACACGGAGTACCTGGTGAAGACGGTGGCGGAGCACGGAGTGACGCACCTTCACTTCGGGCCGGCGCCGCTGGGGACCTTCCTGGAGACCGCTGGAGTGGAGCGCTGCGAAGGCCTGCGGTACGTCTTCTGCGGCGGTGAGGCATTGGGAGCGGGCCTGCACCGGCGCTTCGTGAAGAAGCTGGGCGCGAAGCTGGTGCATCAGTACGGCCCGACGGAAGCGTGCATCGACTGCGTGACGTGGGAGACGCCGCGCGAGGCGGTGGAGGTGGTGCCGCTCGGCCGGCCCATCGCGAACACGGACGTGTACGTGGTGGACGAAGCAGGGCGTGCCGTGCCGGTGGGCGTGGCGGGCGAGCTGCTGGTGGGCGGCGAGGGCCTGGCGCGGGGCTACTTGGGCCGCGCGGACCTGACGGCGGAGCGCTTCATCCCGGACGGGCTGAGTGGACGTGCCGGAGCGAGGCTGTACCGCACGGGAGACAAGGCGCGCTGGAGGGAGGACGGGACGCTGGAGTACCTGGGCCGGTTGGACTTCCAGGTGAAGGTGCGGGGCTACCGCATCGAGCTGGGCGAAGTGGAAGCCGCGCTGGTGGCACAGGCCGGAGTCCGCGAGGCCGTGGCGGTGGTGCGTGATGAAGCCGCGACGGGCAAGCGGCTCGTCGCGTACGTGGTGGCGAAGCCGGGTGAAGCGCTGGAGGCCCAGGCGCTGCGCGCGGCCCTGAAGCAGCGGTTGCCGGAGTACCTGGTGCCGTCGGCGCTGGTGGTGCTGGACGCGCTGCCGCTCAACGCCAATGGCAAGGTGGACCGCAAGGCCCTCCCGGCGCCGGAGGCGGCTCTGTCGCAGGCTGGCAGGTACGAGGCGCCACGCACGGCGACGGAAGAAGCGCTGGCGTCTCTCTGGGCGCAGGTGCTGGGTGTGCGGCAGGTGGGTGCCCAGGACGACTTCTTCGCCCTGGGGGGGCACTCGCTGCTGGCGACGCAGGTCGTGTCGCGCATCCGGACGGCCTTCGGGGTGGAGCTGCCGCTGAGGGCCCTCTTCGAGGCCCCCGTGCTGCAGGGCCTGTCGGAGCGGATCGACGCGGAGGTTGCTCAGGGGAAGGGCACGAAGCAGCCGCCGCTGGTGGCCCGGCCGCGCACGGGACATGAACCGCTGTCCTTCGCGCAGCAGCGCCTGTGGTTCCTGGATCAGTTGGAGCCGGGCAGTGCCCTCTACAACCTGCCGTCCGCCGTGAGGTTCACGGGACGGGTGGATGTGTCCGCGCTGGAGCGCACGTTCGCGGAGCTGGTGCGCCGGCACGAAGCCCTGCGGACCACCTTCCAGGGGGTCGACGGAGAACCGATCCAGGTCATCGCGCCGCTGGCGGCGAAGACGCTGAGGGTCATCCCTCTCTCCGAGCAGGGCACCGAGGAGCGCCGGGCAGAGGCACGTCGCCTCGCGGAAGAGGAGGCTGCGCGTCCGTTCGACCTGGCACAGGGCCCGCTCTTCCGTGCGGCCCTGATCTCGGTGTCGGAGGAGGAGCACGTGCTGGTGCTGGTGATGCACCACATCGTGTCGGACGGCTGGTCGATGCGGGTGCTGGTGCGCGAAGTGGCCACGCTCTACGCCGCGTACGCGGAGGGGCGTCCCTCGCCACTGCCGGAGCTGGAGGTGCAGTACGCGGACTACGCGGTCTGGCAGCGCGGGTGGCTGCGCGGTGATGTGCTGGAGACGCAGCTCGCCTGGTGGCGTCAGCAGTTGGAGGGCGCGCCGAGGGCCATCGAGCTGCCCACGGATCATCCGAGGCCCGCGGTGCAGACCTTCCGGGGCGCGAACACGTCAGTGACGTTGCCGAAGGCGATGGAAGACGCGGTGTCGGCGCTGGCACGGCAGGAGGGCGCAACGTCCTTCATGGTGCTGCTGGCGGCGTGGCAGGTGCTGCTGGCGCGTTACAGCGGGCAGCAGGACATCAGCGTGGGGACGCCCATCGCGGGCCGCAACCGCACGGAGCTGGAAGGCCTCATCGGCTTCTTCGTCAACACGCTGGTGCTGCGCACGAAGCTGGAGGACGGCGCGAGCTTCCGGCAGGTGCTGCGTCAGGTGAAGGAGACGACCCTGGGCGCGTACGCGTACCAGGAGGTGCCGTTCGAGAAGCTGGTGGAGGAGCTGAAGCCGGAGCGTGACCTGAGCCGCTCGCCGCTGTTCCAGGTGATGTTCACCCTGCAGAACAACGCGAAGGGGCCGGACGGAAGGCAGCCCGGAGACGAAGGGCTGGCGCTGCACGAAGTCGATACCGGGAGCGGAGCCGCGAAGTTCGAGCTGTCACTGGCCATGGCGGAGACGGGCCGGGGCCTCGCGGCGTCGCTCGAATACAACACCGACCTGTACGACGCGCAGACGGCCCAGCGGATGCTGGGGCACCTGGCGGTGCTGCTGGAAGGCATCGCGAAGGATGCGGACGCCAGCATCTGGGACCTGCCGCTGCTGGAGGCACAGGAGCGTCAGCAGGTGCTGAAGCACCTCGCGGGTGCGGCGGCCCCGGAGCGTGAGACGACGGAGACCGTCCACGGGCTCTTCGCGGCGCAGGCGGCGAAGACGCCGGACGCGGTGGCGGTCGTGTACGAGGGAGCGCTGCTGACGTATGCGCAGGTGGAGGCACGGGCCAACCAACTGGCACGTCACCTGATGGCGTTGGGAGTAGGGGAGGAGAGCCGGGTGGGCGTGTGCGTGGAGCGCACGGAAGCGATGGTGGTGGCGCTGCTGGGCGTACTGAAGGCGGGCGCGACGTACGTCCCGTTGGACGCGACGTACCCGAAGGACCGTCTGGCCTACATGCTGGAGGGCACGGGCGCTCCGGTGGTGGTGACACAGGCGAGCCTGGAAGGCGTGCTGCCGGAGTACACGGGCCAGCGCGTGCGGCTCGACACGGATGCCAAGGTGCTGGACGGCTACGTCACCACGCCGTTGAAGGTGAGCAGCGTCCCGAGCCAGCTGGCGTACGTGCTGTACACGTCGGGAAGCACGGGCCGTCCGAAGGGCGTGGCGGTGACGCACGCCAGCGCGGTGGCCTTCCTCCACTGGGCCACAGGCACCTTCAAGCCGGAGCAGCTGAAGGGCGTACTCGCGGCGACGTCGTTGAACTTCGACCTGTCGGTGTTCGAAGTCTTCGCCCCGTTGGTGAGCGGCGGCACGGTGGTGGTGGCGGAGAACGCGCTGGCCCTGGCCGGACTGAAGGAAGCTGGGCGCGTGACGCTGCTGAATACGGTGCCGTCGGCCGTGGCGGAGCTGGTGCGCAGCGGAGGCATCCCGCCGACGGTGCAGACGGTGAACCTCGCGGGCGAGGCACTCCCAAACCGGCTGGTGCAAGCGCTGTACGCCTTGCCGCAGGTGAAGGAGGTCAACAACCTCTACGGCCCGACGGAGGACACGACGTACTCGACGCACGCGCGAGTGGAGCGCGGAGCGAAGACGGAGCCGAAGATTGGCCGTCCGCTGGAAGGCACGCAGGCCTACGTGCTGGACACGAAGGGCCAGCCGGTGCCGGTGGGCGTGCCCGGAGAGCTGTACCTTGGAGGCGAAGGCCTGGCGCGCGGCTACCTGGGCCAGCCGGGGCTGACAGCGGAGCGCTTCGTACCGGATGGCTTCAGCCAGAAGCCGGGAGCGCGGCTGTACCGCACGGGCGACAAGGTGCGGTGGGGCCGCGACGGCACGCTGGAGTACCTGGGCCGCATGGACTTCCAGGTGAAGGTGCGAGGCTTCCGCATCGAGCTGGGCGAAGTCGAAGCGGCACTGGGCGCGCAGCCGACCGTGCGCGACGTGGTGGTGGTGGTGCGCGAGGACGCACCGGGGGACAAGCGACTGGTGGCGTACGTGGTGGCGCAGCCGGGCCACACCGTGGAGGCCACGGCGCTGCGAAGCGCACTGAAGGGCCGGTTGCCGGAGTACATGGTGCCGTCGGCCTTCGTGACGCTGGAAGCACTGCCCCTCAACGCCAACGGCAAGGTGGACCGCAAGGCCCTGCCGAAGCCGGCGGTGGGAACCAGCGCCGCGGGGACGGTCATCGCGCCCCGTGACACCGTGGAGTTGCAGCTGGTGTCGATCTGGGAGGAGCTGCTGGGGACCTGGCCCATCAGCGTCGATGCGGACTTCTTCGAACTGGGAGGCCACTCGCTGCTGGCGGTCCGGCTGATGACGGCGATCCGCAAGCGGCTGGGGAAGGGCCTGCCGTTGGCGGCGCTCTTCCTGAGTCCGACGGTGGAACGGCTGGCGGCGCTCCTGCGCCAGGACGCGGCACCGTCGATGTCTCCGCTGGTGACCATCCAGCCGGAAGGCAGTCGTCCTCCGTTGTTCTGCGTCCACCCGGCCGGAGGCAACGTCCTCGGCTACGTGGAGCTGTCACGGCAACTGGGTCCGGATCAGCCGTTCTACGGCTTGCGCTCGCTGGGCATCGAAGGCGAGCAGGCGCCGTTGGAGACCATCGAGGCGATGGCGACCGCCTACGTCGAAGCCGTGCGCACGGTGCGGCCGCAAGGGCCCTACCTGCTCGCGGGCTGGTCCATGGGCGGAGCCGTGGCCTACGAGATGGCCCGCCAGCTGCGTGCGGCGGGACAGACCGTGGCGCTCCTGGCGCTCATTGATCCGGGCTCCGTGAGCCCGACGGGAGGCACGGGCACGGAAGGCGAGCAGGTCAGCCAGGAGCTGGAGGCCCTCTTCGAAGAGGCCCCCGGGGCTGGCGAGCGGCCCTCGAAGGACGCGCTCCTGGCGCGGCTGTTGGACGAGGCGAAGAAGGCTGGAGCCGTGACGCCGGACGTGGAACTGCAGGACTTCCGCATCCTGATGGGCATCTTCGAGCTCAACCGCAGGGCAACCCGTCAGTACGTCCCCGCCCCGCATGAGGGCCGCATCACCGTGTTCCGCGCCAGCAAGAGCGCGGATCCCGCGCCGCTCGGCCGGGACCGGGGATGGGGCGCTCTCGGCCTGGGAGGCGTGACGCTGCTCGAAGTGGAGGGCGACCACTACTCCATCCTCCGGGCCCCCCAGGTCTCGGTCCTGGCCGAGGTGCTTCGGAAGCGGATCGCGGAGGCGCTGGAACAAGGCCCGGAATGACCCTGCTCCTCCGCAGCCAGGCTGCCAGCGCTCAGAACTCGAGCGCTGGCAGGGGAGGGAGGGGTGCTCCCTCCATCGCCCGCTCCACCTCCCGGGCGTAGCGCTGTTGCAGTCCCAGCGGGGGCGAGTCCCTCCGAGCCCGCTCTGCTTCGGCGAGAATGCGCTGGAGGGTGGCGTGCGCGGCCTGCCGATCCTCCGGCTCCCGTGCGCTCTGCCCCACCGCGCCCACCAGTCTCAGCAGCCGCAGCACGACCACGGGCTCCCCGGCGCCGTAGCGGGTGATCTGCTCCGTGGCGAGGTCCAGGTAGTCGCGCAGCTCCGGCGCGCGCAGGAAGACACGCGCCCGCCCATCCCCATCCGCCAGCACGCGCGGCCCCAGTCGCAGGTGTGCCAGCCCGCACAGGACGAAGGTGAGCTGATCCAGCGCCTCCACGGCCGTGTACGGATCATTGATGCCCGGCGACAGTGCCTTGATCGCGATGTCCACCAACTGCCGCACGCCCAGGGCCACGTCCGCATCCTGATCCCTCCAGCGGTCCAGCGCGATGGCGCTCACGAGGGACTCGGGCTCGCGTGCCGCCCGATGCAGCCCGGTGCGCTCCGGCTCCACCCACCCGATGGGGGTGCCCCGCAGCACCGGCTCGCCAATGGCGACGTTCACGTGCACCACGAGCCTCCGCGCCTCCGCCCGCGCCAGCAGGGCCGCCCCGTCCACGTCCACGACGAAGCCGTCCGCCGGGGCCCTCAACGGCAGGGCATGCGGGGAGCGCGGCGGCGGCGCGACCGGAGGCGCGTCCGTCTGGCGGCGTTGGTCCAGCCTGCGCGCCACGGCCATCGTGATGCCCGCCACCTTTCGCACCAGGTTCTCCACGCGCAGGAGCTGGAGGGTGTGCAGCACCTGGAACACCAGCGCTGCTCCACACGCGACGAGCAGGAGGACGGCCATGCCGGCCGCGGGGCGCGGCTGCTCCTGAACGCCAGGAATCAGGCCGAACCGTTGGATCGCCACCACGCAGTAGACGCAGGTGGTGATGAACACCGGGATGACGATCCGGATGCCCGCGTCGCGCTGGTAGATGCGCAGCAGGCGTGGCGAGTACTGCGCACCCAGGTTCTGCGCCACCAGCATGGACAGCGACAGGATGATGCTCAGCGAGGTGATCGCGGTGCCCAGCACCGTGGACAGGACGGTCCGGGTCTCCCTGGGCGTGCCCCGCCACGCCAGGCCACCGAGCGCCCACACCGAATCAGCGGACGGATCCACCAGCACCACGCCCAGCACGACGCCCAGCAGCGCCGCGAGCGTGGGCAGCAGCCAATTGCTCCTCAAGCTCCAATCGCGGAGCCGGCGGGTCTCATGCCAACGCTTCGTCCGCTTCGGGGCGCCGCCTGGCCGCGCCTGCGCGTGGAGAAGTGCCCCGGTGCCCGCCATCTGCCTCCCCCTCCACGGCTGAGTGCCTTCGCCAAGCGTGGCCATGGGCCCGGAGCGCTTCAACCCGCCGCTCCCCCGGCCGCGCGAGGGCTGCCGGGCGGCGGGCTTCGCCTGCTAATGCGGCAGCGGCTTGTATCCCTCGGCGAGGATGTAGGCGCAGTTCACAAGCGCCAGGTGGCTGAACGCCTGGGGGAAGTTGCCAATCTGCCTGCGCTCTCGGGGCAGGTACTCCTCGGCGAGCAGGCCCACGTCGTTGCAGAGCCCCACCAGCTTGTCGAAGAGCCGCCGCGCGTCCTCTTGCCGCCCCATGAGCTGGTAGGTGTTCGCGAGCCAGAAGGAGCAGGCAAGGAAGGCGCCCTCCTCGCCGGAGAGCCCGTCGACGCTGTCCTCCGTCAGGTAGCGCAGCACCAGCCCCTGTGGCATCAGCTCCTGCTCGATGGCCCGCACCGTTCCGACGACGCGGGGATCATCCGCCGGGAGGAACCCGGCCATGGGAATGAAGAGCAGGCTCGCATCCACGCCCTTCGAGCCGTAGTACTGCGTGAACGTGTTGCGTTTGGCGTCGAAGCCCTTGCTGCACACCTCGTCGAAGATGGCCTGCCGCAGCTTCACCCACGGCGCCTTGTCCTCCTTCAAGCCGTACAGCTCGATGGCTTGCACCCAGCGATCGACGGTGGTCCACGCCGCCACCTTGGAGGCGGTGAACTCGTGCTTCGGACCCCGCATCTCCCAGATGCCATGGTCTGGCTGCGTCCAGACCTCGGACACCCGGGTCGCCAGGATCTTGAGGGCGTTCTGACCGCGCTCTGGCAGCTTGCCTATCAGCTGCGCATGGATGAAGAGGACCGCGGCGAACTCGCCGAGGACGTCGAGCTGGAACTGCGTGTAGGCACCGTTCCCGGTCCGCACGGGCCGAGCCCCTTCGTAACCTTGCAGCCAGTTCAGCGGGATCTCGGTGAGGTGCCGCTCGCCCCGGATGCCATACATGATCTGCAGCTGGCCCGGGGCGCCTCCGACGGCGTTCTCCAGCCAGGTGCCGAACGCATCCGCCTCGCCCGTGAGGCCGGAGCGCATGAGCGCGTTCAACGTCAGCACCGAGTCGCGAATCCAGCAGAACCGGTAGTCCCAGTTGCGCTCCCCCCCCGGGGTCTCCGGGAGCCCGAAGGTGGGCGCGGCGACCAGCGCCCCCGACGGATGGAAGGTGCACGCCTTGAGGGTGAGCAGCGAGCGGAGGACCACGTCCTTGTACTCGGCGGGCAGGCGGAGCTTCGAGGCCCAGTCCTCCCAGAACGACTGCGTCTCACGCAGGGCGACGTCCGGGTCGAGCGGCTCGGGGATCTCCTCGTAGGGCCGGGCCCAGGAGAGCACGAAGGGAATCCGCTGGCCGGCTTGAACCTTGAACTCCGACTCGAACGGAGGTGGCGCCTCACCGACCGCGCCTCGCAAATAGAGCGCGTCCGGACCGGCGATGGCGGCGCAGGAATGGTCTGTCTTGCGCACCATGGGGACGGTGGAGCCGTTGGCGAACCGGGGCCGCAGCTCGCAGCGCATCGTCACCGTGCCCTGGACTCCCTCCACCCACCGCACCAGATGGGGGGTGCCCTTGCGAATGGGCATGAAGTCCACCAGGCGCACCGTGCCCTCGTCCGTCACGAACTCCGTCTCCACGATGAGGGTCTTGCCGCGGTAGCGCCGTTTCACGTCGCGCACGGTCGCCGTCGGAGCAATCTTCCACCGCCCGTTGTCGGTTGTTCCCAGCAACGACGTGAAGCACGCGTCCGAGTCGAAGTCCGGGAGGCAGAGAAAGTCGATGGACCCGTCCCGGGCCACGAGCGCTGCCGTATACAGATCTCCCAGGAGCGCGTGATCCTCGATGAGCAACCCCGGCTCCTGCCGGGTCTTGGTTCCCCAACCGGTCCTGGGGGACTCCTTCGTTTGCACGGTCTGTGTCGAAGCCATTCACCGCTCCTGGTTTGTGGGTCCCGGAAAACGTAGGCACCGTCACCCCTCAGGCCAGTCACGTGGGGGCGTACAAGCCGGCCCACCCCAACCCGGACGCACGGTGTCACCTGCCGGGCAGGAGCGGGGCACGATCCAGAAATTCATGGAAGGAACAATGAACTTCGGTACTCATAGGAGTGGTCGCAAACCCTCCCTTCACCGTTGGAGTCACACATGGGTGTGCTCACCCGGAACAACGTCAAGGTGAAGGGGCAGGGCGGCCAGGCCATGGTCTTCTCCCATGGCTTCGGCTGCGACCAGAACATGTGGCGCTTTGTCGCCCCCGAGTTCGAGCGGGACTACCGCACCGTGCTCTTCGACCACGTGGGGGCGGGCGGCTCGGACATCACCGCCTATGACCGCACGAAGTACGGAACGCTGGCGGGCTACGCCCAGGACGTGTTGGAGATCTGCCGCGAGCTGCGGCTGGAGAGGGTGGTCTTCGTCGGTCACTCCGTGAGCGCGATGGTCGGGGTGGTCGCGGCCATCCAGGAGCCGGAGCGCTTCGACAGGCTCGTGCTCGTCGGGCCGTCGCCCTGCTACATCGACGACGAAGGCTACGTCGGCGGCTTCTCGCGCCAGGACATCGAGCAGTTGCTGGAGTCGCTCGACGACAACTACCTGGGGTGGTCCAGCACGATGGCGCCCGTCATCATGGGCAACCCGGATCGCGCCGAACTGGGCGCGGAGCTCACGAACAGCTTCTGCCGAACGGACCCGGAGATCGCGAAGCACTTCGCGCACGTGACCTTCCTCTCCGACCACCGGGCCGACCTGCCGAAGGTCCAGACACCGTCCCTGGTGCTCCAGTGCTCGAATGACGTCATCGCGTCGGAGGCGGTGGGCGAGTACGTGTGCCGGCACCTGCCTGGCGCGGAGCTGGTGCTCCTGAAGGCCACGGGCCACTGCCCGAACCTGAGCGCTCCCGAAGAGACCGTCGCTGCCATGAAGGCCTATTTGAGCGCCTGAGCGCGACGATGCCGGATGACGTGGAGGACACCGGATCCGCAGAGGCGCCGTTCGAGGAGTCGGCGGAGGACCTCTATGAGAACGCTCCGTGCGGCTACCTCTCGACGACGCCGGAAGGGCTCATCGTCAAGGTCAACCAGACCTTCCTGACGTGGACGGGCCACACCCGGGAGGCGCTGGTCGGACGCAAGCGGTTCCGGGAGCTGCTCGCGGGCGCCGGCCGCATCTTCCATGAGACGCACTACGCGCCGCTCCTCCAGATGCAGGGGTTCGTCCACGAGCTCTCCCTGGACCTGCTCTGCACCCATGGCCGTCCGCTCCCGGCGCTGATCAACTCCGTGCAGGTGCGGGATGCGCTGGGCAGGCCCCGCTCCGTCCGGACCACGGTCTTCAACATGACGGACCGCAAGCGCTACGAGCGGGAGCTGCTGCTGGCGCGCAGGAAGGCGGAACAACTGGCCCAGGCCAAGGCGAGCCTCCTGGCGACCCTGAGCCACGAGATCCGCAACCCGCTCAACGCCATCACGGCCGCCACCCGGCTCATGGGGATGACGCCGCTGTCGGACAAGCAGCAGAAGTACCTGCGCATCCTCGGGTCGTCCTCCGGCAACCTGCTCGCGATGGTCAATGACATCCTCGACTGGAGCAAGATCGAGGCGGGCAAGCTGTCGCTGGAGCAGCGCGAGTTCGATCCTCGCGAGCTGATCAGCGGCATCGTGAATGGACAGTCCGCCCGGGCCGAGGAGAAGAAGCTCCTGCTCCAGGTGGAGCTGGACGCGCAGCTCCCGTCCTGTCTCCTGGGGGATCCGGTCAAGCTGGGGCAGATCCTCACCAATCTCCTGAGCAACGCCCTCAAGTTCACGGAGAAGGGGGCGGTGCGGCTCGCCGTGGTCGTCCGGGCCCGGGAGGGCGACGCGTGCGACCTGTCCTTCCAGGTGAGTGACACGGGGATTGGCATCTCCCGGGACCGCATCGCCGCCATCTTCGAGGAGTACACCCAGGCGAACTACGACATCGGGATGAAGTACGGAGGCACGGGCCTGGGCCTCAGCATCAGCCGCAAGCTGCTGGAGCTGTACGGCAGCAGGATGGTCGTCACGAGCGAGGTGGGGAAGGGAACGCGCTTCTCCTTCGACCTGCGCCTGAAGGTGGGGGCAGGGGACCCCGACACGGCGCCTGACCGCGCGTTGCCCACGCAGATCCTCCGGGGGCTGCGGGTGCTCGTGGTGGAGGACAGTGAGGTCAACACCTACGTGCTCGCCCGTTGGTTCGAGCAATGGGGGGTGGTGTTCGATGCCGTCAGGAACGGGCAGCAGGCGGTGGAGCGGCTCCGCCAAGGTGACTACGAGCTGGTGCTCATGGACCTGCACATGCCGGGGCTGGGCGGCTTCGACGCGGTGAGGGTCATCCGGCAGCTCCCGGACGAGCGCCTGCGCAAGCTGCCCATCATCGCCATCTCCGCCTCCGCGAGGGCCTGGCAGGAGGGCCGCATCCTGGCCTCCGGCTTCACGGACTTCATCGGCAAGCCCTTCGACGCGGACGTCCTGCTGCAAAAGATGGCGAGGTGCACGTCGCGCGAGGTTCCAGCGGAGCCCGTGCGCGCGCCGGAGCCGGTCCTCCGGGCTTCCGGGTCCACCGACATCTTCCAGGCCCAGGCGCCGGACTTCAGCCTCGCGAAGCTGGGGCAGCGGGCGGCGGGGGATCCGCAGGCGCGCGCGGCGCTGGCCCGTCTGGCCCTCCAGGAACTGGAGCAGGTCCGGCCGGTGCTCCTGTCGACGCTCAAGGCCGGGCACCGGGAGGCATACGTGCGCCTGTGTCAGGGGCTCACGGGGACGCTCGACTTCCTGGAGGCCCAGGGGCTCGCGGCCGCCCTGCGGCGGGCCCGGGGAGTGCTCGACAGCCCCTCCCAGGCCCCCGCGAGGATGCAGGCGGCCCTGTTCGCGGTGGACTGGGAGGTGGAGACCCTGGTGGGAGCCCTGGTGGCCGTCGCGAGCGAAGCCGACCCGTGAGCAGGCGGACACCCCGCGGCCGGGGGGCCTCACGCGCGTTGCGCGCGTCGGGACGCCTGCTATAAAGCCCACCGCCCTGACCCCGTAGCTCAGTTGGATAGAGCGGCGGTTTCCTAAACCGCAGGCCACAGGTTCGATTCCTGTCGGGGTCGCTAGCTAACCCCCCGGCCCGACTGAGGAAATCAGCGGGCCGGGGGCGGACGACCCAGCAAGCAGCAAAGCCTTGGGAGTTCCGGTGACGGTGCTCGCGCGAGCGGCCCGCCAGGACTCCCCGACAGCTTCCACACCGTGGAGGGACTGCGCGGGAGGGGCTGCGCGCCATCATCGCTGCCGCTGCGAAGCCTTCCGAGGAAGCCTCCACGCTCGCCGAGGCGTTCGGCCAGGAGTTCTCCGTGCTGAAGCACATGCAGGACTCCGCCGGGCGCACCGAGGCAGCCTTCCAGAAGATGGCCTCGACGCCCCCAGTTCGCCCTGGACCAACTCCGGGCCCGCTTCTCGGAGCTGCAGGGCGAGGTGGGCGGGGACATTCTGTCGGCGACGAAGCCGGGCGTCCCTGAAGACGGAAATGGATCAGCTCGCCAAGCAGCTCAACCCGACGGCGGAGCTGCAGAAGCGCCTGGAGATGGTGATGCAGCTCTTCGCCGAGGGGCGCGTCACCGCAGCGCAGTACCGGTAGGAAGTGGATCGCCTTCAGGACCAGATCAACACCGGCTTCAGCTACACGAAGGAGATCGTGGGCACGGCCACGCAGCACATGGCGGACACCTTCGCGAACTTCGTCACCACGGGTCGGCTGGAGTTCGGGGTGATGGTGGACGGCATCCTGAAGGACCTGGCGCGCCTCATGGCCCAGAAGGGCTTCGTCGCCCTGGTGGACGCGGGCCTGAGCGCCATCGGGGGAGGGAGCACCTCCTCACTGTCCCTGGGCGGTGCCCACGCGGCCGGCGGGCCGTCCGCGCGGCCCAGGCTCACTTGGTGGGCGAGCTCGGGCCGGAGCTCTTCATCCCCAGCAGCTCCGGCCGCATCGTCCCCAACGATGCGCTGGGCGGGGCCCAACGTGAACCAGACCATTCACGTCACCGTCAACGCGGACGGCTCCTCGCAGGTGAGCGCCTCGGTGGAGGGCGGGCGCGCGGAAGCGGAGCGCCTCGGCAAGCGCATGGGAACGCCATCCGCAAGGTGATGCGGGAGGAGATGCCCCCGGCGGCATGACGTACACCTTCGTCCGGGGGCGGTAGGGGTAACGGGTAGGTGCGTGTCACCGTCTCTGAGCTAGACGGTGACGGCGGGTATGGGGAGAACGGACCGCCCGTCAAGAAAGTGATCGCTCGCTATGTGGGCTGTATGACAAACCACATCACGAAGCACATCAAGACGTCGTCCATCCGCCGTGCCTCCGAATGCCTCAAGCTTGTCTTCTACGCCTACAAGGTGTTGAAGCTCGCGCCCGAGGTGCTCCACGACATCGCCCAGTTCTTCTAGCCGCAGGCCGCAGCCTGCCTCGAAGCCTTGGGGCGGGCTGCGCCAGGAGGCCTTGCAGCAGTTCGCCGCACTCCAGGTTGTAGCGCTCGCGCAGCAGCTCCGCGCGGCGGCCTATGCGGGACGGCCGTTGTCCGCGAGCAGGTCTCTTGCGTTGCCGAGCGCCCGCAGCGCCGCGTCCGCGTGGCCCAGCGCCTCTTCCCACCTTTTGCACGTCTGTCCATGCCTGGAGAGAAGGGGCGCCGTGCGCTGACCGTCGGCATCACCGACGGTCGGGAGCGGACCGGACCGGTGGGGCGAAGCACCAGGGATGCCCGGCGAACCGGGGCTCTTCGGAGGAGGCAATCCAGCGGAAACCTCAACGGCTCATCATGGTTATGCTTGCCGCCTCCCGGACTTGCCGGACCGGACCGGCAGGGCCAAGGGTACGCACGCCGCGCGTACCCCAGGGGTGTCCATGCTGTGGACACCCTTCCCGCCCAGGCGGTTCAGGTTTCGCGCCCTCATTCGAGGGGGCAAAACCTGAACCAGGTCAGACAGCGCGAGTGTGGCCACCCGCCTCCAGCTGGCGCGCGGCGCGTTCGCAGTAGCGCTCCTCCAACTCCACGCCCACGGCCCGGCGCCGAGCTGCTGCGCTACGGGGGCACCGGCCGACGACAAGACAACGCTGTTCAGGGTCGCTACCGTCAAGGTCCCATGAGCACTGGCGACCCAGAGATCACCGTCGACGCCGACTTCGTGCGCGACTGGTATGAGCACATTAGAGCGAAGCTCGTCCAATTGGGTGACAAGCCCAAAGCAGATGAGCGTGGTCAGGACCTGTTCGTCCGCCTCCTCAATATTCGGAACCGAGGGGTGCCGGTTCGCCCTCGCGCCGTGGTGCGGTCACGAGAGTTGGCGTGCCCACCCGAGCATGAAGATGGCCTCGCTCTATTTGTGGAAAAGGCCGAAAGAGGGGAAGACCTACGGCCACATCTCAGCACCAGCATTGAGGCTGACTTTGGATTTAATGATTTTCTTCTCAACTCCCTAGGTGTGCACCACTTCCACCTGGGGCGAGAGATCAAAAAAATCAAGAAAGTAAAGGGCGATTTCGTCCGGCGAACTGGCCCTCTTCTCTTCGCAAGAGTCACAGCTGATGAACTCTATCTCATCAGCATAACTGGACACAAACCAGCTCCGTGGCATCGCGTCCACTTTGTTGAAATACTTCACGCCAATTGGCCTGAAGCCATTTCTGATTTCCGCATCAATGGAGTGATGGCGCCGCGACTGGCTGACGAGGAACGTGCCAATCTTCAGAGCCGCAATATGAACTCATTCGTCCAAGTGGCAGACGGAACGGTCTATGGGCTGATCGGGGGCGGAATGGCTGCTGCCGGCAACACTGTTCCTGTGATTTTCGAACATGACTTCAAAGTTAAAACACTAGAGTACATGGAGAAGGCGGTGCGCGAAAACATCTCCGCCATCGCCGCGAATCTTCGGTCCAACGGAGTAGCGATAGGTTCGGAAATGCGGCTCCGTCATCAATTCGACGCGGGCGGCGAGCCAGCAACGATTCTCGAAATGACAAGCGGAAGGCAAATTCGACTTACAGTTGCATATTCGGAGCCAGGGTCAGAAAATAAACAGCCGAACTGAGTCGCTATCCACAAACGTCGCTCAATGCACCAGCACGCCATGCCGCGTGCCGGAAAGACGAAGACGCATCCAGAGCGGCGTCGCGGGCACCACCGCTCGCATCAGTGAGCCGTGCCGGTGCCGCGACGGCTGAGTCTGGTGGAGCCTGATGGTCAGCACCAGCAAACGGCCCGCCCCGGCCCACCCTGGGGGGCGGGGTGCTTCAGCGCGCCAGACGTACTTGGCGGGCCATCGGGGCCGCCGTCCACGCCCCCACCGAAAATCCGGAGCATGACCAAGTCGACTCATGACGGGGGGCGGTAAGCTGTCAGGGGCCGGGGTCATGGACCGCATCCGGGTCGGCCAAACGGATCGCGACTCCTGATCGATCAGGACTGGCCGCTTGCGGCCGGTTGCCCTTCGCCCGCGCGCGGAGGGAGGGGCAAGGGCGCAGAACCGTTCAGGTTTCGGCGTAGCCGACCCTTGACGCTCCCGAGCACGCGGGCTGGTCGGGCTGATCGAGACAGCGATCCGAGGAGGTGACCCTCGCGCGATCCGATAGGGCGGCCCATGACACCTGGAGCGGGGCCGGCCAGCTATCCGAGCAGATCGAACAATGAGCGCTGAGATGTAAGCATTGTCGGATCTAACGCCGGCATGTTGCAAAGCTTGTCGGAAGCCGTCAGCAGGCAGGCACCTGGATCGCCCGCCACGCGGAGCCCGGAGGGTAGCTCCGCTGTTGATGGCAGACGTAGCGCAATGCAGCCAGGACGAGGTACCGCCCCTCGGGAACGCTGAGCCGACGGGCGATGGCCATGGCGGTCGAGTACTCCGCGTCACCCATCTCAACCGTCAGCGTATCAGACAGCGCCTCAGTCGCGGACTGCCAATCCTGGAGCCTCATCATGCCGCCCATGTCGACCGCTGCGTGCTCGATCAGCCGCTCGGCGGAGAATCCGCCCACCGCTGCAGCTGCGCGGATGGTGGAGGCTTCCAAGGGGGTGGCGTGGAGGGTGAGCGTGACGGTCATGACGTCTCCAGGGAGATGGAGGAGCGAGCCTCGACGCAGCGGACTTCGCCGTCAAGGCGATCGGATGGGGCATCCTGACCCCACGCCTTGCCCGTAGCCTTCGCTCCGTGCTGTCGTGCCGCCCCTCAACGGAGGGGACGATGCGCGCGTGTTGGCTCGTTGCTGTGCTGATGGTGGCCGGGTGCAAGCAGGAAGCGGTGCCCTCCACTGGACAGGCGGCCGCGCCGGCCGGAGAAGCCCCAGGCACTACCGGCAAGGCTTCCACTCCACCGATGACTCCGGCTGTCCCTGCTTTGCTCCACGTCGGCCCGCGCGAACTGTGGGATGCCTACACCGACAACGAGGTGGCTGCGGACATGAAGTACCGCGGGAAGGAGGTGGAGGTGGCGGGCCTCATTCAAGATATCGCCAAGGATGCTACGGACAGCATCGTCATCTCACTGGACGTGGGCGAGATGATGAGTTCCGTCATGTGCCTCGTTCCGGACGAGCAAATGCAGGCTGTGGCAGAGCTGTCGAAGGGGCAGCTCGTCGCCTTTCACGGCAAGGTGCGAGGTCTCTTTCTAAAACGGCCTGTCGTCCAAGACTGCCGCGTGGCATGGGCCGGTCCCAAGGCGAAGGAGAAGATCGACAAGCAGGGTGCGCGCCTTTTTGCGCGTGCCGCCGAAACATGTGCGTTCCAGATCATGCGTCGGCTGAGAGGTCCGAGCATGAAGCGCGCTGATGGTGGCGTGGTCACCGACGAGGAGCTTCGAGCCATCTCCGAGGCGCCCGACTCGCCCGTAGGTAAGATGATTGCTCGTGCTCGTGCGGATCTCGCCGATGCTGGGATCACTTCCGTATCGTGCGATCAGCCAGCCCTGCCACTCCCGCTTCGATGTGATGAAGGTGGCTCGCAATCGAAACATCCGGCGCCGGAGTGCCGGACTCCTTTCGTTGACGCCGTTATCAGCGAGATGCAGCACTGACGGCAGGGGCGCCGCGCACGTCGGGATGCTGTCCACGCCTGGGGCGATGAATCCCCTATGGTTGCCCCTTGCCAGCTGGCGCTGGCTGAAGACGTCCTTGCCGCCGGACAAGCCCACGCCCAGGAGGCCTACCCTCGCGAGTCATGCGGCCTCGTGGTGCTGGTGGACGGCGCCCAGCGGTACCTGCCCTACCGCAACCTCGCCGACGGTCAGGCGCACTTCGTCCTCGCCCCGGAGGACTACGCTCAGGCGGAAGGAGAGGGTGTCCAACCTCGCGAGCATCTTCCGGGGCATGACGTACTGGGCTTCCGGCGCCGTCTTCGTCGCCCAGGACGCGCCGCGCGACGCCGAGTACCTCTTCACCCCGGCCAACGTGGTGGACGGCCTCTTCACCTACGCCTCCAGCGGCAAGCGCGCGCGCCACTCCGTCGCCCTCGTCACCTGGAATGATCCGGCCAACCACCTCAAGGCCGCCCAGGAATACGTCACCGACGAGGAGGGCCTCGCCACCTACGGCTACAACCCCACCGACGTGGTGGCCCTCGGGTGCACCTCCCGGGGGCAGGCGCAGCGCGTGGGCCGGTGGCTCCTCTTCACCGAGAGGCTGGAGACGGAGACGGTGACGTTCCGGACGGGCCTCGAGGGCGCCATGCGCAACCCGGGCGCGGTGGTGAAGCTCCAGGACCTGTACAGGGCCGGGAGGCGGTGGGGCGGGCGCGTGGTGGCCATCGTCACCACGGCTGAGGAGGCGTGGGCGCTCACCGCGAGCCTGGAATGCCACCGAAGGCTCAACCCTCCGGTGTGCTTCCGCTCAGCCAGTAGGCGCGGTTGCCGCTGCGCAGGGCCTTCTCCAGGAACTCCGCGAAGGACGGGGCGATGCACTCCAGCTCAGGGAATGTCTCGTGGAAGGCGTCAAACAGGGGGTAACGCCCTGCCTCGCGCTGAGCGGTGTCCAAGACGACGTAGTCGGAGTCCTGCATGTCCACCAGGGTGAAGACGGACGGAGCCCCATCCCGGTCCTCATCGCTGGCCCGGATAGCCAGGCGTGCTCGGCGGATCTCCGCGAGCGGCAGGACGCGGTAGAGAGCGTCGGCCCTGGGAGCGAAGAGGGTGCACCCGTCGCAGTGCAGGTAGAAGGCGCGCAGGTCCTCGTCCAGCAGCCAGCCGACGCGCACCTCGAAGGCGACGAGCTGCGCGGGCGTCGCGGGCGCGTTGGGGAAGTGGAGCCGGGAGACTTCGGCCAGCAGCGGGTCCATGGGCATGGCCGTCAATCCACGTAGGGCCGGTCGGGGCCTGGTTTCAGCCATTGGCCACCCGGCGCGTAGCAAGCGGGGTACTCGCGGTTGAACACGCCGTGCACGTCATCGGGCACGGGCAGGACGTTGTCCCTGGCCAAGGGAGCCCCGCCGTGGCCCAGGTCGTAGATGTGGTGTCCCTGCCAGTTGACGCCGCCCGTCGAGGGCCACGTGCCGAACTCACGGCCCCACTCATCGCGGAAGGCGGAGCGCGAATTCTTCCACGTGTCCCGACGCCACTTCAGGTCCGTCGCCTTCGGGTAGTCGCAGCAGCAGTGGGTGATGGCGAGGCGCCCGCCGGCCGCCGCGGGCATGAGCAGGAAGCGTCCCTGCCAGTCGCCCTTGAAGTCGGCCAGCCAGATGCAACCCCTGAGGGCATACCCCTGTGCCGCGCACTTCGCCTCGCACCGGGACATGAACGCGACGCTGCACTGCCAGGGCCCGTAGTAGATGGTCGTCCGGACCTGACCGCCGTCCGGCGTGGCGACGACCGGGCTGACCCACTTCGCGGGCGCAGGGCGGCCGACGGTGCCGGTGGTGGCCGAGCCGCAGCCTATGAGGGCGAGGACAAAAGTGGCGCTCGCGGCGCGCTGCAGGGGGCGGACGGCTATCACAGCAAAACGTGATAGCGCGACCAGTGCGGCAAGTGAAGTCACAGGGGCGAGCGCGCCCTGTCAGCCGGTGATGTCGCAGCGCCCCCGCTTGATGTCGTGGTCCGACTCGGTCGACTGGACTGGCACCACGCCGCCGGACAGGGTGGCGTTGTCGCAGGTCTGCCGGTTGAAGAACACGTAGTCCAGCTTCGAGTTCCCGTGGGTGGGCTGCATGTCGCGGCACGCCTCGTTCGGGCAGTACGTCCCGTCCGTCTGGTCCGCCTCCCGGAACTCGCCATCGCCGGTGTGCGAGCCACCCCGTGTCAGCCGGTAGATGTTGTCCATGTGCACCGACGCCGGCTGGAGGTTGAAGTCGCCCGTCAGGGTCACGATCTTTGACGCGACGTGCGGGTTGGTAAGAGCCTGGATGGCCTCGAGCTGCCGCCGCTTCCCGTTCAGGTTGGCGTCGTCGTTCGCCGCCACCGCGAGGTGCGTGTTGCACGCGCGGACCGTCTTCGTGAAGCCTTCCATCCTGAACTCCCCGCACTGGAGGGTGAAGTGCTTGTCGCCGTCCACGAACGGCAGGTCCGCGACCTCATAGTGGGTCAAGGTACCGTGGACCATGAGCACCTGGCCCTGCGGGTACGGCGCGTCTTGACCGTAGGTACAGGACGGGTGCGGCAGCGTCTGCGAGGTCGGGTCCGAGAGCGGCCCGGTGCGACGCAGCGACTCGAACCGCAGGCTCCAGCCCAGCGGTTCGTAGGTGTTCTTCAGGTTCTGGAATTGCAGCCAGCCGACCTCCTGCAGGCCGACCACCTGGGGCTGCCAGGTGTCGATCTGGTTCTTGATTGAAGTGAGGTAGGCCGGGTTCCCCGCGTGGCCGCCCGGACAGCCTTCGATGTTGTGGCTGATGACCCGCAGGGGCTGGGTGCTCGTCAACGGGGCCGATGCGTGAGCGGTTTGTTGCTCAAACGCGTCGTCATCCGTGGCCCCGCAGGCGGTGAGCGCACACGTAGTCATCAGCAGCGACACCTTCAACATTTTCATCATCCTTTTCCTCTCAGGTTCCGCACGGCGCCGAACCATTCGATGACGCCATCCTCGATGCGAAGCACGGCGGCCTCGTCTTCCCGAACGTCACGATAGGTGAGGGAGACCTTGGACCGGTACAGCCTGACGTAGGCTTCCGATTGACAATGCGGGTCCCAGCCTGGGGGTTGCCGGCCTGGGGCGCCTTGCGCTCCAGCACGCGCAACGTCACGCCGAAGGCATCGTTGAGCTGGCCCACCGTGCCGGTGAAGTGGATGAGCAGCCGATTGGTGGCCACCGCCCCCTCCTTGAAACCCTTGCTCACCAGCCAGTCTGTGACGACGCGCACGTCGCTCTCGGGCGGAGCATGGCGCCGATGCAACTCCTCCGCGCTCAGGTACTGGCGGAACAGGGGGGCCCGTCGGGTATGCCCTCGCGGGGGGCCGTCGCGAGCGAAGCCGACCCGAGAGCAGGCGGACCCCCTGCCGGCCGGGGGGGGCGATTCCTGTCGGGGTCGCGGCCCTGCTTCCCAAGTCCCGGGGAGCAGGGCTTTCTGCTGTCCGGCGGGAGAGGTCAAACCTCTCCTCCCGCGCGTCACCCGCCCAGCTGCGCCCCCGCCTGGGCCATCAACGACAGCACCCGCGCCCGCGTGGAGCCCTGCAGGCCCGGCCGCACGGAGAGAGCCTGGAGCATCTGGAAGACGGGCGTGCCGCCCTCCAGGTGCCGGGCCGCGACCGCCAGCAGCGCCGGCTCTTCGCCCGCCGCCAGCCGTCCCGCCACCACCCAGGCCCGCAGGTGCTCCAGCGCGGAGGCATCCAACGGGCGCGTGTTCAGCGCGTCCAGCAGGACCCGCTGCACCGCGCGGTCCTGCTCCGTGTCCAGCGCGTCCAGCAGCATGCGCGTGGCCAGCTCCTGCGGCGCGCGGCGCAGCGCATCCACGGCGGCGGCCCGCACGTCGGCGGAAGCCGAACGCAGGTGTGGCGAGGCCACATCCAGCAGCCGCTCCGAACCCGTGCCCCCCAGGGCCCGCAGCGCATGCGCCCGCGCCTCGTCTCCCGACGCCTGCGAAAGCCCCGCCTCCAGGGTGCGCAGCGCTTCCCGCGCCTCCGCCGACTCCGGCTTCAGGTGCGAGGACCAGGCGCCCAGTGCGTAGGACGTGGCCCGCTCCACGTTCACGTCGCCCTCCGCCTTCGCCCGGCCCAGCAACCTGTTGAGCATCGCGCCCGTCTCCGGCTCCGGCTGCTCCAGGAACCCCGCGCGCTGCACCATCAGCACGTAGGCCCCCGCGTGCTCGCGCGCCTCCGGGGACTGGATGAGCTGCCGCAGCACGGCCTGCGCCTCCGCGTGGCCCGCGCCCACCAGCAGGTCCAGCATCAGCTCGCGCTGCCCCGGGTTCGTGCCTGCCTTCAGGAACAGCCGTGACAGCTCCTGGCTGCGCCCCGGCTCCAGCTTCAGCGCCGCGATCGCGCGCCTTGCGAACACATCCAGCGAGACGATGGCCTCCGGATTGCCCGCCTCCTCCAGCGTCTCCAGCAGCGCATCCACCGTCATCCCGTCCGCCTGTCCATGCAGGCGCGCCAGCTCGGGGTCTCCCTCGAAGGCGATCTGCGACGGCGTGCGCACCAGCATCTTGTCCTCGGCCGCGGGAGCCAGGGGCTGCATCTGCCGCGACTGGAACGTGAGCCGCAGGCGCAGCCGCCGGGACAACAGCGTGCGTCCGTCCGTCCCCGTCGCGTCCAGCAGCTCGTCCTGGCTGATGGCGAGCAGGCGGCCCTCGGCGTCCCGGTCGAAGCGCGTGAGCGACCCCAGCTGCTGCCCGGCGATGACCGCCGCGCCCGCGGAGCGCAGCTTCAGGTAGCGGGTGCGACCGCGCGTCAGCCGCGAGGCGTCCTCGCCCTCGAAGGCGAACTTCGCCTCCACGTCGCCTGTCTGGGTGGACTCGGTGGCCGTCCACCCGGCCTCGTCGCGCAGCTCGGAGGGGAACAGCTCCGCCGCCAGCGTCTGCGCGAACTGGCGGAACAGCGGCGGATCCGCTTCGGAGAAACGCACCGCCTGGAGCGCGCCGCGCGCGTCCAGCTCCAGCCACGCGCTGGCCGTATCGGGCAGGTGCTGCTGGACGGCCGCCGCGTCGGGCAGGAGCGCCTGTCCGGCGAAGAGCGCCTCATGCCGCCCCAGCCGCCGCAGCGTCAATCGCAGACGCGTGCCCGTGGCCCGCGACTCCAGCGCCTGGAGCGTGAGCTCTCCCTCCAGGTGCAGCGTGCCTTCGAGCATTCCCTGCTGCGCCGCCCCCGAGCCCTGGCTGGTGGGCAGCGCCACGCGCTCCAGGTCATCCCAGACCAGGTGGAAGGTATGGGCCTCGCCCACGCGCCAGCGGAACAGCGGCAGCCGGTGGGAAGCCTGGGCCTCCGCCGCGCCAGCGGTCTGGGAGGGCGAGGACCGCCAGAGGAAAATCGCACCCAGGCACAGCAGGGCACAGAGGCCGGCCACGCCACGAACGAGGGTCGAGCGACGCATGCGGAGAGACTCCAGCGTGAAGACGTGAAACCTGCTTGGGAAGGACACCCGGACACGCCCCGGGACCGTGCGATGACGGTCCCGGGGAACGTGCCCGGGAAGGAGGGTGCGGCTAGTAGAGCTGCGCGAGCGGCAGGTAGTACTGGTCGCTGAACAGCCGCTGGCTGGTGCCGACGCCCGTCCAGGAGACGATGGGGAACTCCGCCTTCAGGAACAACAGCTCCCCGAACAGGGACAGCTTCCCGCCCAGCGACTTCATCGTCATGTCCAGGTTGAGCCCCAGGGACAGGAACAGGGTGTTGGGGTTCGTCGGGTGCGAAGCGTTGCTCAGCGCGATGCCCACGTTGCCCTCCAACGGCAGGTTGAAGTCGAGGATGACCAGCTCGCCGCGCACGCCCACGCGGAGGCCCGGAACACCGATGCCCACGTCCGCGAAGCCGTTGGCGATGGCGTACGGCCCCACGTTGCCAATCAGGTCCAGCGCAATCAGGTTCTGCGTGCAGTCTCGGGTGACAGCGCCGCCCAGCGTCGTGCGGATGCCCACCTCCGCGGACAGGCCGCCCTTCACCGTGACGGGGATGAACCACACCATGAAGGTGGTGGACGCGCTGACCGCGTCCTGGTCCACGAACGGCGTGCTCTGCACGAAGGTGAAGCGCGTCGGCTGGGAGTGGTCATAGGTGAAGATGGAGTAGCCCAGCAGGCGCGCGCCCACCTGGACGCGGACGGCGGAGGGCTCCGTGAACGCCCGGCCCTCCAGGTGCGCGAGCTCCGTGCGGACGGGGCTGAACACGTTCGCGTAGAGGGTCAGCTCGCTGGAGACGCTGGCGTTGGTGTCGCACCAGTTGCCGGTGAAGGCCGTCCCCGGCGTCGTGACCTCCCAGCCGGCGCGCAGCGAATAGCCACCGCCGAAGTCGTTCGACCCCGCGTAGCCGCCCGCGGAGACGTCCTGGGCGTGGCGCTTGGTCATCGTCGCCGGCTGCACGGGTTCCGGCTGCTGCGCCAGCCACGTCGCGAAGGTGCGCAGGTAGTGCTGCAGCATCTGCGGCGACCTCGTGTAGTCGCCCTGGTCCAACCCCTCGATCTTCAGCCGGTCCGCGTTGCGCACGAAGCTCTCCGCGCCGAAGTCGTTGCCGGTGAGCGTCAGGCACACGCCCAGGTCCGCCTCGCGACGCGGAACCATGACCGCGTCCACCATCGCCTTGTAGCGGCGCGGGCTCCAGTCACAGGCCGTGGTCTTTTCCGTGGTGAGGCAGCCTTCCTTGTCCGCCCTCACCAGCGACACCTCGATGGCCTTGTCCAGCGCATAGAGCCGCTCGGCCGTCTGCGCATCCAGCTCCGCCGTGTCGAAGTCCCGGGCCTTGAGCGCCTCCGACGCACGCTGCCACTGCAGGTAGACGGCATCGCGACGGCCCAGCAGCGCGGTGAACTTCTCCTGCCGCTGCTGCGAGTCATTGAGCACGTCGTCCGGCGTCTCGCTGAGCGCCTCGCTCATGGACAGGTGCCACCCGTCCGTCGGCGCCACCCACTTGCGGCCCTCGGGGTTGTTCGCCTTGAGCGCCGCCTCGGTGGAGAAGGTGTAGGCCTGCGTGCCCTTCGGGTACTCGCCCGGCTCGAAGCGGAAGTACGCGTTCTTCTCCACGCGCGTGTCGCCGTCCCAGAGAGGCGGGAGCTTCTCGCCGTCCTTGCTGAACAGCGTGCGCTCCGCGATGCCCTCGGAGCCGTAGGCCGCGGTGAACAGCGCGCGATAGTCGTCGCCAAACTGGCCCGCCTCCTGCTCGAAGCGGCTGTAGTCGTAGTGCTTCTCGTGCACGTACTCCTGGCAGGAGCGCGCCAGGGTTTCGTTGTCATCCCAGCCCTTGCGCTGCTCGGCGTACGCCTTCTCCACCTCGGTGAGGTTTTTGTAGCCCTTGCGCGCCAGCACCTGGCCCCGCTGGATCTGCCCCACCACGGTTTCATCCGAGCCCTCGAAGGTGCTCGTGACGACCGGTCTGTCCTGCACGGCCACCGTGGCGACGCCGCCGCCCAGGCTTTTGGGAATGATGGCGGTGCGCGTGGGAGCCGACTCGTAGCGGACCTTCCACTCCGTCTCCATGAGGCCCTGGCAGTAGCCGTCGTACTCCTGGCCGCAGGCCGAGGCGCGGTACTCCACGTTGGAGCACTCGGTCAGTTCGGGCTGGGGACACGACGAGGCCGCCAGGGCCTGGGGGGCCGCCAGCATCACGGTGGAGGTCAGGGCCCACCGCGCGGAACGCGGTAGCCGGAAGGGGAGTCTGCGCATGCTCATACGTTCTTCGTCCTGGGAATGGACGGGTCGGGAAGACCTGTCGTCCGCCCCCCTGAGCACGATGCGTGCCGGGCCTTCCCGCCCGGGCGCCCAGAGGGGAGCGTGGGCGGGGCGTGAGGACGGGGCGGCCACATCGGCGCCCAGGCGTTGCCCGCGGCGCAACAACAGACAGTAGGGGAGCAGAGGATGCCCACGCAGTCGCCCGCGCCATTGTCTCGCGCGACGTTCCCGCCCCCGTCGAAGGCGGTGGGCGCGTAGATGCCAAAGCCCGTATTGCCCAGGGCGACATCGCTGATCACCGTGGGGGGCTGGGAGCCAGGACCCGGAGACCATCACCGTCATTGGCCAGGAGCTGGTGTGGAAGAGGTGCGCCCTGGCGGCACTGCGGCCGAAGAACCAACCGGAGAGTTCCACGCAGCCAGGATACGCGGAGTGGACCCGAGAGGTGCGTCGCCCGCCTTGCGCTGGCGTCAGGCCGACCAGCTGCGCATGTTTCCTTCATCGGGCAGACCGACCCGCAACGCTGGAAGGGAGGCGGCCGGAATGAAGGGCGACATGCGTGCAGGGCCGGCGGCACGGGAGGGCCCTGAACACTCGCGGGCCACGCCCACCGTCCGCCCTTCGCCGGTCGAACTGCTGCTCCAGGTGGGGTCGAGCCTCCGTGCCGCGCTGATCGTGGACAGCGATGGGCGGATTGTCTGGATGGACCCGGTGCTGGCCGGCGCCGCCGGGTGGCAGAGCAGCCCTCCCTTCGGCCGCTCCGCGGAGGAGGTGCTCGGCGGCCTGCCCTGGCTTCAGCACGCGCTCGACGAGGCCCTCACCGGCACGGATGGGCTGTGTGAGGACGGCGGGCAGGACCAGCGACTGAGCGCGGTGGTGGTGCCCGTCTTCGGCGAGGACGGGACGCAGCTTGGCGCCTGTGCCCGCCTCCGGAAGTCAGGGCTGCGGCCGCAGGCGCTCTGCCCGGGCGCCGCCGAGGAGCGCAGGGCGCAGGGGCACCTGGAGACGGCCGAGCGCCAGGCCCTGGCGGAACAGGGGCGACTGCTCGCCGCCGAGCGCGAGGCGCGTGAGCAACTGGAGGAGTCCTTCGCCGTGCTCGACGCCCTGCTCAATCACGCGCCCGTCGCCCTGGGCTTCATCGGGCGGGACCTGCGCTGCCTGCGCATCAACGACGCACTGGCCGCGCTCCACGGCCGGAGCCGCGAGGAGGAGATTGGCAAGACGGTGCGGGAGATGACGCCCCAGCTGGCGCCCATCGTCGAGCCCCTGATGCGGCGGGTCCTGGACGAGGGAACCCCCATCATCGGGCTCGACATGACGGGAGAGGACTCCGCCACCCCGGGCGAGCAGCGGCACTGGAACGTCAGCTACTACCCCGTGCGGTCGTCAAGCGGCACCATCCTGGGCCTGGGTGCGGTGGTGTCCGAAGTCACGGAGGAGTACCGCGCCCAGGCCGAGCGCGACCGCCTGCTGCGCGAGGCCCAGGAGGCCATCCGCGTCCGGGACGACTTCCTGTCCATCGCCGCCCACGAACTGAAGACGCCGCTCACCCCCCTCAAGCTGCATCTCCAGATGCTGAAGGGCCAGGCGGACGCCGGGCACGCCGTGGCCCCGCGCCACGTGGACAAGGCGCTCGCCCAGCTCGCGCGGCTGTCGGTGCTCGTCAATGATCTGCTCGACACCTCGCGAATCCAGGCCGGGAAGCTGGAGCTCACGACGGAGCCCCTCCCGCTGCGGGAGTTCATCCGGGAGGTCCTCGCGGACTTCCGCGGCACGAATTCCCTCCACTCACTCCGGTTCGAGGCGCCCGACGAGCCGCTCGTCATCAGGGGAGACCGCGCCCGGCTCGCGCAGGTGCTGGGGAACCTGGTGGAGAACGCCTTCAAGTACAGCCCCACCGGCGGCACGGTCCGCGTCACGGCGCGGCGCATGGGGACAGAGGCGTGCGTCTCCGTGAAGGACGAGGGCATCGGCATTCCGAAGGAGGAGCAGGCGCATCTCTTCGAGCGCTTCTTCCGCGCGAGGAACGCGCCCATCTCCGGCTTCGGAGGCCTGGGCCTGGGGCTCTACATCTGCCGCGACATCATCGAGCGCCACGGCGGCCGCATCTGGGTGGAGAGCGGAGTGGAGCAAGGCTCGACGTTCCACTTTGCCCTGCCTTGCCTGTGACGACCGAAGGCACGGCGTCCGTCAGCCGGCCATGGGGGCGGGCGCGGTCCACCCTTCCGCGCGCAGCGTCTGGGTGGCCATGCCCGACATGCTCTCCGCCAGCGAGTGCACGGTGTGGGTGGCCTCCTGCGTCTCCTGCACCGTCTTGAGCGTCTGGCCCATCTGCGCGGACAGCTCCCGGATGGCCTGTGCCATCTGGTGCGTGCCCGCGTCCTGCGTGCTCACACCGAGCTGCCTTGCGCCGAGCGAGTGCCCGGCGAGCGAAGATGCGCTCGAAGTCATCGACCCCGCGATCGACCGTTCTTCGACGGCCCTTCAACGACTCCTCGCCTGGACGGGCAGCTGCAGGTAGGAGGTGTGCGCGCCGCCGGTGTGGACGACGTGCTGTCCGCTGTTGGCGGCGGTGTACTCGCGGATCGCGGGCATCATCGTCCCCAGAAGGCTCCTGCCGCTGATGACGAAGCGGAGCTGTTCGCCGGGGTGGAACGCGAGGCCGATCGGGAGCAGATCGATCTCGATCTCGACGACCTCACCGGGTGAGAGCTTCTCGATCCTGTCGAAGCTGTGGGCCGGCACGGCATCGGTCGACAGCGTGTCGTCCAGGTGGCGCAGGGAGACGCGGAGGCGTCCGTCCGAGCCCTTGTACCGCAGGATCGAGGCGCCGCGTTCGGTGAGGTCCTGCACCAGCGCGCTCTGGTTGGGCACGGTGAACTGCTGCAGGGGCGTGCCGTACGCATCGAGCTTCTGGACGAGGACGAAGAGGTCCATGTCGTCCGAGCCGCGTGCTTCGACCCAGAGGTGCGCCTTCGGGTAGCCGACCAGGACGGTCTCCTTGTCGAAGCGCGTGATGAACGACACTGCATCCGGGTTGGAGCTCACGTCGTAGCCCGCCGTCGCACCATGGGCCGGTGCCGTCGTGGTCAAGGCGCGCGAGCGGCCGTCGAGGTAGTACTTCGTCGGCGTGACGTCCTTCGGGGGGAACTCCTCCGCACCGACCCGGACCTGGTCGCCGCCTTCGAGATCGAGGACGGAGTACCGCACGCGCGGCGTCTGCTCCCACCCGTTGTCCTCGCCCTTCAGGTAGCGGTCGAAGAAGCGGCGCAGCTCCTCCCTGTTCGCCTCGTCGTAGTAGTCGGGCCACTCCTGGGAGTTGTGGATGCGGAGCCACTTCTCCTTCGAGCCCATCCGGCGCCAGGCGCGGAACGTGCCTGCCGTGTGCAGGGTGTTCGAGTAGCTGGCCACGACGTAGGCCGGAACGGTGATCCGGTCGAAGCGCGGGATCTTGTTCTCCCACAGGTCGCTCATGAGGGGATGCCGCTCGGCCTCCGCGAGGATGTCCTCCCTGCGCCCCTTGCCCCAGTAGCTGTTCTCCTGCAGCTGCCTCGCGAACCCGGTGTCGGGCATGCCGCCGCGCAGGACGAGGTCCCGGTAGACGTCGCTGACGCCCTCCCACGGGTTGATCGCCGCGAGGTGAGGGGGCTGTTCGGCGGCGGTGAACCACTGCGACACCGCGAGATAGGACGTCCCGCTCATCGCGACCTTGCCGTTGCACCACTCCTGGACGGCCAGCCACTCGATCAGGTCGTAACAGTCGCGTCCCTCCTGGCGATCCCAGATGACGCTGTCCCCCTCGCAGTCGCCCACGCCTCGGATGTCCGGATTGCAGATCGCGTAGCCCTGCGCGCACCAGTACGCCGGGTCCGGCCCCTCGAACTTCTCCAGGCCCGACACGACCCCGTTGTCGATCCCGACCAGGTTGAAGATGCCCATCACGCTCGGGGAGGTCCCCTGGCCCTTGCCGTACGGGCTCCATGCCACGATGACCGGCACCTTCTGCGTTCCGGCGGGGCGAAGCACATCGACGTAGATCGTCACGCCGTCCCTCAAGGTGACGGCAACGTCCTTCTCAAGGACGATTTCGACCGGCACCGACCGGAACGGGGGCGCGATCCGGAATCCGGCCGGCAGGGTCCGGGTGCCTGGGGCAAACCCACTCAAAACGCCGTACCTGGCGCCTGGCTCCAGCGGCCGGGACGGTACGAACACCTTCGGGTCATCGCTCATGAGGATCTCCTCGTGTCTCTTCATCCAGGGACCGGCGCCGTGTCGGTCCTCGTCCTTCGGGCTCCGAACATGAATGGCCACGCACCCGGCATTGTCACCATACAGAACGGCCATTCTGTTTGGCAAGTGGGGCATGGGTGTGACTAGTCTTGGGTCATGCCCAAGCTGAGCGAGGGTTCGAGGCAGCGGCGGCGCGAGGTCATCGCGGCGGCTGCCATGCGGTGCTTTGCTCGTCAGGGCTTCGCCAGCACCTCGATGGCGGACATCATCAGCGAGGCGGGCTCATCCGCCGGATCGGTCTACTCGCACTTCTCGAGCAAGGCCGAGCTCTTGCGCTTCGCGGCCTCGGCCGCTCTGAGCGATGTCGTCGCAACCTTGAGCGACGAGCTGCCCTCGGAGCGCACTCCTGCCAGCGTCCTCGCGCACCTGCTGCGCTCGAGGCGTGACAGGGTGCACGCGCAGACCCTGCTTCAGATATGGGCGGAGGGGCCTCGCGACGGTGAGCTTGAAGAGATCGCCCGGGACAGTGTGAACGAGTTGCGCGCACTCGTGCGGACCGCGTTGCTGCCCTGGTGTCAGGTTCCCGCGCGCGCAAGAGCGAGGCCTCCGGACGCTGCCGCGGACGATCTCTCCGACGCCGTCGTCACCGCCGTTCATGGCTACCTGGTCAGAGTCAGCATCGACCGTGACCTCGACAGGGATCTCGTCGCGCGCCGCTTGATCGCCGTCTTCGAGAAGTTCTGATCCCACGTCCGAGGAGCGCGGCGGAAGGCGTCCGCACGGCAGACAGCCAACCTCCGTGCCTTGACGTCCGGCCACTCATGTAACATAAATAGTGGCATGAGGCGCGACAGTCGGCTCTCCGTTGCTTTGCACGTGCTCCTCCACATGGAGGAGCTGGGGCCCGTGGTGACGTCGGAGGCCATCGGGCGGTTGATGAAGGCGAATCCCGTGGTGGTGCGGCGCACCATGGGAGGGCTGCGCGATGCCGGAATCATGTGCTCCGCGAAGGGGCACGGCGGGGGCTGGTCGCTCGCTCGTAAGCTTGATTCCGTGACGCTCGCGGACGTGTACGAGGCGCTCGGAATGCCCGCCCTGTTCAGCATCGGCCCTCGTCATGAGAGCCCTGGATGCCTGGTGGAGCAGGCGGTCAATGGCGCACTCGGCAAGGTGCTCGGCGAGGCCGAAGCGCTCCTCATGAAACAGCTTCGAAGCACCTCCGTGGCGGACCTCGCCAGGAGCGTCCAGCGCGGCGCCGCTCGCTCCGCGAAGAAAGGCACCGCGACCCATGTCTGACATCACGCACCGCACCGTCCAGACGAACGGCATCCACCTCCACCTCGCCGAGGCTGGCGAAGGCCCGCTGGTGCTGCTGCTCCATGGCTGGCCGGAGTCCTGGTACTCCTGGCGCCACCAGCTCCCGGCCCTCGCGGCCGCCGGCTACCACGCCGTCGCGCCCGATGTTCGCGGCTACGGCCGCAGCGACAAGCCGGAGGCTCTCGATGCGTACAGCATGAAGAACCTGCTCGCCGATTACACCGGCCTGCTCGATGCCCTGGGGGAGAAGACCGCCGTCGTCGTCGGCCACGACTGGGGCGCGGCGATGGCCTGGAATTGCGCCGCGCTTCATCCTGACCGCTTCCGCGCCGTCGTCGGCATGAGCGTGCCGCACCTGGGCCGCACGCCCATGCCGCCGACGCAGCTCTTCAAGGCCCTGTTCGCGGAGAAATGGTTCTACATCCTGTACTTCCAGGAGCCGGGCGTCGCGGAGGCGGAGCTCGATGCGGACATCCCGAGGACGATGCGCACGATCCTCGCTGGCGTTCCCGGGTTCGATACGACGGCGGAGGTCGTGCGGAACCGGAAGAAGGGCGACGGGTTCCTCACGGGCCTCGACACCCCGGGCACGCTCCCCGCTTGGCTGACGGAAGCCGACCTCGCGTACCTCGTGAAGGAGTTCGAGGGCAGTGGCTTCCGTGGGGGGCTCAATCGCTATCGCAACATGGACCGCGACTGGGAGGAGCTGCCCGAACTCGCGACGCGCAAGATCGAGCAGCCCGCGCTCTTCCTCATCGGAGAAAAGGACCCGGCACGCGCCATGGCCCCGGTTGACCTCATGAAGCCGCTGGTGCCCCACCTCCAGGAGGTGCGCGTCATCCCGGGGGCGGGCCACTGGCTTCAGCAGGAGCGCGCAGCGGAGGTCAACGCGGCGCTGATCGCTTTCCTGAAGACGCTGCCCGCGTGACGGTGGTCGAGGAGGATCCAGGGCGAGGTGGAGCTCGAAGCCACCGAGGGACTACCGGAAGCGGTTCGCGACGAAGCCTACGCTCCGGGTCGTCAGTAGGGGGCGCAGAGGATGCCCACGCAGTCGCCCGCGCCATTGTCTCGCGCGACGTTCCCGCCCCCGTCGAAGGCGGTGGGCGCGTAGATGCCAAAGCCCGTATTGCCCAGGGCGACATTGCTGATCACCGTGGGGGTGCTGGGAGCCAGGACCCGGAGACCATCACTGTCATTGGCCAGGAACTGGTTGCCTCGGACAATGCCCGTGAGCGGGACGGTGAAGGGCCCCGGGCGGTCGGACAGGATCAGGCCTCCCGCGTTGTCATAGAAGGTATTGCCATCGATGTAGACCGTCTCGGCCGCGGCCTGGAGACTCGAGCCATTGTTGACGGCCAGCGAGTCAATCATCGAGAGCCTGAGCGGCTCCCAGACTGGAACGGCCGGGGGCGCGAAGGCGGTGTTGTTCGCGATGAGTGTGTTCTCGAACCGCATCTGGCCGCAGACGCGGGGGCCGTCGCCGTCGTTCGGGATCGTGCTCACGGAGGCGTTCCAGGCAATGGTGCTCGACCTGAAGCGGACGCTGCCCTCCCAGCAAAAGACGACGTTCCCGTTGGATGTGAAGGTGGAGTCAAGCACGTCGATGGAGTGGTAGTCCGCGATCATCGCGAGCTCGTTGTGGGTGAAGACCGAGGACCTCACGTCGAACGAGCCGGTGGCCGCATCGAACTCACGGGTCAGCCCTTGGCCATTCCCGCTCACGCGGCACTCCGTGATGAGGAAATTCGTCGCCCCCTGGTTGTAGACGCCGCCGCCGTTGTCGAGGATCGTGAGTTTGTGCAGCCGGACATACAGCGCGTTCAGACGGGTCACGAGCCCAAAGCCGAAGCCCTGGATGGTTCCGTTGCGCACCATGCTGTCGGCCTCGAGTACGATGCCTTGCGAGCCGATCACCTCCGGGCCGGCGCGGCGCACGGTGTAGCCCCCCAGGTCGAGGACGACGCCTGCACCGGTGACGCGGAGCGCGTAGGGGAGCGTGCCCGGACAGTTGAGATCGCGCGTGAGCTTCGTGTGCTGGGTGAGGGTGTCCCCGCACTGGACGGTGGCGCCACCGAGGCTGTACGCAACCTTGGCATCCGCATCGAACGGCACTGCATCCCTGGCCTGGGCCGCGGTTGCGCCCAAGAGCAGGGTGCTCATGGCCATGACGACAACGAATCCGCGTGTCTGTTGCATGCTGCCTCCCCGGGCCGGAGGTGTCCGGCCATGAGCAGACAGGCTGGACATCGCGCTCCAAATGGCTTCCCCCCCGTGGGGGCAGGGCGCTGCCCGGAGCGTGACACCCAGGGGGCTCGGAAGGGTGAGGGCCCCCAATGAATACCGACCCGGCTTTCCCGTCACTTTCCTCCCTCAACGTGATGGCGGGGTGTTCCTGGAGCACCCGCTACACCTTGAGGAAGACACTTGAACTCGAAATGGAATGACAGTCGGAAGCAGCAGTGGGCCGGGTTGTTGGGAGGGCTCCTCCTGGTGGCCTGTGGCGCGCCGGAGGCCACGGAGCAGGGTGCTGACGAGGCGCAGTCCGGCGTGGCCCGGGCGTCGCTCCTCGAGACCCTCTTCGCGGAATACGATCCCACCCTGAAGGCCTACAAGTGCAACGGCCTGACTTGGAATTGCGACCCGGGCCGGTGGACGGATGGGCGCGGACAGGCCGTCGCGGAGCGCTACGCTCCCAACACCCTGGGCGGGACGTGCCTGGATGGCGAGCAGGGCTCCTTTTCGGAAGGTGAGTGGGTGCGCCGCGTGCGCATCTTCACCGAGGACCAGACGGCGTTGACCCAGGGCCGGCCGGCGAGCATCGAGGTGACGGTCGAGATGCCCTGGTCCCCCCAGGGCAACCTCCTGGACCTCTACGCCACCACGTCCGTGACGAACCCTTCGTGGACGTGGATCACGACGCTGACGCCCACGGCGGAGCGCTCGCAGACCCTCAAGGCCACCTACACGGTGCCGGTGGGTTCGGGCGTGCAGGCCGTCCGCGCGGCCCTGCGCCGGGGCGGCACCGCGAGTCCCTGCACCAGCGGGGGCTACGATGATCGCGATGATCTCGTCTTCACGCTGGCCGCGCCGTATGTGAGCGGCGCGAAGGCCCTCAGCGTCGCGTCGGGGCGCAATCACTCGCTCGCCCTGCGCGCGGACGGGACGCTCTGGGGCTGGGGTGACAACTACTACTCCCAGCTGGGCGCGGGGGCCGGATCCATGCCGAGCATCCTCCCGGTCCAGGCCACGATCCTCTCCGGCGTGAAGTCGGTGCATGCGACGGTCGACTCGTCCCTGGCGCTGCGCACGGATGGGACCGTGTGGGCGTGGGGTGGCAACAGCGAGGGTGTGCTCGGCAACGGGACCACGCTCGCGAGCGCGACGCCGGTCCAGGTGGTGGGCCTCACGGGCGTGACGGCGTTGGCCACGGGCAGGAACCACGTCCTGGCGCTCAAGAGCAACGGCACGGTCTGGGCCTGGGGGGACAACTCCGACGGGCAGCTGGGGGACGGCACGAACCTCCGCCGGACCCTCCCGGTGCGGGTGGGGACGCTGACGCTGGTGACGGCGCTCGCCGCGGGGCGGACCCACTCGCTCGCGCTCAGGAGCGACCGGACGGTGTGGGCCTGGGGGGACAACACCCTGAGCGCCCTGGGCAATGGGTTGATGGACGAGAGCCCCATTCCCCTCCGGGTGTCTGGGATTTCGGGGGTGACCTCCATCGCCGCGGGCAACCACTTCTCCCTGGCGATTCGCGAGTCGCGGGAGCTGTGGGGCTGGGGCGGGGGACCGCTGGGTGACGCCATCCAAAGCCACCCGAGGCCGGAGCGGACGTACCGGTGGACCACGGGGACCTTCTCCGTCTTCGCGGGCGAGGACCATGCGGTGGCCATCGAGCGCACCCAGGGCACGGCCTGGAGCTGGGGGGCCTTCTCCGTCGGAAACAGCTGCGCGTCTTCGACGGTGAACTACGGCGCGATCCCGGCGCCCATCAATGGCCTGACCGGCGTGACGGGGGTGAGCATCGGCGAGTTCTACGCCCAGGCCCTCCTCGCGGACGGCACGGTCTGGGGTTGGGGAGACAGCATGTTCCAGGAAGGCTCGGAGACGGGCTCGGGAGAGTGCGCCCCCTTGAAGGTCATGCTGCCCTGACCCTGTTGCCAGGCGTGGGGCTGCTGGGACTTCTCCGCCAGCAGCCTCAGGCGGGGATCAACGTCCGGGCGACATGCTGGACGTAATCCGCGCGGGCGCGGCTTGAGCTCAGCGTCTTGGGGCTGGCGATGGCGAGGTGCAGGAGCCCCACGTAGGTGGAGTACGCCTGCAGGGCCCAGTTGCGCGCCTCGCGGGCCGGCAGCCCGAGTGCACGGTACAGCTTCACCAGGTAGTCGAGGCGCCGCTGTGACACCCGCGCGAGGACCGGCTGGATGTGCGGGTCCGCGGCGGCACCCGCGACGATGGCGACTTCAATCTTCCCATGCGGGCCCAGGTCGAACGTCAGCGCCAGCAACTGATGCAGCCGCTGCTTGGGGTCCGGCAGGGCCTCCAGCTGTTGGATGAACTGCGTGGTCGCCAGCTGCTCCCAGCGCGCGAGCGCGGCCTGGAGCACGTCCGCTCGGTCCTTGAAGTGCCAGTAGAAGCCACCCTTCGTCACCCCCAGGCCGCGCGCCAGCCGCTCCACGGACAGGGCATCCACGCCCTCCGCGAGGCTCCAGAGGGCGGCGTCCGCCCAGTCTTCGGCTGACAGGCCCGGCCCCCGGTGTCGCTTGCGGAGGTCCTCGATGCTCCGGAAGGGCGAAGGCTCCGGCGGGCGGGAAGTAGGGCGTCTCATCGTTGACCGCAAGTCTGGCGGGCCCCCTCCCGGAGGTCCAGTGCGCATTCCCGAAGGTCCGGCGCTATACGGTACCGTATCGGGATACGGTGCCGTATCCGATGACAGGAATTGGGGCCGTGCATGCGGGTGATGACAGGGACGTTGCTGATGCTCGTGGGAGGGGTTCACAGCGCCATCGGGCTGGGGCTGGCCTTGCTCTTCAAGTCCCGCACAGCCTCGCCGCTGCCGGAGGTGCTGCGTCCCTTCGCGCAAGGGGCGGACCACGTGGACGTGAAGACGGTGGAGTCGGAAGCCACGCTGCGCGAGTTCCTCGCGGCGCTCCTGTCGTACCAGCCCGCGTGGATGACGGCCCTGTACGGGGTGCGCGCCGTCTTCGTCCGGTTGCTCGGGATGCGCCAGCACGGTGTGCCCCGGCCCCAGCACCTGCGCCCGGAGGACATCCCCATGGCTCCGGGCGGCGCGGCCCTGTTCTTCACCGTGCGCCACGCGGAGGAGGGGCACGTCTGGGTGGTGTCCGCGACGGACAAGCACCTGGACGCCACCCTCGCCGTCGTGATGGAGCCGGGTGATGGACCCCGGCGGCGCTTCCACGTCGTCACGCTGGTGCACTACCGGAACTGGGCCGGGCCCGTGTACTTCAACGTCATCCGGCCCTTCCACCACCTCGTCGTCAGGGGCATGGCGCGCAGTGCGGCGCGCGCACCGGGCCCGGCGTAGTCGAGACAGGGTGGCTCGTGCGCACCGGAGCTGCCGGTCACCCGGCCGGAACGACCGCTCCGCCTCAAGTCGTGACCGCCGGCCACCCGGTCGCCCCGGGCACCCAGGGACGTGGTGACGTCTCCGCGCATGTCCGAAGCCTCCTCTTCCTTCCGTGTCCCGCGGGCGCTGCTCCCGCTCCTGGTGCTGTCCTGCTGCCTCCCGGTGGCTGCCCGCGCGGAGGGCACGCCGAACGACGGAGGCACCCCCGCGCCCCTGGCCTCGCCGGAGCCCACGACCGCCGCACTTTCCAGGGACTCGTGGGCGGCGCTGGAGAAGCGAATCCTCGGCAAGGGCTGCGAGCCGAAGCTGCTCGGCGACGCGAGCCGCAGCTTCATCGAGGCGCAGCTCCTCTGCGATGCGCACCTGTCGTTCATCCTCATCCAGGCCGCGCTGGACGGGCACCCGGTTCCGGACACGCAGCGCCGGCTGAAGGCCCTGCTCGCGGATGCGCTCGGACGGGCCCGACACCCCTTCAACGCCCAGAAGGGGACGCAGGTCGCGGGGCACATGCTCCCGCACAGCGTCCTCTACCGGGGCTACGTGCTGCTGATGCTCGCGGGCATGGAGCGCGCCGGGCTCGCGGACGCGGAGTCCACCGTCCTCTTCGACGCGCTGGCCGCACAGCTGGTGGAGGCGCTCTCGCGACAGCTCCTCCTGCCCAGCTTCGGGCGCACCATCTGGCCCTGCGACAGCGCTCCGGCCGCGGCGGGGCTGCTGCTGCACGGGCGGCTCAGGGGCAACGCGGACTCGCGGGCCGCGGGGGAGCGGCTCGTCGCGCGCCTCGTCGAACTGGCGGACCTGCCCACCGGCTTCCCCGCGAAGGTGGACGCGAAGGGGCGCCTCGTGGAGCCCACGCAACGCGGCACCACGCTGGCGTGGACGGGCGCCTTCCTGGCCATGGCCTCGCACCCGGCGGCACGGCGCTTCACGGCCACGCTGGTGGACGGCTACTGCGACCATCCCGCCGGCAGCGCCATGCCCCTCGCCGCCTGCCGCGAGTGGCCGCGCGGGGTGAAGGGCCCGGAGGACTCCGCCAGCGGCCCGCTCGTCTTCGGCGGCTACTCCCTGGGCGCGAGCGCGCTGGCCATCGCCGCCACCCGGCTGTCTGGCGAGCACGGTCAGTGGCACCTCCACCTGCTCAATGCCGCCAGGGAGATGGGCATCCGCACCACCCTGGAACACCCCGAGAAGCGCCCCCTGGAGGCCTCGCTCTATGGGTGGGGTACCACCGTGCGCCCGTGGTAGCGCACGGCGGAAGACCCGACGCCAGGGGCTATGGCGTGTCGCGCGCCTGGGCGGGCTTGCCTTCCGTCACCAGGAGGTAGCCCCGGTGCTCCTGCACATCCGGCGTGCGCATGGACGCGAGGAGGGCGGAGGCCTTCACCCACACCCAGCGCTGGTCCGTGGCGTTGACGTCCATGACCAGGAACGAGTCGGACTTCGCGTCATACGCCGCCAGCGGCGAGATGTGACCGCCGCCCTGCTGTCCCAGCACGGGCCGGAAGTAGTTGATGATGACGTAGTCGCCCTGCGTCTTGAGGTTCTGCTTCAGCTCCTCGCGCACGGCGGCGTCCTTCAGCGAGTCGTCGAGGATGCGCAGCTTCACGTCCAGCCCCTGCGCCGCGAGCATCCCCGCGAGCTGGCGAAGCTGGATGCCGCTGTCGGACTTGCCGGCCTCGCCGCGCGGCTGGCCGAAGACCTCGGCGCGGGCCTTCACCTCCTGCACCCTGGCGTCGAAGAAGTTGTTCTGCGTGTACCGATGGAAGAGCGGGTCGAAGCCCGGAGGCAGCTGCTCGAGGTCCTCGGCGGACACGAGCGAGGGGTCCTGCGGCTTCGCCACCGCGTCGTTCCCCATGCGCACGGCGTTGAGCACGATGACGGACGAGGTCGGGCCGCAGAAGGCCTTGTTGCCCTGGGACTCGAACTGGTTGGACAGGTGGAAGAAGTCCACCTTGTGACGGCTGCGCTCGAGGCGCTTGATGGACTCGGGGGCCGTGAAGGTGACGATGACGGGGGGCGCGGGCTTGGAGCCCCTGGCGGGAGCCGTCATCGGCGCGAAGGCGGCGAGCCCACCGCCAAGCACGAGCAGCGTGGTGCGGAGCATCTTCATGAAGGCTGTTTCCCTGGAGGTGTGCGCACGGAGGGCGTGCGCGAAGCCTGCCATGGGGACGGACATCACGGAAATCCAGCCCCGCTGCGCACCCAGCCCCGCGGGGCCGGTGAGGGGGGACCGCCGCTCCCCTCCGGAAGCGGGCCCCCGTAGAAATCGAGACTTCCTCCAGCCCATGGGGCCGGCCGCGTGCGTATCCCCTTCATGACTGGGACGGCACGCATGTCATTGCATGAGCGCCGTTCGTTCCTTGGGGGCGCCATGAGGATGCTGGGACTGCTGTTGCTGGGAGCGGGGCTGGCCGCGTGCCAGACGGAGCCGGGAGGCGGTGCGGATGCGGGCACGGAGGTGGATGCCGGGACGTCCTTCCCGACGTTGGCTCGGGACGCGCGCCTGCTGGAGGTGGATGCGAGTCAGCGCTTCCTCCTGTCCGTCCGCGCGGATGGCACCTACGCGCAGACGCTGCCGGAGGGCGAGGCCGTGCGCATCGCGGACGCGGCGGAGCGGGCCTTCACCGCGAGCGACGGCGACGCGGTCGTGCTCTGGAGCCCCCAGTATGGAGGGCTGACCCGGACGGTGTGGCTGTGGCGGCCCGGAACGGACGCGGCCATTGCCCTGACTTCCCGCGCCGGGCAGGTGGCGTATGACCTGGGGGTGTCCTTCGTCGCCTTCGATGAATACGACGAGGCGTCGGGGACGGACTCCGTGCGCGTGGCTCGCCTGGACACCTGCACCCGGGAGGCCTGTCCGCTCTGGACCCCACTCGAGCGCCCGTCGCGGGCCGTCCGTTTCCAGGCGGGAGGGACGACGCTGCTCGCTTCGGAGGGCCCCCAGGCGTGGCTCATCGACGTGCCGTCCGGCGCCCTCACGGAGCTGGGGCCGACGGTGTCCGATCCGGTCCTCTCCGCGGATGGCACCCGCTATGCCCTGTTCGACGCGGCGAACCACCTCCAGGTCTTCGACACGGCCACGCGGAAGCTCCAGTGGGAGCAGGTCTGGCGGGACGATGCCACACGGAAGAACTGGCACGTCTCCACCGCCATCATGACGGACATGGGGACCCTCATCCTGAACCTCAAGGCGGACAACACGCCGGAGACCGACTCCGTCGCCTGCGACGCGACGGGCTGCCGGGACATTGACGGGGGCGGCTGCCAGAACAGGGCCGGCAGCCCGGGGGTGGTGCTCTGTCGCGTCGAGACCTGCTCGCCGAATCGTTGCGATGCTGACGCGGCGTACCTGGATGGGATGGGACGCACGCTCGTCGACACCGCGACCACCCGCCGTTCCTCGGTGTATCCGGCCTTCAGCGCGGACCTCCACAATCAGGCCTGGACCGTGCGCGAGACCCGGGATGGCGCGAAGGTGGACACGCTGTGGTGGAGGTCGCCGGATGCGACGCGCCAGTCCCCGCTGGAGGGCCTGGCGGATTACACCCTGTTCAGGTTCACGCCAGACGCCCGCCAGGTGCTGTTCTCCCGCGCGCTGACGATCGCGGAGGGGAAGACCGAACACCGTCTGTCCGTCTGGGATGGAGAAGCCGTGTCCGACCTGGGGGTTCTGGAGGGTGAGCCCTTCGCGAACCCCATCTCCCCCATGGTGCGTGACAACCCGCCCACGCTGTACCTGACCGTCAGCCAGGGCGTGGGCGGATCCACCTCCGTCATTCGCGCACCGCTTCCGTAGTCAGGCGCCGCGAGGACGAAGTCAGCCCAGCGAGCCCCCTGCCTTCCCGGCGACCTTCCCCAGGATGTCGGTGAAGAAGGGCTCGGAGTAACCGGCCAGGAATGCCAGGAGGGCAAGCGCGGCTGGGTTCAGCTGCGCGAGCCCTCCCACCTGAAGCAAGCCGGAGGTGAACACCAGGGCGATGATCAGCGCCGCCGTGGCTCCAAGCACCGGCTGGGCCACGAACACGGTCCATGCCGAAATGAGCGCACGGATGCCCAAGGGCGTCTCCTGGGGGCGCACGTCGCCGGGACGCAGCGCTTCTCCCGCGCTGAGGGGCTGTTTGCTCAACTTGATTGCCCGGCTGAGCACACTGCCGACAGCACCGGCGAACAGGACCAGGAGGAGGAGGACCGAACCGATGGCCTCCCCCCACACCAGGGCGACGCTGAAGAGCGTCAGGAGGATCAGGAGCACCGCCGCCATGATGAGCAGTTGCCGCTGTCGCAGCCGCATCTTGGCCCGGTCGCGTCGGTATTCGTGGGCCTGGGCTCGCCGACGCTGGACCAGATACTCTCTGGCGCGGTCGATATCCAATGACTGCGCTCCCGTCGAGCCGTTCCCTGTCTCCGAAGCTGGACGCGCAGGTCGCAGCGACTCCGGTAGGTCCCGAGGAAACTCATTGAGGATCAGTCGTCGTACATAAGGGTCGTCGCCCAGCCGCACCAACATCACCTCCATCGCATCCGCCAGCTCCCAGACATTGTTCGCGGACAATTCTCGGGGAGAATCGAGTTGTGTCAGCAGGCAGCCGAGGAGTTCCTGGTTCTCCGGCGGCAGGCTGTCGCGCTCCTGCACTACGAAATAGAGGACGTCCTGGAGCTGGGTGGCGATCTTCTCCAGGTTCTTGGTCCTGACCGGATCCTCCGTCAGCCACAAGCGAGCCCGGCGTGACACGGGATTCAGCGCGTTCAGGTGTTCGCGGATCTCCTGCTCGCAGTGGTGAAGCTGCGCAATCAGTTTCTGCCGCGAGGGATGCCCGGAACGGGAGGGCTCCACCGCGGAGGCTCCTGAGCCATTCCCAGTCAACTGCGTCATTCATCGTCTCCGCCAGGCCTGGATGCGGTGCGGAATCTCTGTCTGGAAGCGGGCGCTGGGTATTGCCCCGTTGGATCGAGCCTCCGTCCTCTACTGGAGCTTCGAAGCCGGACTCCATGTCAGAACTGTATTATATGGGATCCCAGTAAGTTGGTTCTCTCTCGCCATTCGAACTGGAGCACTCCCATGCCGAAGACCTCTTCTCCCTCCCTGCGCCCGCTGCGTGGCGCGCTGGCGGGCCTGGCCCTGGTGGCCCTGGCCCCCGCCGCCGGAGCGACTCCCCGGGCCCTGGCGCCGCGCGCCGCGGTGGTGAAGCACACCGGGCACGAGCTGACCGCGGGCACTCCCGTGGAGCGCCTGGTGGTGAAGTTCCACGAGGGCAGCCGCGTTCGCCTGCGTGACAACGCCCTGGTGGCCCTTGTCTCCGAGCGCTCCTCCGCCGAACGCAGTCTGTTCTTCGGCCGCGGGATGTCCGAAGCCCGGCTCACGGAGGACCTGCGCTCCGTGGAGGCCCTGCTGGACCGCGCGCCGCGGACCCGGGGCCCGCAGCGGTTGATCCAGGAGGACGAGGCCACGCTGGAGGCGCGCAAGGCCTCCGGTGAGGCGCGGAGCGGTGAGCAGCTGGCGGACCTCAACCTCTACTTCCAGGTGCCGCTGCTGCCGGGCACCACGTCCGAGCGCGTGGCGGACGTCGTCGCCGCGCTCAACGCGCTGGACACCGTGGAGGTGGCCTACGCCGAACCTCCTGTCGAGGACGCCGCGGTGAACACGGGCCTGGACGCGGCGCTGCGGGGCGTGCTGGCCGCCGCCGACCTCCCGCCCACCACGCCGCTGTACACGGCCAACCAGGGCTACCTCAACGTGGCCCCGGGCGGCATCGATGCGAACTACGCGTGGACGGTGGCCGGCGGCACCGGCACGGGCGTGCGAATCATTGACGTGGAGACGGGCTGGAACCGGTCGCACGAGGACATGCCCAACCTCGTCTACGTGGGCGTCGCGGGGACTGTCAGCGACCACGGCACCGCCGTGCTCGGAGAGCTGGTGGCGGCGAACAACGCCTACGGCATGAAGGGCATCGCCTACGGGGCCCAGATGGGCGTCGAATCCCATACGCCGCAGGGCCTGACGACGGCCCTCTCCAAGGCCGTCACCGCGGCGGGCCCGGGTGGCATCGTGCTCGTCGAGGTCCACCGCCTGGGCCCCAATGACGGCACGGCGTGCACGTGCAACACCAGCCAGTGCCACTACATCGCCGTGGAGTACTGGCAGGCCGAATACGACATCATCCGCAACGCCACCGCCAACGGCGTCATCGTCGTGGAGGCGGCCGGCAACGGCAGCGCCAACCTGGACGCCGCTGCCTACGCGGGGCGCTTCAACCGCGCCACGCGCGACTCGGGCGCCATCATCGTCGGCGCGAGCACGGCCACCACGCGCGCGCCCATGTGCTGGACCAACTTCGGCGGCCGCGTGGACGTCCACGGTTGGGGTGAGCGCGTGGCCACCATGGGCTACGGCGACCTGTTCGGCTCCACCTATGGCGTCAACCAGTACTACACGGCCACCTTCAGCGGCACCTCCAGCGCCTCGCCCATCGTCACGGGCGCGGCCGCCAGCGCGCAGGGTGTGGCGCGCGCCAATGGCAGCCTCCTGACCTCCGTGCAGATGCGCGGCCTGCTGCGCAACAACGGCACTGCCCAGGCCGCGGACGCCCGGCAGATTGGCCCGCTGCCCGACCTGCGCAAGATGTTGCCCAAGGTCATCTCCGGCAACTACTGACCGCGGGCTTCACCTGGAAGAGCGGGCCGCGCGTCTCCACCTTCAGCTGGCCCTCGTTGATGGCCACGCTGAGCCGGCGCAGGAGCTCCACTTGCTGCTGGGGCGTGAGCGAGGGCACGGCCGCCGACAGCTCGCGCGCCTGGGCATCCCCCCACCGGCGGGCATCGAGGGCCCGGTCCACCACCTCGTTGCCGCGGGCCCAGGCCGCGGCATTCTGCGCGTCCGGCGCGGGGGGTTCCCGAGGTGCCGGGGCCTCCCGGGGCCCGGCGTTGGAGGCCTGGGCCTGCAACGCGCGGGTCACGGCCTGCTCGATGCGCGCGTCCAGGTCCGAGAGCAGCGCGGGCGCCGGGGAGGGCACGCCGGCTGGCGCCACGGCGGGACCCTGCCGCTGCGCGAGCAACTGGTGGAGCTGCCCCTCCATCCGCTCCAGCCGGGCTTGGAGCTCCTGGGCGCTGGTGGAGGCGCGCTGGCCCTGCACGAAGAGGGCAAGCCCCGCGCTGTCGTAGGTGACCTGCAGGTTCGAATCCGAGTTCAGCGAGCGGATCGTCGCGATCATTCCGGCGTCGATGGTCGCGCAGCTCGCGCTGACCCCGGAGGCATCCTTCGCGTCGCAATACCCGACGCCCGTCGAGACGGAAGAACACCACAGGTACTGCAGGCCGTCCGAGCTGTTGCGGGGCGTCCCCAGGTTCCCGCTGAAAGCGCGGGTGAACCCGGTGGCCGCGTGGGTGACGAGCCTCCCGACTGGTAGGGCTCGAAGAAATACACGGGCGCCAGCAGGCGGCCCGCCTCCCCTGGGACGCCCGACGCTCCGGAGGGACGAAAGCACCCTCGCGGGGGACCCCGGAGGCAACTCACGCCGGAGCACGGCGACAATCCGAGGGGGTTGCCTCGATTTGAGGCGGATTCATGGCTCCGATGTAAGTCTGACTTTTCTCGAATCCTGTTGAAGGGGGCGTGGCCGAATGAAGATTCAACCGAAGGTGCCACTGCTGGAGCCTCGCAAGGCGCTCGCGGCAGGCGGATCGGCTCCGGCGAGGAGCCCCGGAGCGGCCCCCGCGGAGACGCCCGGTGCGACGGCTCGCAAGGCGGGCTTCTCGCAGGCCAGTGAGTTCAACCGCAAGACGCCCGACGTGGCGTCCACGTTCCGGCGGGAGTTTGGCGCGCTGGCTTCGGACAAGCAGCAGTTCCACGACACGATGCGGACCGTGTACGGCGAGGGCTACAACGCCATCCAGGCCGAACAGTTCCGGCAGAAGGCCCAGGGAGGCGACTTCGGCTGGCTTCCCACGGTGAAGCTCGTGCCCCCCGAGACGTTGGAGGGGGCGTACGGCGCCTATGACGCCGATTCGGGGACGGTGCTGATCAACGATTCGCTGGCCCCCGCCCTGGCCGCCTCCACCTTCGTGGAGGAAGCGGGCCACCACCTGGACACGAAGCTCAACACCCAGGACACGGTCGGCGACGAAGGGGAGCTGTTCCGCCGCGTGCTCTCCGGCGAGAAGCTGTCGCCCGGACAGGTGTCGGAGCTCCGCGCGGAGAACGACAAGGGCACGCTCCAGATTGACGGCAAGGCCACGGAGGTCGAGTTCCGCAAGAAGGGGGGCTTCTTCAAGCGCGCCGCCAACTTCATTGGCGATAAGGCGAAGGTGGTGGGCAACGCCTTCAAGGACGCAGGCGAGTTCGTGGGCGGGCTGGTCGGCGGCGGAGCCAAGGCCGTGGGCAAGGCGGCCACGGCGGTCTGGAAGGGGGTGCAGACGATGGTCCCCCGGGTGGGTGACGCGACGCGCAGCCTTCTCACGGGCGTGAAGAGCGCCGTGGTGGGGCAGGCGCGCAACCTTTCGGAAGGCGTGGGCACCTTCTTTGGCGGCGTGGGCAAGCTCTTCCAGGGCAAGGGCGGTGAAGGCCTCAAGCAGATGGGAATGGGCTTGGTGAAGGTGTTCGTGCAGTCACCCGTCGACGTCCTGATGATGTCGGGGGGACGCACCATCAGCGCGGTGCAGACACTGATTGGCCTGGAGCCGGTGGGCCGCAAGCCCACGGCGGATGAGATTGCCACCCTCCGCCAAGTGTACGGAGACAGCATCGACTACTCCGCCATGCGCATCAAGGAAGGCAAGGCCGGGCTGTTCAGCGCAACCCAACGCGCCTTCACCCACGGCGACACCATCTACATCCCGCCGGAGGACATGCCGATGACTTCGGAGCTCCTGGTGCACGAGTCGGCGCACGTCTGGCAACACCAGAATGGCGGGACGGACTACATGAGCGAGGCGCTGTGGGCCCAGCACTTTGGTGAAGCCTACGAGTTTGACGGCGCGTTGGACGCGGGCAAGACCTGGAGCGAGCTGGATCCGGAGCAGCAGGGAGAACTGCTGTCGCAAGCCCAGCGCCAGGGCTACTTCGACGAGCCCGTCGGCGCCCGTCCCTTCATCGCCGAGAATGGCACGGACTACACGGACGCCCTGGTCGATGCGCTCGCGCAGGTGCGGGCCGGCAAGGGAGCCCCCTAGCCCATGAAGTCGCCGCGCTTCGCCAGCCCGCTGCCAGCCTTCGTCCTGACGCTGATGCTGTTGCTGCTCTGCGCCTGCCGCCCGCGCATCCAGGTGATGCTGGTGGCGGACGCGGCGCGGCTTCCAGCCCCCCGCTTCGAGGTGGAGGATCCCGAGCACCCCGACCGTCCCCGCTACGACACCGTCAAGGTGATGGACAGGTCCGGGGAGCTGCTCTGGCACCTGCGGGCCGCGCCGTTTGGCGAGAGCAACAGCGTCCGGGCCCTGACCTACGGAGAGGCCCCCGGAGGCTTTGAAGTGGTGGAGGGTCCCCAGGCGCTCCAGCCAGGAGGGCGCTACGCGCTCTTCGTGATTGGGGGGAACCGGGGCTCCCTCCACTTCGACGTGGACGCGGAGGGCCACGTCGTCGCCGTTCCACCGTGACGGCGGCGACGGCGGCGCCGTCACTCCAAGAATCACCCGGGATGACCTAGAGTGCGGCCGTGCTCCCCACACCGGGTTCGAGCACGCTCGAAAGTGTCAGCCCCATGCCCCACGTCGAATCCTCCGAAGCGCCTTCGCGTGCCATCTCCGAGCCGCGATGCCGGTCTCCCCGCGCGAAGTCCCTCACCCCGCTCACCGTGGCGCTCCTGCTCGCGCTCACCGCCTGCGGGCCGGACCTGACGCAGCAGGGGACGTGGGGGCAGGGCGCCGCGGCGGCGCTCACCTCCACGGCGACCCTGTCCATGGTGCGAGACAACCACACGGCGACGTTGCTGCCGGACGGCCGGGTGCTCGTGGTGGGCGGAGTGGTCTCCAGCAGCAACGCCCTCGTCAGCGCGGAGCTGTTCAACCCGGCCACCGGCACCTGGTCCGCGACCGGCTCGCTGGCCCAAGGCCGCTTCAACCATGCGGCGACGCTGCTCCCCGACGGCCGGGTGCTCGTGACGGGAGGACGCGGGAGCGGTGAGGTCGGCGCCCTCGCCAGCGCGGAGCTGTATGACCCGGCCACGGGAACGTGGTCCTCCACGGGCTCGCTCTCGGTGGCTCGCTACTTCCACTCGGTGACGCTGCTGAACACCGGCAAGGTGCTGGTGGCAGGGGGCCTGGGTGTCGGCGTCACGGGGTCCAACATCCTCGCCAGCGCGGAGCTGTATGATCCGGCCACCGGCACCTGGGCGAACACCGGCGCCATGCCGAACGTCCGCTACACCCACCAGGTGACGGCGCTGCTCACGGGCAAGGCGCTCCTCGTGGGCGGTCGTACCGCGGCCGGCGCCTACTCCGCCGCGTGCCTGCTCTACAATCCGGCGACCGGTACCTGGGCGGCGACGGGTGCGCTCCCCGCGTACCGTGCCTATCCCGGACAGACGCTGCTGCCCGATGGCCGGGTGCTGGTGACCGGGGGAAGCAACGCGAACGTCAGCCTCGCCACGGCCGTGGCGTACAACCCGGCCGCGGGCACCTGGGCCGCCACCGCCGCGATGGCGGAGGGTCTCTCCTTTCACTCCTCGACCCTGCTGGCGCAGGGCCGGGTGCTCCTCGCGGGCGGAGGCAAGACGGTCCAGGTGTATGACCCTGTGACGGGTTCCTCCACGGTGGGCCGTCTTACGCAGTCCCGCTCCAACCACACGGCGACGACGCTGCAGGATGGCCGGGTGCTCGTGGTGGGCGGCACCGGCACCAACGGCTTCGCGCTCGCGACCTCCGAAGTGTTCGACCCGACCACGGGCTCGTGGGTGCAGACTCCGACCCTGGCCGAGGCCCGCCAGCTCCACACCGCGACGACGCTGGACGACGGCCGGGTGCTCGTCGTGGGCGGGCTGGGCGCCAACGGTTCCCTCACCAGTGCCGAGCTCGCGGACCCCGCCACGGGCACCGTGTCCGTCACCGGCCCGCTGGCCCAGGCCCGCGACAGCCACACGGCCACGCAGCTGACGGATGGCCGGGTGCTCGTCACCGGCGGAAGGGACGCCAGCGGCGCGCTCGCCACCTGCGAACTGTTGGATCCGGCCACCGGCACCTGGACGACGACGGGCTCGCTCGCGCAGGCCCGCCGCCTCCACACGGCGACGCTGCTGTCCGATGGCAGGGTGCTCGTCACCGGCGGTTTTGGGGCCAGCGCCCCCCTCGCGATCAGCGAGGTGTTCGACCCGGCCACCGGCGCCTGGACGACGACGGGCTCGCTGGCGGCGGCGCGCTCGCTCCACACCGCGACGCTGCTGCCCACAGGCAAGGTGCTCGTCGCGGGCGGCAGGAGCGCCACCGCGGCCCTGGCCACCGCCCAGCTCTATGATCCGGCCACCGGCGTCTGGAGCGCGACGGGGGCCCTGACGGCGCGTTCCGCTCACACGGCGACGCTGCTGGACAACGGCAAGGTGCTGGTGGCCGGCGGAGATGGCGCCACCGTGGCCCTGGCCACGGCCCAACTGTATGACCCGGCCACCGGCGTGTGGACCGCGGCGGGTTCGATGGCGGTGGGGCGCTCCAGCCACACGGCGACGCTGCTGCCGGATGGCCAGGTGCTGATGACGGGCGGCAAGGTCGCCACCGGTTTTGTCTCCAGCACCGAACTCTTCGTTCCGGTGCTGGGCGTCTGGCACACCTCCGCTCCGCTCACGACGAGCCGCGCCTGGCACACCGCGACCGCGCTGCCCGACGGCAAGGTGCTCGTCATCGCGGGGCTCGGCCCCAGCGGCACCCTGCGCGGCTTCGAGCTGTTTGATCCGGCCGTCGAAACCTGGAAGGCGACCGGGCCGCTCGCGCAGGCGCGTCGCTACCACACGGCGACGCTGCTGCTGGACGGCCGGGTGCTCGTGGTGGGAGGGCAGGGGCCCGCCGGCGCGCTGGCGAGCGCGGAGCTGTATGATCCGGCCACCGGCACCTGGGCCCCCACGGGCGCGCTCACCGGGGCCCGCTACAGCCACACCGCGACGCTGCTGAGCAATGGCCAGGTGCTCGTGGTGGGAGGCATTGGCACGGCGGCCCTCGCCACGGCGCAGCTGTATGATCCGGCGACGGGCCTCTGGACCGACACGGGCTCGCTGGCCCAGGCCCGCTACAGCCACACCGCGACGCCGCTGCCTGGCGGCAAGGTGCTCGTGGTGGGAGGCCATGGCACGGCGGGCCTTGCCACGGCGCAGCTGTATGATCCAACGACGGGCGTCTGGACCGCCACGGGCTCGCTGCCAGCGGCCCGCCTCAATCACACGGCGACGTTGCTGCCCGCGCAGTTCCAGATGACGCCGGGGCAGGTCCTCGTGGTGGGCGGCCAGAGTTCCACCGCCATCACCTCGGCCCTCGCCACGGCCGTGCAATACAGCCCGACGACGGGCACCTGGAGCGCGGTGAGCGCACTGACCCTCGCCCAGGCCCGTGCCTGGCACACCGCGACGCTACAGCCTGACGGCAAGCTGCTCGTGGCGGGTGGGACGGGCACCGCCGCCTCGCTTGCCACGGCCCAGCTGGTCAATCCGTTCTTCAAGAGCCCCTCCGTGGCCGTCACGGGAGGGCTCATTCAAGCCCGCTCGCGCTACACGGCGACGACGCTGCAGGATGGCCGGGTGCTCGTGGCGGGCGGGACGGGCACCACCGTCATCCTCGGCAGCGTAGAGGTGTATGCCTCCGGCACGTGGTCGAACACCGCCACGCTCATCCAGGCCCGCCGGGCGCACACGGCGACCCGGCTCCCCAACGGCCAGGTGCTCGTGGTGGGCGGAGAGAACGGCACCAGCCTGCCGTACCTCGCGAGCGCCGAGCTGTACTGAACCGCGGGCTGCACAGGGGCGTCGCCTCGCGGATCATGCGAAGCGACGCCCCGCGACAGACGTTGGCGGGGCAGCGGGTGGCTAACCCCGGGCCTCGGGCTCGCGGCAGACGGCCTCCGACGCATCCTCTTCGGTCTGGGAGGGCGCGGGCTGGACGGAGGCCTGCGGCTCGGACGGAGCGACCGGCGAGGCGCCGATGCAGACGCCGTAGCCACCGCAGGTGGTGATGCGGCCGGCCTCCAGACACAGGGCGCTGCACGACATCGTTTCACAGTAGTCGTTGGTGCAATCCGGCGGCCGGGCGCTGGCGGACAGTGGCGCGAGGAGCAGGGCGGGAACCAGGAGCAGGGAGCGGGGGAGCAGCGTCATGAGGCACCTCGGGAACGGGTAGCACCATTGCGGCGGAAGACTGTCCGGTGACAGGACAGTCCTGCGCATGCTCGCCCGGAACCCAATGACTGATCAAACCCGAAAGGGACCTCCTGGTATCGCCCGCGGAGATTGAAGCGGCAGTGCGCGCGCCGCACGCGCTGGAGAAGTACGAAACGCAGAAGCTGTCGCCCTGGCTGCGGTGCAAGTACGTCACCGTGCTTTCTTCGCGGGACGCATCCGGACACTTCTTCGCTTCTTCGGGAGTGTGGTCGAGCACGTCTTCAACCAGCAGGTGGAGGAGCACCTGCGGCGTATGTCGGGCACACCCATGGGTCAACGGAGCTGTGCGGGCAACGGACTGAGGAGCCGTGCTACCTCGGCGCGCCGGAAGGCGAGGAACTCCCGGATGTGCACGGAGGTGCCGACAGGGTCGGCCCACGTGAATCGATCCAGCTCCCATTTTTCAGACGAGGCAGCAGGGATGGAGAACTCGGCCGGGAGCAGGCGGCAATCCGAGCCGTAGAGGCTCTGCGCGCGGCGAATCAAGAGGTTCCGGAGAGCCCCCGCGAAATCAGTAGGGCGGATCAGATTGCAAGGGACATACACGGTATTGGCGGCGCTGGTGTACAGGCCAAAGAGTGGCCGCGTGGGCGTCGATGGCGAGGTGCGCGCGAACTCATCAGACGCGCGGTTCCGGTGTTGCTTGTGATCGGCCAAGTGGGCCAGGGAGTAGCCTTCCGGGCCGTTTTGGGCGAACTTCGCGCCCCGAAACACGAAGGACCAGAGCTGCTTCGGGTAGCCGTTGTCGTCGAGGCGGAGGGCACCCGTCATCACTCCCGCCGGGAGCGAAGTGTGTCCGCGGTATGCCGCTACCTCGTGACTGCCTGCATGGCGGCGTACCCCCGGAAACACACATGGCGATCCATCCCAGAGATAGATTTCCGGATCGATTCCCCGCTCTAACAATACCCTCGACCAATCCTCCCGGTGCTGCGCGGTGTCCTCGACAACCGCACGGACGATGTCAGGGTGAAGGTAACGAACCAGTGGTATGGCGGCTTGGGCGAGTTGGAGTACGTCAGCCTCGCTGGGCTGTGGCCAGGCCGGCCAGCCAGCCCGGAGAGAGCGTGCAGTCCGGCCTGGTTGCGGCGCCAGGAGGTCCGTCGGACGAGCCATGAGTTGCACACTGCCAGCCCTGAACTGCTTGTAGAGCTTTACCGCCTGACGAAGCGTCGACGTGCCGGTGTACTGATCCCCATCAATTGGTATTCCGTGGCGCGGCGGTCTCCCTGCCCGTGCCTCCTGCTTCGGGTACTTGAGGCGCTGGAGGAGTAACTCCAGGCCATCCCGCTCGAAATGAAGGTCGAGATTTCCCTCATACCGCTCAACTGTTCGGCAGGTGGACACGCGCGAAGCGCGCGCCCCGGGATTCATCCGGGTTCCTCGCTCCGTTATGTAGGTCTCAGCGAGCCAGCGGTGAAAGGCAGCCTCATTCATGTTGATTTATCGGGACTGCCGGGAACGGTGGTGGCGAGTGCGTGGGGGCGACGCTACAGGGCGGGGAAGTCCTGGCAGCATTCTACCATCTGGCATCGAACTGGCGCCCCCAGCGATGGCCCTGTCCTCAACTTCAACTTCGCGAGTGGCCCCCTGTTGAACGTCCGCGCCTGCACCAGGCCCACCCGTTGGTGGGCCGCGTTCTGGGAGGGCGTGGGCTGCACGGAGGGAAGGCTCCGCCCTGCGTGAAGTCCTTCCGGCGGGGCAATCACAAGCCAGACTCAGGGTCACAATGGCTGTGTGGAAGGCCGCCGCGCTTCATGATTCCGCCTCAGCGCTCCCGGAAGTGTCGCACCATCGCGTTGAGCCGCTCGCGGACCTCGCCGATGCGCGCGGCCTCCTGGGACTCCAGCGCCAGGCGGAAGGCGGCGATGGCCGCTGCGAGCTCGTCCCGCAGCGGGCCCGTGAGCTGGACGAACAGGGCGTCCGCGCGCGCCATCGCGGTGGTGTTGGGCAGGGCGTCGCGCGGATGGAGCTTGAGTCCGCTCATCCGCTGACGTGCCTCCTCCAACTGCGTCGGCGTCAGACGCCCGGGGCGCTGTTCGATGACGAAGGCGGACTTGCGCCCGGTGGACACCACCGTCATCTCCACCTCCAGGATGCCGTTGAGGTCGTAGCTGAAGCGCACGTCCACGGACTGCTCACTGGCGGGCGCGGGCGGCAGGCCCTGGAGGAGGTACTCGCCCAGCTTGACGTTGTCCTCACAGCGGGCGTGTTCGCCCTGGTAGACCTCCAGGCGGATCTCCCGCTGGAAGTCGCCGCTGGTGAAGTAGCGCTCCACGCGGCTCGTGGGGATGACGGTGCCGCGCTCCAGGATGGGGCTGAAGATGCCGCTGATGTGTTGCCGGCCCTCACGCGCCGCGGTGGCGACGCCCAGCGTGAAGGGCGCCACGTCGGTGACGACCAGGTCCTCCACCGCCCGGTCCCCGCCCTTCATCGCCCCCTGCACCGCGGCCCCCAGCGCCACGGCCTCGTCCGGTGGCAGCTTGCGCAAAGGCAGCCGGCCGAACAGCTCCGCGCTCAGGGACGCCACGCACGTCATGCGCGTGGAGCCGCCCACCAGCAGCACCTCGTCCACGTCCTTCGCCTGGAGCGACGCGTCCTTGAGCGCCTGACGGATGGGCCCCCGCACGCGCTCCAGCACCGGGGCCCAGGCGTGGTTCGCCTCCTCGCGGGTCAGCTCCAGGTCCAGGGTCACCCGGCGGCCCGTCTCCAGCGGAAGGTCGGGCAGCACCAGCCGCGTGCGCTCCGACGAGGAGAGCCGGCGCTTCACGCCCTCGCACGCCTCGCGCAGGCGCGACCACGCGGCGGCGTGTTCCTCCAGGTCCAGGCCCTGCTTCTCGCGCCACGCGTGCGCCACGTGCCGCGCGAGCGCGGTGTCGAAGTCCTCGCCGCCCAGGCGCGCGTCGCCCGCGGAGGATTGGATTTCGATGACGCCCTCGATGATCTCCAGCACCGTCACGTCGAAGGTGCCGCCACCCAGGTCCAGCACCGCCACGCGCAGCTCGCGGTCGCGCTCGTGCAGGCCGTAGGCGAGCGCCGCGGCGGTGGGTTCGTTGATGATGCGCTCCACCTTCAGGCCCGCGATGGCGCCCGCATCCCGGGTGGCCTGCCGTTGCAGGTCTCCGAAGTAGGCGGGCACCGTCACCACCGCCTCCTCGACGGGCATGCCCAGGGCGGCCTCCGCGTCCCGCTTCAGCGAGCCCAGCACCAGCGCGGACAGCTCCTGCGGCGTGAAGGACCGGCCGCCCAGGATGCGCGGCCGCTCCAGGCCCATGTCGCGCTTGAAGGCCACCGCGCCGGAGGTGGGGTCCAACACCGCGCGGGCCTTCGCGGCCGCGCCCACCAGCACCTCGCCGTTCTCCGTGAGGCCCACCGCGCTGGGGGTGAGGACCTCGCCCAGCGCGTTGGGCACCACGGTGGGGCGGCCGTCGCGCATGACGGCCACCAGCGAGTACGTCGTCCCCAGATCGATGCCCACGATGGGGCTCCTGCCCTGACCATCACTCATCGGTTCATTCCGGACATACGTTCAAGAGGGCGCGCCGGAACTCCTCACGCGCGGACTTCAGTCTCTGGCGCTGGGCTTCCTGCACCAGGTCGGCCCCCGCGCCCAGGGCGGCAACCTGCGCTTCCAGTTGCCGCTCCACCGCGACCTGCTCGCCGAGCACCTTCGAACACCTGCCCTCCGCGCCCCACACCACCAGCTGTTGCAGCGTCCCGCAGAGCTGGTGCTTGTCTTGCGGCCCCAGGTGCGAGCAGAGCCGGGTCGCCAGCCGACGCGCCTCCACCACGACCGGCCGCTCCGTGCCGCTGGACTCCCGGCCCGACTGAAGGAAGAGGGACTTGAGCAGGAAGAACAGGAGGATGAACATCCCCGACGTGACACCGCGTCCCTGGGGCGACCCCGCCGCGTTCCGGAGGACCGTCAGCACCGTGGGGGATGGCAGCCCCGGCGTTCGCATCCGCGGCGACACCAGGAAGTCTTTCAGGCCCGGGGCGTGCGCACGCACCAGGCGGACCGCCTGCGCCGCTTCCTCGGGAGCACGGTCCTGGAGCGCCTGGAAGGCCTCGCGCGTGGGGGCCAGCTCCCCGTTGAGCAACGCCTGGGCCATCCCCGAGCGCAGGGCCGGGTCGAAGGCATCCGGCAACGCGTGCAGCTGCGCGAGCAGCGACCAGAATTGGGCGTAGTCACCGGACTGGATGGCATCCTGCAAGCCCTCACTCCGGACCCAGTCCCCGTAGCGACGTCCGACTTCGCGCGCGGGCCCGGGTTGGGATTGCCGGTGCAGCAGGAGCTGGACCTGCAGGAACCAGTCTGGAGGGGGCGGCGGCTCCTGGGGATTCGCGCCCATGCGCTCGAAGGCGGCCAGCGCGCACTTCGCGGCGCGAGCTCCGTCCCCCTGCTGGAGCAGTAGCTCCGTCAGGCTCCAGAAGAAGCCGTGGGGAGCGCCGGACTCCGCCAGCAGGGCCAGCTCCGCGTCCTCCAGTTCGCGGGGAAAGCGCTGCGCGAGTTCGAAGAGGAAGCCGGTGAAGCCCTGCCGGTACGCATCGCGATACACGACCAGGGCTTCTGGGAAGCGGTCCGCGGAGAGCAGCGCTTCGACCAGCCAGTGCCGGGGTTCGACCCTGTCTGGCAGTGCCTCCACCGCGCGGCGGGCCACCTCCACCGGTACCTCCAGGGGGGCGTCCGGCGGCAGCGCGCGGAACTCGGCGCGGAAGCGGTCGAACACGTCCTGGGGCAGCAGGGAGACGGGGCCCGCGGCGTCGGGGGGGCCCGCTTCTGGCGGGGGTGCGAGCGGTTCCGCCTGGGTGCGCGGCCCTTCACGTCCCTCGCGAGCGGCCAGCACCGTTTCGTAGGCCTGTCGCAGGCGTGCGAAGCCTTCGGGATCGGTCTCGGGTTTGCGAGTCTTCAACCGTCGCAGGTACGCACGGCGGACGGTGTCGTCTCCCGGGTCAGCGTCCACGCCCAGTTCCCGGAGGGATTCCTCGAAATCCATGCGGGTCGGAACGATAGCGCAGGAAGGACTTCACGGCACGTCAGGCATTGCCCAGCAAGGCGCGATGCGGCCTTCAGCACCTCTGCGCGGATGGCCCGTCAGGGGGCACTCGACCGTCAGCGATGGCCCGCTCCACGATTCGCAGCAGCTCGTCCATGTCGAAGGGTTTCTTGAGGTAGTCGTGCGCGCCCTCGCTCATGCACCGGCGGGCCGTCTCGCTGGACGCGTAGCCGGTGGCCACGATGACCTGGAGACAAGGGTGGCGCTGCTTCAGCGCCATGAGCGTCTCCACGCCGTCCATGCCCGGCATCTTCAGGTCCGTGATGACCAGGTCGAAGTGCTCCACCTCCGCCCGGGCGATGGCGGCGGCGCCGCAATCCGCGGTGCGGACGTCGTAGCCCTCCAGGGCGAGGATCATCTCCAGCGCCTCGCGGATGTCCTCCTCATCGTCGACCACCAGGATGCGGCCGGGCATCCGGGCCTCCTCTGGCAAGGCCCCGGTCACCCTTCGGCCCTGCCTGCCTCGGCGGCGACGCACGGCGCGTCCTTCGCGGGGAGCCACAGCCGCACCGTGGCCCCATGGCCCTCCTCGCTCTCCACGTCGATGGTGCCGCCCTGGCCCGTGATGAACTGCTGTGCCAGCGGCAGGCCCAGCCCCATGCCTTCACCCGGGGCCTTCGTCGTGAAGAACAAATCCAGGACTTGCGGCAGCACCGCGGGGGGAATGCCAGGCCCGCTGTCGAGCACCCTCACTTCCAGGCCCTGCTGGCCGCCCCGCGACAGCGGCCGCGCCTCGACCCGCACCGTGGCGCCCGCGGGGCTGGCCTCCAGCGCATTGGTCACCACGTTGAGCAGGGCGGTCTCCACCTCCGTGGCATTCACGTGGACCCAGGGCAGGGCAGTCGCGGGGAGCCCTGGCACCAGGCGCACCGTGCGGCGGTGGGCCTCGGGGCTGGCGGTGGCGAGCGCCCGCTCCACCAGCGCCCCCGCCGGGTGCCACGCGCGTTTCACGGGCGCCTGTCCGGAGAAATCCTGCAGCGCCGTCAGCAGGCACGCGCAGCGCTGCGACTGCCGCTCGATGACGAGCAGCGCCCGGTGCAGGAGCTTGGGGTCCACCGCGTGCCGGGCCAGCAGCTGGGCGTTCATCCGGATGGCGGCGAGGGGGTTGTTCAGCTCGTGGCAGAGCCCCGCGACCAACGTGCCCACCGCGGCCTGCCGGGCGCCCTCGACGACCTCCGCCTGCGTGTCGCGCAGGGTGTGCAGCGTGGCCTGCAGCTCGCGCGTCCGGGCGTCCAGTTCCACGTAGACGCGGTGAAGGCGCTCGGCGGCGCGCACCCGGGCCTTGAGCTCCGCGGGACTGAAGGGCTTGCCCAGGTAGTCATCCGCGCCCGCGTCCAGGCCGTACACCACGTCATCGTGACCGGTCTTCGCCGTCAGCAGCAGGAGGGGCACGTCCCGGAACCGGGGGTCGGCCTTGAGCCGCGCCGCCAGCTCCATGCCGTCCACCTCCGGCATCATCACGTCCGACACGATGACGTCCGGGCGGCGCCGCTGCACGGCATCCCACGCCTGCTGGCCGTTCTCCACCAGCTCCAGATCATAGCTGTCCGCCAGCAGCTCGGCCAGGTATGCGCGCATGCCCGGGTTGTCTTCGGCGATGAGCAGGTGCGGCGCGTCGCGTGCGGGCCTTCGGGGCTCCGCCTGTGATTGCTGCGGCGTCTGGAACTGCTGGAAGTAGGCCTGATGCGAGCCGGAGGGCTGACGCTCCTCCGGGCTCGCGTGGGTGGGGCGCGCCGGCTCCGCCGGGAGCCGCACGGTGAAGCAGGTGCCCTTTCCGGGCTCGCTCTCCACGCGGACGTGGCCGCCCATCAGCTCCGTGAACTCCTTCACGATGGCCAGGCCCATCCCCGTCCCCCCGTGCTGGCGAGTGGCGGAGCCGTCGAGCTGCTGGAAGCGCTGGAAGATGACCTCCTGTCTGTCTTTGGGAATCCCCGGTCCGGTGTCGCTCACGGACAGCTCCAGCTCCCCCTCCACACGCCGCAGGCGGACGGTCACGCGGCCTTCGGCGGGGGTGAACTTGAGGGCGTTGCCCAGCAGGTTGAGGACGAGCTTCTCGAACTTGCGCCCGTCCAGGAGGACGGTGCCGAGCGAGGCGTCGGGCTCGAAGCGCAGCTGAATCCGCCGCGAGCTTCCCGCGGGCCGGGCATCCTCCACGATGCCAGCGACCAGGGCGCAGACGTCCACGGGCTGCGGGGCGACCGAGAGCTGTCCTGCCCCCAGCTTCTGGTGGTCCAGGATGTCGTCCACGAGGTGGAAGAGCCGCACGGCGTTGCCGTGGATGCGCTCCAGCGCGTACCGGGTGCGGTCGGACAGGGTGCTGGTGGAGGACGCGAGCAGCGTGCCCAGCGGACCCAGGATGAGGGTCAGGGGCGTGCGCAGCTCGTGGCTCATGACGGTGAGGAATTCGTCCTTGGCGCGGGCCGCCTCTTCGGCGACCTGCTTCGCCTTCTGCAGCTCCGTCTCCATCCGCTTGCGCGCGGTGATGTCCACGTAGATGCCCAGCAGGCCGGTGACGTGCCCGTCCTGATTCCGGATGGGGACCTTGCTGGTGAGCAGCGTGCGCTGGGTGCCGTCGGAGCGGAGCACCGGCTCCTCGATGTCATGGAACGCCCGGCCCTGCTCCATCACCTCGCGGTCGACCTGGACGAAGAAATCCGCCTCCTCGCGCTTCTTCCACACGTCGTAGTCGCTCTTGCCCACGAGGTGCTCGAGCGTGCCCATGCCGGTGTCGTTGATGAAGTTCTGGTTGCCGCCCAGGAAGCGGCCCTTCCGGTCCTTCCAGAAGACCGCGTGGGGCACGTTGGCGATGACGTACTGAAGCACCGATTGTTGATGGCGGAGCACCTGGATGGCCCGCTCCCGCGCGGTCACGTCGAAGGCGATGCCAATGCCGCCGCTCAGGCTCCCCCGAGCATCGCGCAGTGGGGTGTAGTGCACTTCGAACCACGTCCCGTGCACGTTCCCCACCGCGGAGACCTCCTCACCCGCCAGCACGCGGTGGACGCTCTGGATGATCCAATCAATGTCCGCGTAGACCTTGAAGATGGACTCACCGACGAGTTCGCCCTGCGCCTTCCCAAGGCCTTCGACTCCCTTGCCTTCGGAGACCGTGAGGATGCCCTGCGTGTCGAACGCGAACAGGAGGACGGGCGTGTGGTCCAGCACCAGCCGGAGTCGTCGCTGGGCCTCTTCGAAGGAGCTGGGATCCCCACGAGGACTCCCGCGCGCGTACTCCAGGGAGACGTCGCGCACGAAGAGCCATCCCTGCCCGCGCCGCGGATGAAGGCGCACCTCCAGGCTCCGTCCGGAGCTGGCGCGATGCGCGACGAGCTTCGCGGGCTCCCCCCGTGCGAGCGCACGGAGGAGCGCTGGCTCGTCGAAGAGGGACTCCAGGCTCCGGCCCAGCAGCTCGGCGCGGGGCCGCTGGAGGAGACGCTCGGCGCCCGGGTTCACCGCCTGGACCTGCCCCAGGGCGTTGACCGCGATGACCCCGTCGTCCAGGGCCTCCGCGAGCTCCCATGCGGACACGCCCTCCAGGCCGCTGGCCTGGAAGGGAAGATGGGGCAGGGTGTCGTCACAGGGGTGCTGCGCCATGGCGCGGGGGCCTCAAGGGTGTAGGCAAAAGCTACGCATGTGCCCGCGCTGGAGCCATGCGACCTGTGCCCGGCATCCCTCATCGCCACAGCGAGCCGGAGGGCCTGGGCCCGGCAGCTTCACCCGGTGGTGGCAGCGGCATGAGGCAGACCCTGGCACTGGTCGGGCCATGTCTCGCGTCCTACCTTTTTCTGGACAGACATCACGCGAGGGGAAAGCCCATCATGTTGAAACCCTACCATCGTCAGATTCCGCTCTACACCTTGGAAGGGGTCCGGGATGCCCACGTCAGCCCGCACGCCTTCACCAGCGGCGACAAGCTGGGCCTGAGCATGCTGCGCTTCCAGCGGGAACCCAGCGAAGACGTGGTGCTCATCATCCATGGGCTCACCACGTCCACGGACATGTTCATCATGCCCGAGCACTACAACCTGGTGAGCTACCTGCTGGACCACGGCTTCCCCGACGTGTGGACGCTGGACTTCCGGATGAGCAACCGGTTCCCCTACAACCTCCAGCGCCAGCGCTTCGACATGGATGACATCGCCGCGTTCGACTTCCCGGCGGCGATCGCCGAGCTTCGCGCGCAGGTGGGGCCCGACGCGCGCATCCACGTCATCTGTCATTGCCTGGGCGCCGTGTCCTTCATGATGAGCCTGTTTGGCCGCGCCGTGACGGGCATCACCAGCGTCATCGCCAACAGCGTGGCGCTCACGCCGCGTGTCCCCAACTGGTCGAAGGTGAAGCTGTGGATGGCGCCCTTCTTCCTGGAGCAGCTCGCGGGCATGCCCTACCTCAACGCCGCTGGCGCGGAAGAGGGCGGGCTGTCACGCAACAAGCTGCTGGCGAAGGTGGCCGGGCTCATCCATCGCGAGTGCGACGTGCCGGCCTGCCACACCCTCAGCCTCATGTGGGGCACGGGCTTCCCCGCGCTCTACTCCCACGAGAACCTCCAGCCGGTGACCCACGAGCGGGGAGGCGACCTCTACGGCGCCACGGGCTTCCACTACTACCGCCACGTCCGGAAGATGGTGAAGGCGGGCGGCGCGGTGAAATACGACCGCCGCAAGTCCTCCCTCAGCCACCTGCCGGATGACTACTTCCAGTACGCGAAGGACATCCAGACGCCCGTGCTCTTCTACACGGGGGCGGACAACCACGTCTTCACCGACTCCAACATCGTCTGCCACCAGCGGTTGGAAACGCTGGTGCCTGGCAGACACGCGCTGCGCGTGGTGTCGGGTTACGGGCACCAGGATGTCTTCATGGGCAAGGACTGCCACCGGGACGTGTTCCCGCACTTCGTGTCCTGGCTGGAGAAGCACCGGGGCACGCGCTCCCGCCCCCTGCGTTTCGTCCCGTCCCCGCGTCCTGCCGAGCCGCCCTCCGCGCACGCGCACTGAAGGCGCC
>NZ_RAWG01000019.1 GCF_003611735.1 Corallococcus sicarius | reverse complement strand
GGTCGCCCGGGACGTCCTCGCGGACCAGGACGGTGGCGTCCTGGATGTCGGGGTGGCCCTGGAGGGCGACCTCGATTTCACCCAGCTCGATGCGGAAGCCGCGCAGCTTCACCTGGAAGTCGATGCGGCCCAGGTACTCCAGGGTGCCGTCCTGACTCCAGCGGGCCTTGTCGCCCGTGCGGTACATGCGCTCGCCGGGCTCGGTACCGAAGGGGTTCGGGACGAAGCGTTCGGCGGTGAGGTGCGGACGGCCCAGGTAGCCGCGCGCCAGGCCTTCACCGGCGATGAAGAGCTCTCCGGCCACGCCCACGGGCACGGGGTGCAGGTTCGCGTCCAGCACGTAGGTGCGCGTGTTGAGCAGCGGGCCGCCCAGCGTGGGCTTCGTGCCCTTGCGGAGCGCGAAGGTGGTGGCGTCGACGGTGCACTCGGTGGGGCCGTAGACGTTGAAGCTGCGCGTGGTGTCAGACGCGGCCAGCAGGTTCCAGGTGGCCTCGTCGATGGCCTCGCCACCGGGGACCAGCAGGGTGGGCGCGGCGTCGCCTTCCAGCAGGCCCGCCTGGATGAGCAGCCGCAGCAGGGACGGTGTGCAGTCGATGGCCTGGACGCGGTACTTCCGCTGCCACGCGACCATCGCCTCCGCGTCCTGACGCGTGGACTCCGGGACGATGCACAGGCAGTGGCCGTCGAACAGTTGGACGAGCTGCTGCACGGAGGCGTCGAAGGCCAGCGGCGCGTTGACGCTGACCCGCGTACTGGTGGACAGCCCCTGGTAGACGGTGCGTCGCAGGGCCGCGTGCAAGTTGAGTACGGCGCCGTGCCGCACCATCACGCCCTTGGGCGTGCCCGTGGAGCCGGACGTGTAGATGACGTACGCGAGGTCTTCCGACGTCGCGCTCGGCGCCAGATTGTGCTCTGGCAGCGTGGCCCAGGAGGCGTCCTTTGCATCCACGCGCACCACTGACACGCCCTCTGGCAGCCAGGACGTGGCGAGGTGTTGCTGCGTGAGGACCACCGTCGCGGCGCAGTCCTGGAGGGCGAACGCGCGGCGCTGGTCGGGCCATGCAGGATCCAGCGGAACGTAGGCGCCGCCCGCCTTCATCACAGCGAGCAGGGCGACGATCATGTCCACGGAACGCTCGAAGCAGAGCGCGACGCGGGACTCGGGGCCGACACCGAGCGTGCGCAGGTGCCGGGCGAGCTGATTGGCCCGGGCGTTGAGCTGCGCGAAGGAGAGCGCCGTGTCCTCGAAGGACACCGCAGGTGCATCCGGCGTGCGGGCGACCTGTTGCTCGAAGGCGGCGGGGAAGGTGAGGCCTTGCGGCAGCGCCTCGCGGGTTTCGTTCCAGGCGTGGAGCAGTTGCTGGCGCTCGTCGGGCGTCAGCATCGGCAGCTCAGAGAGGCGCAGGTCGGGCTGGGCGGTGATGGCCTCCAGCAGCACCTGGAAGTGTCGGGCCATGCGGGTCGCGGTGGCCGGGGTGAGCAGGTCGACGCTGTACTGGAGGGTGCCGAGGAGTCCTTCCGGCGTCTCGTTCACGTCGAGGGAGAGCTCGAACTTGGCGAGGCCCTCGGCGGCGTCCCCGAGCGGGTGCAGGGACAGCGAGGGCAGGGCGAGCGCCTGCACCGGCACGTTCTGCATCGCGAAGAACGCCTGGAAGAGCGCGGAACGGCTCAGGTCGCGCTGCGGCTGCAGCTCCTCGACGAGCTTCTCGAAGGGGACGTCCTGGTGCTCGAAGGCTCCCAGGGTGGACTCGCGCACCTGGGCGAGCCACTGGCGGAAGGTGCTCGCTCCGTCCACCCGGGCGCGCAGCACCAGCGTGTTGACGAAGAAGCCGATGAGGCCCTCCGTCTCCGCGTGACGGCGTCCCGCGATGGGCGTGCCCACCAGCAGGTCGTCCTGCCCGGTGTAGCGCGACAGCAGGAGCTGCCACGCGGACAGCAGCAGCATGAAGGACGTGGCGCCCTCGCGCCGGGCCAGGGCTTCAACGGACCGGCTCAGCTCGGAGGACAGGTGCAGTGGCACCCGGGCGCCCCGGTTGGAGGGGACGGGCGGACGGGGGAAGTCCGTGGGCAGCGCCAACTGCGTGGGCGCCCCCGCGAGCTGCTGCTTCCACCACGCCACCTGGCGCGCCAGCACGTCGCCCTGCAACCACGAGCGCTGCCACACGGCGTAGTCGGCGTATTGGACGGGCAGCTCGGGCAGGGGCGAGGGGCGGCCCTGACGGAAGGCCTCGTAGAGCGCGGCCACTTCGCGCACCAGCACTCCGCTGGACCAGCCGTCGGAGATGGTGTGGTGCAGGTTGAGGAGCAGCACGTGCTGCTGTGCGGACAGCCGCAGCAGGCTGGCTCGCAGGAGCGGCCCCTGGGCGAGATTGAACGGACGCGCTGCATCCGCGTGGGCCAGACGGCGGATCTCGGCTTCCGCGGCCTCGTGCTTGCTCAGGTCGAGCGCGGGGAGGTGGAAGGATGCGGGCGCGTGGATGCGCTGCACGGGCGTGCCGCCCTCGTCCACCAGGGTGGTGCGCAGGGCTTCGTGACGGCGCACCAGCTCCGTGAAGGCCTGCTCCAACGCGGCAGCGTCCAGGGCGCCTTCCAGCCGGAGCGCGAAGGGCATGTTGTAGGACGCGTCGCCGGGCTGGAGCTGGGCGAGGAACCAGAGGCGCTGCTGCGCGAAGGACAGGGGCAGGCCCGCGTCCGTCCTCGGCGTGGGCCGCAGGGCAGGCAGTGCGGCCATGTGCCCCGAGGTGTCGATGCGCTGGGCGAGCTGCTCCAGGGTGGGAGCCTCGAAGAGGGCGCGCAGCGGCAGCTCCACCCCGAAGGTGGCGCGAACGCGGGCCACCACCTGCGTGGCCAGCAGCGAGTGGCCTCCCAGCTCGAAGAAGTGATCCTCGCTGCCCACGCGCTCGACGCGGAGCACCTCGGCCCAGAGCGCGGCGAGCTGCCGCTCCGTGGGCGTGCGGGGGGCGACGTAGCGCTCACGGTGCAGGGCGCTGGCTTCCGGCGAAGGAAGAGCCTTGCGGTCCACCTTGCCGTTGGGCGTGAGGGGGAAGGCGTCCAGCGGCACGAAGACGCCGGGCACCATGTACTCGGGCAGCTTCTGCTGGAGGTGGGCGCGCAGCTCGCTCGGGTGGAAGTTGGCGCCGACGACGTAGGCGACGAGGCGCGGGTCCCCTGTGGGGGAGTCGCGGCGTGCCAGGACGAGGGCCTGCTGCACGGACGGGTGCTGGCGCAGGGTGGCTTCGATTTCGCCCAGCTCGATGCGGAAGCCGCGCACCTTCACCATGAAGTCGGTGCGGCCCAGGTACTCCAGCTGTGCATCCGCGCGGCGGCGCACGAGGTCGCCCGTGCGGTACATGCGGGCGCCCGGCGTGAGGCTGAAGGGGTCCGGGACGAAGCGTTCGGCCGTCAGCGCCGGACGGTTCAGGTAGCCCCGCGCGAGCCCCGCGCCCGCGAGGAACAGCTCCCCGGGGACACCGGGCGGCTGCAACTGGAGCCGGGCGTCGAGGACGTAGGCGTGCGTCTCCGGCAACGGCCTTCCGAGGGTGGGCTCACCGTCACCCGCGGGCACCTCCAGGAACGTGGAGTAGGTGGTGTCCTCGGTGGGACCGTAGAGGTTGAAGACGTGCTGGACGGAGCCCGTGGCGTGGAGGGCCCGGGCCAGGGTGCCGGGCAGCGGTTCTCCGGCGAGGTTGACGGTGCGCACCGAGGCCGGGAGCGCCCCCGCACGCAGCAGCTCCGCCATGGCGGAGGGCACGGTGTTGACGAGCGTGACCTCGTTCCGCGCCGGCAGCGAGGCCAGCGCGAGGACGTTGTCCGCCAGGAGCACGGTGCCGCCACAACACAGCGGCGCGAACAGCTCGAAGACGGACAGGTCGAAGCAGACGGAGGTCGCCGCCAGCGTGCCGGCGAGCTGCGCGGGCGAGAAGACGCGGCAGGCCCAGTCGAGGAAGGCGGACGCGTTCGCATGGCTCAGCGCCACGCCCTTGGGCGTGCCGGTGGAGCCCGACGTGTAGATGACGTACGCGAGCGCGTCGGTGGGAACCTCCACGTCGGGAGGCGTGCGGGAGCGTGAGGCCAGGTCTTCCACCGCGGTGTCCAGGCACAACACGGCCCGCGTGGCGGTGGTGGGGCCCAGCAGGTCCACCAGGGACTGCCGTGTCACCAGCAGCGAAGCCCCCGAGTCCGCGAGCATGCCGTCCAGCCGCTGCCTCGGGTAGGCCGGATCCAGCGGCACGTAGGCGCCGCCCGCCTTGAGGACGGCCAGGAGCGTCACCAGCAACTCTTCGGTGCGAGGCAGCAGGACGGCGACACGGACCTCGGGGCCCACGCCCCGTGCGCGCAGGGCATGCGCCAACTGGTTGGCGCGCTGGTCGAGCGACGCGTAGCTCAGGCGCTGGTTCCCGACGATGAGGGCGGTGGACTCAGGCGTACGGAGCGCCTGCGCTTCGATGCGCTGGTGGAGCGGGGCGCGGCGCAGGGGCGGGGCGTCGGCGTCCCACGCGGTGATCAGCTGCTCGCGCTCCCCGGTGCTCAGGAGGGGCAGCTCCTGGAGCGGGGCTTCCGGGTGGGCCAGTGCGCCTTCCAGCAGCCGCTGGAAGTGGCTGGCGAGCCGGCGGATGCTGTCCTCACGGAAGAGGTCGGTGCTGTACGTGATGGAGCCGGACAGCCCTTCAGGGGAAGCCGAGAAGGCGAAGGTCAGGTCGAACTTCGCGGTGACCTGATCGACTTCGACGGGCTCGAAGGAGAGCTGGGACGTCTGGAGGGCGTGAGGGGTCGCGTTCTGGACCAGGAGCATCGCCTGGAAGAGGGGCGCGCGGCTCAGGTCGCGCCGGGGGCGCAGCTCCTCGACGAGTTTCTCGAACGGGACGTCCTGGTGCGAGTGGGCCTCCAGGGTGGTCTCCCGCACCTGCGCCAGGAGCTGGCGGAACGACGCCGCGTCCCCCAGGCGGGTGCGCAGGGCCAGCGTGTTGACGAAGAGGCCGATGAGCCCTTCAAGCTCCGCGAAGCGCCGGCCCGCGATGGGCGTTCCGATGACGACGTCATCCTGGCCGGTGTAGCGGGACAACACCGCGGACGTCGCCGCCAGCAGTCCCATGAACAGGGTGGTGCCTTCCTGCTGGCCCATGGCCTCCAGGGTCCGAAGCAGCGACGCGGGGAGGCGGAAGTGCACCGAGGCGCCGCGCGTGGACGGGACCGGAGGACGCGCGAAGTCCGTGGGCAGCTCCAGGTGCGCCGGTGCATCGGCGAGGTGCTGGCGCCACCAGGCGACCTGGCGCTCCAGCACGTCACCGTGCAGCCACGAGCGCTGCCACGCGGCGTGGTCGGCGTACTGCACCGGCAGCGCGGGCAGGGCCGTGGGCGTGCCGTCGTGGAAGCCCTGGTAGAGCGCGGCCACCTCGCGCACCAGCACGCCGGTGGACTCGCCGTCGGAGATGATGTGGTGCAGCGTCAGCAGCAGCACGTGCTGGGACTCACCCAGCCGCAGCAGGTGGGCCCGCAGCAGCGGACCCACGGCAAGGTCGAAGGGACGCGCGGCCTCTTCCGCGGCGAGCCGTCGCGCTTCGGCTTCCGGATTCGCGGAGCCCGACAGGTCCGTGCGGGGCAGGTGGAAGGGCGCGGGCGGGTGGATGTGCTGCACGGGCACGCCTTCATGCTGCGCGAGGGTCGTGCGCAGGGCTTCGTGCCGGTGCACCAGCGCCTCGAAGGCGCACTCCAGGGCCGTCGCGTCCAGGGCGCCGTGGATCCGCAGCGCCACGGGGATGTTGTACGCGGACGAGCCCGGTTGCAGCTGGTCCAGGAACCACATCCGCTGCTGGGCGAAGGAGAGGGGCGGCGGCGCGTCCGTGCGCGGGACGGGCACGAACGGGGGCAGGTCCCTGACGCGGCCCGCGTGCTCGATGCGCGCGGCGAGCCTCCGCAGCGTGGGCTCCTCGAAGAGGGCGCGCACGGGCAGCTCCACGCTGAAGGCCGCGCGGATCCGGGCGATCACCCGCGTGGCCAGCAGGGAGTGGCCGCCCAGGGCGAAGAAATCATCCCGCGCGCCGACGGTGGGCACGCGCAGCACGTCGGACCAGAGCGCCGCGAGCTGCTCCTCGGTCCCGGGACGGGGGGCCTCGTGGACGTGCGCCTGGGATTCGGGCACGGGCAGCGCCTTGCGGTCCACCTTGCCGTTGGGCGTCAGGGGCAGGGCGTCCATCATCACGTAGGCGGCGGGCGCCATGGACTCCGGCAGCGTCTGCTGGAGGTGGGCGCGCAGCTCGGCGGCGTCGGGCGTGCGGGTGCTCGGGACGACGTAGGCGACGAGCCGTGCATTGCCCGGCACGTCCTCGCGCACCAGGACGAGCGCCTGGGCAACGGCGGGGTGCTGACGCAGCAGGGCTTCGATTTCACCCAGCTCGATGCGCAGGCCGCGCAGCTTCACCTGGAAATCGATGCGGCCCAGGTATTCGAGCGTGCCGTCCTCGCTCCAGCGCGCCTTGTCGCCCGTGCGGTACATGCGCTCGCCGGGGGTGGTGGCGAAGGGATTGGGGACGAAGCGCTCGGCGGTGCGGGCGGGCTGGCCCAGGTAGCCGCGCGCCACGCCCGCACCCGCGATGAAGAGCTCGCCGGCGACACCGACGGGCACCGGTTGCAGGTGCGCATCCAGCACGTATGTGCGCACGTTGAGCAGCGGCCCGCCCAGCGTGGGTTGCGTCCGCGGACGGACGGCGAAGGCGGTGGCGTCCACCGTGCACTCGGTGGGGCCGTAGACGTTGAAGGTGCGCGTCCGCGTGGAGGCGGCGAGCGTCGCCCACGTCGTCTCATCCAGGGCTTCACCGCCGGGCACGAGCAGGGCCGGGGCGAAGTCTCCGTCCAGCAGGCCCGCCTGGAGCAGCAGCCGCAGCAGGGACGGCGTGCAGTCCAGCACGTCCACGCGGAACCCGCGCACCCAGGGCACCATGGCCTCCGCGTCCTGACGGATGGCGTCCGGGACGATGCACAGGCAGTGGCCGTCCAGCAACTGCACGACCTGTTTGACGGAGCCGTCGAAGGCCAGCGGCGCGTTGACGCTGACCCGCAGACCGGAAGCCTGTCCTTCGTAGACGGTCCGCTTCAGCGCCGCATGCAGGTTGAGCACCGAGCGGTGCTGCACCATCACGCCCTTGGGCGTGCCCGTGGAGCCCGAGGTGTAGATGACGTAGGCCAGATTCTCGGGGCCGGCCCACGGCACCGGATCGTGCGTCGGCTCCGAGGCCAGGTGTTCCCCGGCCACGTCCAGGCACGGCGTCTGGAGGCCCGAAGCCTCCAGCTCCGCGGCCAGTCGCGAGGGGGCGAGCACGACGCGGGCCGCGCTGTCCTGGATGGCGAAGGTCCTGCGCTGGACCGGCCAGGCGGGATCCAGGGGCACGTAGGCGCCACCGGCCTTGAGCACGCCGAGCAGCGCGACGACCATCTGCACGGACCGCTCGAAGCAGAGCGCGACGCGCACGTCCGGCCCGACGCCCCGGGCTCGCAGCGCGTGGGCGAGCTGATTCGACCGGGCGTTGAGCTGGGTGAACGTCAGGACTTCGTCCTCGAAGCGCACCGCGGGGGCGTCGGGCGTGCGCGCCACCTGCTGCTCGAAGAGATGGGGGAAGGTGCTTTCGCGCACCGGCTCCCGGGCGGTGTCGTTCCAGTCCACGAGCATCCGCTGGCGCTCCTCGAGCGTCAGCAGCGGCAGGTCGTGGAGGGGCTGTTCGGGCCTTGCGACGAGGGACTCCAGCAGCACCTGGAAGTGCCGTGCGAGGCCGGTGGCCGTGGCCCTGGAGATCCGCGCGGCGCGGTACTGGAGCACGCCCTGGAGGCCGTCCGGCGTCTCGCTCAGGTTGAGGGAGAGCTCGAACTTGCTGGGGGCCGCGAACTCCTCCCCGAAGGGACGGAGCGTCAGGGAGGGCAGGGCGAGCGCCTCCACCGGCAGGTTCTGCAACACGAAGAACGCCTGGAAGAGGGGCGTGCGGTCCAGGTCGCGCTCGGGATGGAGCTCCTCGACGAGCTTCTCGAACGGGACGTCCTGGTGCTCGAAAGCCCCCAGCGTGCCTTCCCGCACCTGGGCCAGCAGCTCCCGGAACGAAGCCGCCGCGCCGGGCCGCGCGCGCAGCACCAGCGTGTTGACGAAGAACCCGATGAGGCCTTCGAGCTCCGAGAAGCGCCGGCCCGCGATGGGCGTGCCCACCAGCAGGTCGTCCTGCCCGGTGTAGCGCGAGAGCAGGAGCTGGTACGCGGCCAGCAGGACCATGAACGGCGTGGCCCCTTCCTTCCGGGCCAGGGCGTCGACGGCGTGGCCCAGTTCCCGGGGCAGCCGCAGCGGGATGCGTGCGGCCTGCGCGGCCGGGGCGGAGGTGCGCGACGTCCCGGTGGGCAGCTCCAGTTGCGTGGGAGCTCCGGCGAGGTGCTGGCGCCACCAGGAGACCTGCTGCTCCAGCACGTCACCGTGCAGCCACGAGCGCTGCCACGCGGCGTGGTCGGCGTACTGCACCGGCAGCGCGGGCAACGCGGGGGAACGGCCCTGACGGAGCGACTCGTACAGGGCGGCCATCTCGCGCACCAGCACGCCGGTGGACCAGCCGTCGGAGATGATGTGGTGCAGCGTCAGCAGCAGCACGTGCTGCGAGCCACCCAGCTTCAGCAGGTGGACCCGCAGCAGCGGACCGGCGGCGAGGTCGAAGGGGCGCGCGGCCTCTTCCTCGGCGAGCTGGTGCACTTCGGCTTCGGGGTTCGCGGAGCCCGACAGGTCCGTGCAGGGCAGGTGGAAGGGCGCGGCCGGGTGGAGGTGCTGCACGGGCGCGCCGTCGCGCTGCGGGAAGGTGGTGCGCAGCGTTTCATGCCGGTGCACCAGCGCCTCGAAGGCGCGCTCCAGGGCCTCGACGTCCAGGGGCCCCTCCGCGCGTAGCGCCACGGGCATGTTGTACGCGGGAGAGCCGGGCTGGAGCTGATCCAGGAACCACAGGCGCTGCTGCGCGTACGACAACGGCAGGACGCCGTCTCGCGACGTGGGCACCAGCGGGGGGAGCCCGGGCAGGCCCTTCGTGGTGGCGTCAATTCTCCGGGCCAGCTCGCGGAGGGTGGGCGCTTCGAAGTGCACGCGCAGCGGCAGCTCCACCCCGAAGGTGGAGCGGATGCGGCTGACCACGCGGGTCGCGAGCAGGGAGTGTCCCCCCAGCTCGAAGAACTGATCATCCACGCCGATGCGCGGGATGCCCAGCACCTGCGACCACAGCTCGGCGAGCGCCTGCTCCGTGGGGGTGGAGGGCGGTTGGAAGGTTCCGCTCCCGGTGGGCTGCTCCGGCACGGGCAGCACCTTGCGGTCCACCTTGCCGTTGGGCGTCCGGGGAAGCGCGGGCAGCACGACCAGCGCCGCGGGAACCATGAAGCCGGGCAGCCGCTGCTGCACGTGCGCGCGCAACGCCGCCACGTCCGGGAGGGCGCCGGCCTGGGTCGGTGCCACGTAGGCGACGAGCCGACGGTCGCCGGGCACGTCCTCGCGCACCACCACCACCGCTTCGTGGACGCCGGGGAAGGCGCGCAGGGCCTCTTCCACTTCGCCCAGTTCGATGCGGAAGCCGCGCACCTTCACCTGGAAGTCGATGCGGCCCTGGTACTCCAGCGTGCCGTCCGCCTTCCAACGGATCTTGTCTCCCGTCCGGTACATGCGTGCGCCCGGGACGGAGGCGAACGGATCCGGCACGAAGCGCTCCGCCGTCAGGTGCGGCCGGTGCAGGTAGCCGCGCGCCAGCCCGGCCCCGCCCAGGTACAGCTCCCCAGGCACGCCCACCGGCACGGGGCGCAACTCCGCGTCCAGCACGTACGCCTGCGTGCCCGCGAGCGGGCGGCCGATGGACGGCGGCAGCGCGGACTGCTCCGACACGCGCGCGTACGTCGAATAGGTCGTGTCCTCCGTGGGGCCGTAGAGGTTGAACACGTCCCGCACCGTCCCGGTGGCGTACAGCGCCCGGGCCAGGGCCGCCGGCAGCGGCTCCCCGGCCAGGTTCACCGTGCGGACCCCCGAGGGCAGCGCCTCCATCCGCAGCAGCTCCGCCATCGCGGAGGGTACCGTGTTGACGAGCGTCACTTCGTCCCGCGCCGGCAGCGACGCCAGCGCCAGGGCGTTGTCCGCCAGGTACACCCGGCCGCCACGGGCCAGGGGGACGAACAGCTCGAACACCGACAGGTCGAAGCTCACCGAGGTCGCCGCCAGCACGCCGGCCAGCTGCTCACCGGAGAAGGTGTCCAGTGCCCAGTGCACGAACGCCACCGCGCTGCGGTGTGCCACCGCCACGCCCTTGGGGCGTCCCGTGCTTCCGGACGTGTAGAGGACGTAGGCCAATGCATCCGACAGTTCACCGCGCTCCGGCCGGTGCGACGGCTGGTGCGCCACGGCCGCGAAGCCGTCCAGCAGCACGTCCTGGACACCCGGGGCCGCCAGCCGCTCCGCCACCGAACGCTGCGTCAGCCGCACGGGCGCGCGCGAGTCCTCCAACATGGAGGTCAGCCGCTCCCGCGGGTACGCCGGATCCAGCGGCACGTAGGCACCGCCAGCCTTCAGCACGCCCAACAGCGCCACCACCAGCTCGGCGGTGCGCTCCAGACACACGCCCACCGCAACGTCCGGGCCCACGCCCAGCGCACGCAGGTGGTGCGCGAGCTGGTTGGCCCGCGCGTCGAGCTGCCGGTAGGTGAGCCGCTGCGTGCCCACCACCAACGCGATGGCGTCGGGGGTGCGCTCCACCTGCGCTTCCACCAGGTGGTGCAGTGCTCCGGCCGTCGAAGGCACCGGGCCCGTGCGGTTCCAGGCGACGAGCACCTGCTCGCGTTCGGCCGCGTCCAGCAGGCTGACGTGGGACACGGGCGCCTCCGCGTCCGCCGTCACCGCCGTGAGCAGCCGCGCGAAGTGCCGCGCCATGCGCGCCACCGTCGCCTCGTCGAAGAGGTCGGTGTTGTAGCCGAGCGTCCCGACGAACGCGCCGTCGCGCTCCTCCAGGCCAAGGCCGAGGTCGAACTTGGCGCTGGTGTCCTCCACGGGCTCCATGCCCAGCACCAGGCCGGGCAGCGCGAGCGTCGTGCCCGGGGCGTTCTGGAGCGCGAACATCACCTGGAACAGCGGACCCCGGCTCAGGTCGCGCTGGGGGTGCAGCGCTTCCACCAGCCATTCAAAGGGCACGTCCTGGTGCGCGTAGGCCGAGAGCGCGGTGGTCCGCACGCGGGCCAGCAGCCCGGCGAAGGAGTCCCGCGCGTCGATGCGGGCGCGCATCACGAGGGTGTTCACGAAGAAGCCGATGAGGCCCTCGGTCTCCGCGTGGTGACGGTTCGCGATGGGCGAGCCGACGCTCACGTCGTCCTGGCCGGAGTAGCGCGACAGCAACAACTGCCAGGCCGCCAGGAGCACCATGAAGTCGGTGGCGCCGTGCTTCTGGGCCAGCTGCTTCACGGCGTCACCCAGCGCGCGCTCCAGCCGCACGGGGACGGCCGCGCCGTTGAAGGTCTGCACGGCGGGCCGGGGCCGGTCCGTCGACAGCTCCAGGGCCGCGGGTGCTCCCTCCAGGGCGTCGCGCCACCAGGCCAGCTCGCGCCCCAGCGTCTCTTCCCGCAGCCACTTGCGCTGCCACACGGCGTAGTCCGCGTACTGGAGGGGCAGCGGCGGCAGGGCGGGCGTCACGCCTTCGTGGAAGGCGCGGTACAGCTCGCCCAGCTCGCGCACCAGGATCGCGATGGACCAACCGTCGGTGACGATGTGGTGCAGGGTCAGCAGCAGCAGGTGCCGCTGGGACTCCAGGCGCAGCAGCGTGGTCCGCATCAGCGGCCCGCGCGCCAGGTCGAACGGGCGCCAGGCTTCCGTCACCGCCAGCCGCCGGGCCTCCTGCTCGCGCGTCGCCGCTGGCACGGGCTCCAGGTCCACGACGGCCAGCGCCGTGAGTGACTCCGGGTGGACGTGCTGCACGGGCGCATCGCCCTGGAGCGGGAAGGTGGTGCGCAGCACTTCGTGACGCTGGACCAGGGCGTGGAGCGCCCGCCGCAGGGCCTCCGTGTCGAGCGCGCCCTCCAGCCGCACCACGCTGGGCACGTTGTAGGTCGTGCCGCCCGGCTGGAGCTGATCCAGGAACCACAGGCGCTGCTGGGCGAACGACAGGGGCGGGGGGCCCGCGTGCTCCACCCGCTCCATCGCGGGCGCGGTGACGCGCGGCAGGTGCGCCAGGCGCTCCGCGAGCAACTCCACCGTGGGCGCTTCGAACAACTGGCCCAGGGGCAGCTCCACGCCCAGCGTGGCGCGGATGCGGGAGACCACCTGGGTCGCCAGCAGGGAGTGGCCGCCCAGCTCGAAGAAGTCGTCGCCGACGCCCACGCGCTCCAGGTGCAGCACCTCCGCCCAGATGGCGGCGAGCCGGGCTTCCGTCTCGTTGCGAGGCGCGGTGAAGGCGTCCACCGGGGCGGGTGCCGGGGCCTCCGGCGCGGGCAGGGCCTTGCGGTCCACCTTGCCGTTGGGCGACAGCGGCAGCGCGTCCAGCAGGACCACCGCCGAGGGCACCATGTAGTCCGGCAGCACCTGCTGCACCCAGGTCCGGACCGCCTTGCCGTCCACCGGCGTGCCCACCACGTACGCGACGAGCCGCTTGTCGCCCGGCACGTCCTCGCGCACCACGACCACGGCCTCCGCCACGCCAGGACACCGGCGCACCGCGGCCTCCACCTCGCCCAGTTCGATGCGGAAGCCGCGCACCTTCACCTGGAAGTCGGTGCGGCCCAGGAACGCCAGCGTCCCGTCCGCCCGCCACTTCACCTGGTCCCCGGTGCGGTAGAGCCGCGTCCCCGGCTGGGTCCCGAAGGGATTCGGGACGAAGCGCTCCGCGGTCAGCTCCGGCTGATCCAGGTAGCCCCACGCGAGCCCGTCGCCTCCGACGTGCAGCTCACCGGGCACGCCCACCGGCACGGGCCGCCCGGCCGCATCCAGCACGTACGCCGTGGAGTGCGCCAGGGGCCGGCCAATGGGCACCTGGTGATCCACCGCGTCCCCATGCCGCAGCGTCTGCGTCACGGAGAAGGTGGTGTTCTCCGTCGGCCCGTAGCCGTTGATCAGCACCGCGCCCTGCGGCATCCGCGCCAGGTGTTCCCGGACGCGCACGGCGGGGAGCACGTCGCCTCCGGCCAGCAGCTGGTTCACGCCCGCCAGTGCGTCCGGCTGGTGCTGCGCCATCTGTTCGAACAGCGCGGCGGTGAGCCAGAGCGAGTCCACCGCGTGCCGCGTCAGCAGCCCGCCCAGCTCCTCCAACGACAGCGCGTGCGGCGGGGCCAGCACCAGCCGCGCCCCGTGCAGCAGGGCTCCCCAGAGCTCCAGCGTCGACGCGTCGAAGGCCACCGGCGCGGCCTGGAGCCAGGTGCGCTCCGGCCCGAAGCGCGCGAAGCCCTGGCCCTCCACGAGCCGCACCACGCCCCGGTGGGGCACGCACACGCCCTTGGGCTGGCCCGTGCTCCCGGAGGTGAACATCACGTAGGCGAGGGCCTCCGCGCCTCCGCGCGATTCGGGCGCGCTCACCGGCCGGGCCGCGAGCGCCTTCGTCTCCTCGTCCAGGAGCACCAGCAGGGCGCCGGTGTCCGGAAGATCATCCGCCAGCGAGGACTGCGTCAGCAGGACGCCCACGCGCGACTGCGACAGCATGGACAGCTGCCGCTGCGCGGGGGCCCCCGCGTCGACCGGCACGTAGGCGGCTCCGGCCTTCAGCACGCCCAGCAGCGCCACCACCAGCTCCACCGAGCGCTCCAGGTACACGCCCACGCGCGCGCCAGCGGTCACGCCCAGCGCCCGGAGGTGGTGCGCGACCTGGTTGGAGCGTCGCTCCAGCTCCGCGTACGTCAGGGTCCGCTCCGCCTGGACCAACGCGACCGCGTCCGGCGTGCGCGCGGCCTGCGCGGAGAACCGCTCGTGAATGGTCGCATCGCGCGGGTAGTCCGACGCGGTGGCGTTCCACTCGCGCAGCAGCCGTGCCTGCTCCGCCGCGTCCATCAGCGGCAGCGCGCCGAGGGTCTGCTCCGGCGCCTCGGTGATGCCCCGGGCCAGCGTGGCCAGGTGGGAGGCCATCGCCTCCACCGTGGCGGTGTCGTAGAGGTCGGTGTTGTGGACGAGCGCGCCGGTGAAGCCCTCCGCCGTCTCTTCCAGGTGCAGCGAGAGGAAGAAGGGCGACGTGCGCGGCTCTGGATCCAGCAGCCGCAGCGCGAGCCCCCGCACGGACAGCTCCGGCATCGGCGTGTTGTGCAGGGTGAACGTCACCTGGCACAGCGGCGGATGGCTCAGGCTGCGCTCGGTCTGGAGCGCCTCCACCAGCTTCTCGAAGGGCAGGTCCTGGTGCGCGAAGGCCCCCAGCGCGGCCTCCTTCACCTGGGCCAGCAGCTCGCTGAAGCGCAGGTCGCCCCGGGGCTTCGCCCGCAGCACCAGCGTGTTGACGAAGCAGCCCACCAGCGCCTCGGTCTCCACCCGGTGGCGCCCGGCCACCGGCGAGCCCACCAGCACGTCCTCCTGTCCGGAGTACCGGTGCAGCAGCGTCTGCCACGCCGCGAGCAGCACCATGAAGGGCGTGGCGCCCTCGCGCAGCGCGAGTGCCTTGAGCGCCTGGGACACGTCCTTCGGCAACCGGACCGGCACCCGGGCGCCGTGGAACGTCTGGGCCGCGGGGAGCGGACGGTCCGTGGGCAGCTCCAGCACGCGGGGCGCGCCCGCGAGCCTCGCCTTCCAGTACCCCAGTTGCTTCTCCAGCACCTCGCCCTGGAGCGTGCGCCGCTGCCACACGGTGTAGTCCACGTACTGCACGGGCAGCGCCGGCAGGGTGGGCTCACCGCCCGCGGAGAGGTCCGCGTAGAGCGAGGCGATCTCCCGCACCACCACGCCCATGGACCAGCCGTCGGAGACGACGTGGTGCAGGGTCAGCAGCAGCAGGTGCCGCTGGGGCTCCAGGCGCAGCAGCGTCGCGCGCATCAGGGGGCCTCGCGCCAGGTCGAAGGGCTTCAGGCCCTCCTCGGCGGTGAGGCGCGCGGACTCGCGCTCGCGTTCGTCCGGGGACAAGGCCTCCAGGTCCACGCGCTCCAGCGTCAACGACGTGTCCGCGGCCAGCACCTGCACGGGGCCGTCCGCCTCCGAGCGGAACGTGGTGCGCAGCGCTTCGTGCCGCCGCGCGAGGTGCTGGAAGCAGCGCTCCAGCACGGCCACGTCCAGCGGCCCGTCCATCCGGACGGCGGTGGCGATGTTGTGGAAGGGGCTGCCGGGCTCCATCTGATCCAGGAACCACAGCCGCTGCTGGGCGAACGACAGCGGGAAGGCCTGCCCGTCGCGGGCCTGGGGAAGCAGGGGCGTCGTCGCGACCGACGGCAGGGCCTGCTGCAGCTCGATGCGCGCGGCCAGCTCCGCCACCGTGGGGGCGACGAAGAGCTCGCGCACGGGCAGGTCCGCGCCCAGGGATTCACGCACGCGCGAGACGACCTGCGTGGCCAGCAGCGAGTGGCCTCCCAGCTCGAAGAAGTTGTCGTGCAGGCCCACCTGCTCCAGCCGCAGCACCTGCGCCCACAGCGACGCGAGCGCCTGCTCCAGGGCGGTGCGGGGCGCCACGAACTCGCGCTCCAGCTCCGGGCGGGCGCCGTCGGGATCCGGCAGCGCCTTGCGGTCCACCTTGCCGTTGGAGGTGATGGGGATGGCCGGCACGGCGAGGAAGGCCGAGGGCACCATGTACTCGGGCAGCTTGCGGCCCGCCCAGCGGCGCAGCTCGGACACGGAGGGCAGCGCTTCACCCGCGCGCGCCACCAGGTACGCCACCAGCCGCCGGTCTCCTCGCGCGGGGCCGCGGGCGTCCACCACCGCCTCCTGCACCGCCGGATGCTCCGCGAGCACCGTCTCGATTTCGCCGGTCTCCACGCGGAAGCCGCGCACCTTCACCTGCTGGTCGGCGCGGCCCAGGAACTCGATGTTGCCGTCCGGGAAGAAGCGGGCCCGGTCTCCCGTCTTGTACATGCGCGTGCCCGGCGCGGAGTTGAAGGGATCCGGCACGAAGCGCTCGGCGGTGAGCGCCGGGGCGTGGGCATAGCCGTCGGCCAGACACTCGCCGCCGATGAAGAGATCGCCCGTGACGCCCACCGGCTGGGAACGCAGGCGCGCGTCGAGCACGTAGTAGCGGGCGTTGGAGATGGGGCGGCCATACGGGATGGACGTCCACGCGGGCTCCAGCGCGCCCACGCGGAAGAAGTTGGACCAGATGGTCGCTTCCGTGGCGCCACCCAGGCTGATGACCTGGGCGTGGGGGAAGACGGCGCGGATGGCGTCCGGCAGGGTGAGGGGGATCCAGTCGCCGGAGAGGAACACGCGCCGCAGGGCCGGGCCGCCCGCGCCGAAGTGCGTCGTCAGCTGTTGGAGCGCGGCGGGCGCGCTGTCCCAGAAGGTGATGTCGCGCTCGCGCAGCAGCGCGGCCAGCCGCTCCGGATCGCGCAGGTCCTTCGCGGTGGCGACCACCAGCGTCCCGCCGACGGCGAGCACGCCGAACACGTCGTAGACGGACAAGTCGAAGCAGGGCGAGGTGACGAAGAGCAGCCGCTCCGTGGGGCCCACCTGGAACGTGGTGTTCACCCAGTGGATGAGGTTGATGGCGGGCGCGTGGCGCACGGAGACGCCCTTGGGCCGGCCCGTGGAGCCCGACGTGTGGATGATGTACGCCAGGTTGTCCGGCCGCACGTCCGTCGTCGGGGTGTCCTCGCGGCCGGCGCTCAGCTCCAGCCCGCCCTCGCCCAGGCAGAGGACGCGCACGCCGGTGTCGCTGAACGCGTCCGCCAGCGGGGCCTGGGTGAGCAGGATGGCCGCGCCGGAGTTGCGCAGGATGAAGGCGGAGCGATCCGCGGGGTACTCCGCGTCGATGGGCACGTACGCGGCCCCCGCCTTGAGGATGCCGAGCATCGCGACCAGCAGGTCGAAGGAACGCTCCAGGCAGAACGCCACGGTCTGCTCCGGCCGGACGCCCAGGGACAGCAGGTGCCATGCGAGCCGGTTGGAGCGCAGGTGCAGCTCGCGGTACGTGAGCCGCTCATCGCCCAGCTCCGCGGCGATGGCGTCCGGGGTGCGCAGGGCCTGGGCGATGAACAGCTCGTGCAGGCAGCGCTCGCGCGGGAAGTCGGCGCGGGTGTCGTTCCACGCTTCGAGGATGCGCTGCTGCTCCGGGGGCGTGAGCCAGGCCAGATCGTCCAGGCGCGCCTCCGGCCGGGCCAGGGCGGACTCCAGCAGCACGCCCAGGTGCGTCACCATCCGGGTCGCCGTCGCCGCGGTGAACAGGTCGGTGCTGTACTCGAGCGAGCCCCGGTAGCCGTCCCCGGTGTCCGTCAGGGACAGCACCAGCTCCAGCTTGGCCGTCTGGCTCTCCTGCTCCACCGGAACGAACGTCAGCCCACCGGCCTCCAGCGCTCCGCCCGGAGCGTTCTGCAGGGCGAACAGCACCTGGACGAGCGGCGGCCGGCTGAGGTCGCGCTCCAGGTCCAGGGCCTCCACCAGCCGCTCGAAGGGCACCGACGGGTGCGCGAGCGCGCCCAGCGTCGTCTCCCGCACCTGTCCCAGCAGCGTCAGGAAGCTCTCCGCGCCGGACAGGCGCGCGCGCAGGGGCAGCGTGTTGACGAACAGGCCGATGAGGCCCTCCCACTCCGGACGCTCGCGGCCCGCCACGGGCGTGCCCACGACGACGTCGTCCTGGCCGCTGTAGCGACCCAGCAGCGCCTGGAAGGTCGCGAGCAGCGCCATGAAGGGCGTGACGCCGTGGCTCAGGCAGAAGGCCTCCAGCGCGGCGGTGAGCGCGCGCGGCAGGTGCACGGGCTGCGAGGCGCCGCGCGGCGACAGGGTGGCGGGGCGGGGGAAGTCGGTGGGCAGCTCCAGCGAGCGCGGCACGTGGGCCAGCTGGCGCCGCCAGTACGCGAGCTGGGACTCCAGCGCTTCGGCCTGGAGCACGTCGCGCTGCCAGTGCGCATAGTCGGCGTACTGCAACGGCAGCGGCGTCAGCGGCGCGGGCTGTCCGGCCCGGAAGGCGCGGTAGAGGGCCGCCATCTCGCGGATGAGCACGCCCATGGACCAGCCGTCGGAGACGATGTGGTGCATCGTCATCAGGAGCACGTGCCGCGTGCCGTGCAGCTTCAGCAGCGTCATGCGCAACAGCGGACCGTGTTCCAGGTCGAAGGGCCGCACGGCCTCCGCCAGCATGAGGCGCGTGGCCTCCGCTTCGGGCTCCGCGTGGCCGGACAGGTCCACCACGGGCAGGGGCACGGGCCCAGCGGGATGGATGACCTGGACCGGCCTGCCGGAGGCGTCACGGAAGGTGGTGCGCAGGGCTTCGTGGCGGAGCACCAGCGCGTCGAAGCCCTGGCGCAGCGCGTCCACGTCCAGCTCGCCCTCCATGCGGAGCGCCGCCGGGATGTTGTACGTGGCGGTGCCGGGCTGGAGCTGCTCCAGGAACCACAGGCGCTGCTGCGCGTACGACAGCGGGAGCACGCCGTCGCGAGGCGCGAGCTTGAGCGGCGCCAGCCGGCTGCCCGGTCCGGCCTGGAGCGCGGCGTCCACCTGGAGGGCCAGCCGCTCCACGGAAGGCGATTCAAAGAGGGCCCGCAGCGGCAGGGCGATGCCGAAGGCCGCGCGCAGGCGGGACAGGGCCTGGGTGGCGAGCAGCGAGTGGCCGCCCCGTTCGAAGAAGTCGTCCTGTGCGCCCATCTCCGGCACGCGCAGCACCTCCGCCAGCAGCAGCGCGAGGCGCCGCTCCGTGTCCGTGCGCGGGGCCACGTAGGCCCGCTGCGTGAGCGCGCCTTCCGGCGCGGGCAGGGCCTTGCGGTCCACCTTGGCGTTCGCCGTGAGGGGCAGGGCGTCCAGCGGGACGATGGCGGACGGCACCATGTACTCCGGCAGGCGCTGCTGGAGCGACGCGCGCAGCGCGGCGAGAGCCACCACATGGTCCTCGGCGGGCACCACGTAGCCCACGATCCGCTTGTCGCCCGGCACGTCCTCGCGCACCACGGCCACGGCGGCGCGGATGCCCGGCGCCGCGAGCAGCGCGGCCTCCACTTCGGACAGCTCCACGCGGAAGCCGCGCACCTTCACCTGGAGGTCGGCGCGGCCCAGGAACTCCAGCACCCCGTCCACGCGCCAGCGCGCCTTGTCGCCGGTGCGGTAGAGCCGCGCCCCTGATTCGGCGCCGAACGGATCCGGTACGAAGCGCTCGGCGGTGAGGTCCGGCCGGCCCAGGTAGCCCCGCGCGACGCCGGGTCCGCCGACGTACAGCTCGCCCGGGACGCCCACGGGCATGGGCTGGAAGTGATCATCCAACAGGTACACCCGCGTGTTGGAGATGGGCTGGCCAATGGGCACGCTGGTGCCCGGCTGCTCCGGCCGCGTCATCCGGAAGCACGTCGTGAAGAGCGTGGCCTCCGTGGGGCCGTAGCAGGCGGTGACGGGGATGCGCAGCGTCTCCAGCACCTTGCACACGTGCGGGGCGGAGACGACGTCGCCGCCGGTGAGCAGCTGCCGGACGCCGCGCAGGCTGTCCGGCTTCAGGTCCACCACCTGCGTGAAGAGGCCGGAGGTGAGGTGCAGCGTGGTGACGCGGTGGTGCTCCAGGACGTGGCCCAGCAGCTCCAGGTCGCTGGGGGACTGGGGCGGAAAGAGCACCAGCCGACCGCCAAAGGCGAGCGGCCCCCACAGCTCCAGGACGGAGGCGTCGAAGGACACCGGCGCGATGAGCAGGAACGTCTCTTCGGGCCCCAGGTGCGCGTAGCGGGGCGCGTGCAGCAGCCGCTGGATGCTGCGGTGGTCCACCGCGACGCCCTTGGGACGGCCGGTGCTCCCGGAGGTGAAGACGACGTAGGCCAGGTTCCGCGCCGACACGCCGGTGACGGGCGGCGTGGACGGCAGGGCCTTCCAGCCGTCCTCCTCCACGTAGACGCGCCGCGCGGACTCCAGCTCCGGCAGCTTCGCGCCCAGCTCCCGCGTGGTGACCAGCACCCGCGCGCCGGAGTCCTCCAGCATGTGCGTCAGGCGCTGGGCGGGATAGGAAGCGTCCAGCGGCACATAGGCGCCGCCGGCCTTGAGGATGGCCAGCAGCGACACCATCAGCTCCGGCGAGCGCTCCAGGCACAGCGCCACGGCCACGTCGGGGCCCACGCCCAGCGAGCGCAGGCGGTGCGCGAGCCGGTTGGCGAGCGCGTCCAGCTGCGCGTAGGTGAGGCGGTGTTCGCCGGACTCCACGGCCACCGCGTCCGGACGCTGCGCGGCCTGCCGCTCCACCAGGGTGTGCAGGCAGGTGTCCGCGGGGTAGTCCGCGTCGGTCGCGTTGAAGCCCTCCATCACCTGGAGCCGCTCGGCCACGGGCATCAGGGGCAGGGTGGAGAGCGGCGCGTCGGGAGAGGCGAGCGCGCCCTCCAGCAGCACGCGCAGGTGTCCCGCGAGGCGCTCGGCGGTGGCCGGCGCGTACAGGTCGGTGTTGTACGTGAGGGTGCCGTGGAAGCCGTCACGCGTGGGGAAGAGGGACACCTCCAGGTCGAACTTCGACGTGCCGGGGTCCAGGTCCAGGGGCTGCAGCTTCATGCCCGGCACCTCCAGCACGCCCTGCGGCGCGTTCTGGAGGGCGAAGAACACCTGGAAGAGCGGCGGGAGGCCCAGGTTGCGCGCGGGCTGGAGCTCCTCCACCAGCTTCTCGAAGGGCACGTCCTGGTGCGCGTAGGCGCCCAGCGTGGCCTCCCGCACCTGGTCCACCAGGGCGCGGAAGGACGCGGCCTGTCCGGGGCGCGCGCGCAGCACCAGCGTGTTGACGAAGAAGCCGATGAGGCCTTCGAGTTCGGAGAAGCGGCGGCCGGCGATGGGCGAGCCGACGAGGATGTCGTCCTGCCCGCTGTAGCGGTGGAGCAGCGTGTACCAGGCGGCCAGCAGCACCATGAACGGCGTGGCTTCCTGCTGGCGGGCCCGCTCCTTGATCGCGTCCGCGAGCTCGCGCGGCAGGTGGAGGGGAACGACGGCGCCCCGGAACGAGCGCACCGGGGGACGCGGGAAGTCGGTGGGCAGCTCCAGCGTCGCGGGCGCGCCGGCCAGCGCCTCACGCCACCAGGCCAGCTGCGTGGGCAGCCCGCCGCCCTGGGTGAGGAAGCGCTGCTGCCAGAGCGCGTAGTCGGCGTACTGCACCGGCAGCGGGGGGAGCGCTGGAGGCTGTCCGGCCCGGAAGGACAGGTAGAGCGCGGCCAGCTCCCGCACCAGCACGCCCATGGACCAGCCGTCGGAGACGATGTGGTGCATCACCAGCGCCAGCACGTGCCGCGCGTCGTCCAGGCGCAGCAGGGTGGCCCGCAGGAGGGGACCCTGGGTGAGATCAAACGGGCGGGACAGCTCCTCCAGGGCCCGCCGCCGCGCCTCGGCGTCGCGGGTCTCCGGCGGGAGCGCGCGCAGCTCCACCCATTCGAGCGGAACGGGCGCGGGCGGGTGGATGCGCTGCACGCCCTGGTCGTCCACCGACGCGAAGGTGGTGCGCAGCGCTTCGTGCCGCTGCACCAGCGCGTCCAGGCTGCGGCGCAGCGCCTCCACGTCCAGTGCGCCCTCCATCTGGAGGACCGCGGGCAGGTTGTAGGTGGCCGTGTCGGGTTCGAGCTGATCCAGGAACCACAGGCGCTGCTGCGAGGACGACAGCGGCAGCGGCCCTTCGCGCCCGCTCGCCACCAGCGGCGGGAGCGCCAGCACGGCCGGGGCCTCGGAGCGGGGGCGCTGGCGCTCGCGCACGCGCTCCGCGAGCCGCGCCACCGTGGGCGACTCGAACAGTTCGCGCACCGCCAGCTCCACGCGGCACCGGTCGCGCAGGGCCCCGAGCAGTTGCAGGCCGATGACGGAGTCCCCGCCCAGTTCGAAGAAGCTGTCGTGGATGCCGATGGGGTGGATGCCGAGCAGCCCGCTCCACACCTCACACAGCTCCGTCTCCAGGGCGTCGCGCGGCGGCGCATGGGAGACGCTCAGCTCCGGCCGGTTGCCCGGGTCGGCCGCGGTGGCGTTGCTCCCGGCCACGGTGTCCGCGGGCTCGTCGGCGGGAGGCACGGCCTGGGTGGCGCCCGGCGGCGGCGCTCCGGGCCCCAGGGTGGGCTCCAGCCAGTGGCGCTGCCGCTCGAAGGGGTAGGTGGGCAGCGACACGCGGCGGCGCGCCGCGCGGCCGTTGAAGGCCTTCCAGTCCACCTCCACGCCCGCCTGCCACGCCTTGCCCACGGCCTCCAGGAGGACGGGCACGTCACGCTCGCGCTCCATCGCGTGGGGCAGCGTGGGGGACACGACGACGCCCGCCGCGCGCTCCGGGTGCTGGAGCGCGAAGGTCGTCAGCGCGTTGCCGGGGCCCACCTCCAGCGCGAGCAGGTCCGGCTTGCGCAGCAGGGCCGTGATGCCCTGGGAGAAGCGGACGGCGCCGCGCAGGTGCCGGGCCCAGTAGTCGGGATCCGTGGCCTCCGCCGCCGTCAGGGGCTGGCCCGTGAGGTTGGAGTACAGCTCCACCTGCGGCGCCTTGCGCTCCACCGCGCGCACCGCGCGGGTGAAGGGCTCCAGGATGGGGTCCATCATGGAGGAGTGGAAGGCATGCGACGTGTGCAGCCGCCGCGCCTTGAGCCCGCGCGCGTCCAGCAGCCGCTCCAGTGACTCCACCGCCACCAGGGGACCGGCGACGACACAGCGGCCAGGGGCGTTCACCGCCGCCAGCGACAGCTCCCGTCCCAGCAGGGGCAGCACGGCCTCCTCCGCGAGGGGCACCGCGCTCATCGCGCCCGGGGGCAGGCCCGCCATCAGCCGGCCGCGCTCGCACACCAGCGTCACCGCGTCCGTCAGCGAGAAGACGCCCGCCAGACACGCGGCGACGTACTCACCGATGCTGTGTCCCAGCAGCGCCGTGGGGCGCAGGCCCCAGTGCATCAGGAGCCGCGCCAGCGCGTACTCCACCGCGAAGAGGGCGGGCTGGGCCCACTCCGTCGCCTTCAGCCGCGCGTCCGCTTCGTCGCCCGCGCCGCCCAGCACCAGGGTGCGCAGGTCCACGCCGCGCAGGGTGCGCACCCGCTCCGCGCACGCGTCGAAGTGCTCGCGGAACACCGGCTCGCGGCGGTGGAGGCCCGCGGCCATGCCGGCGTACTGCGAGCCCTGGCCGGAGAACAGGAACGCCACCGGGGGCCGCTGGGCGGCCTGCTGGCGCGTGGGCAGCCGCTCCGGCGTGGAGAGCGCCGCGAGCGCGTCCTGCGCGTCGCGCACCACGGCGAAGCGGCGGTGCGTGAAGTGCTGGCGTCCGGCCTGGAGCGTGAACGCCACGTCCGCGAGCGGCGCCTCCGGCAGGTCGGCCAGGTGGTCCGCCAGGTTGTCGGTGGCCCGTTGCAGCGCTCCGGCCGTGCGCGCGCTGAGCACGAGGAGCTGGTAGGGCTCCGCGGGGGCGGAGGCCTCCGCGCGGGGCGGCTCCTCCAGGATGACGTGCGCGTTGGTGCCGCCGATGCCCAGCGAGGACACGGCCGCGCGCCGGGGGGCGCCTCCCGGCGGGGCGTCCCAGGGCAGGGGGCGGTCGTTGACGAAGAAGGGGCTCTCCGGCAGCTCCAGCGCCGGGTTGGGGCGCTTGAAGTGCAGGCTGGGGGGGATGACCCGGTCGCGCAGCGCGAGCGCGACCTTGATGAGGCCCGTCACGCCGGACGCGGCGTCCAGGTGGCCCACGTTGGATTTCACCGAACCGATGGCGCAGAACTGCTTGCGCCGGGTGGACTTGCGCCACGCCCGCGTCAGGCCCTGCAACTCGATGGGGTCGCCCAGCCGCGTCGCGGTGCCGTGGGCCTCCACGTAGCCGATGCTGTCCGGCTCCACGCCCGCGTTGCCGAGCGCCTCCAGCACCACCTCCGACACGCCGTCCATGCTGGGGGCGGTGAAGCCGACCTTGTTGCTGCCGTCGTTGTTGATGGCGGTGCCCAGGATGATGGCGTGGACGGTGTCGCCGTCCGCCATCGCCCGATCCAACGGCTTGAGCACCACGCAGCCCACGCCGCTGCCGAAGAGGGTGCCCGTGGCGTCCGCGTCGAAGCTGCGGCAGTGCCCGTCCACGGAGGCCACGCCCCCGGCGGAGTGCATGTAGCCATTGCGGGTGTGCACGAGCACGGAGGCCCCGCCGACGAGGGCGACGTCGCACTCCTCGTTGAGCAGGGCCTGGCAGGCGACGTGCGTGGCGACGAGCGACGAGGAGCACGCGGACTGCACCAGGTGGCTGGGGCCGCGGAGGTTCAGTTTGTAGGACACCCGCGTCGTCAGGTAGTCCTTGTCGTTGGCCAGCTGGAGCTGGAGCGGATCCGTGGCCAGCGCCACCGGATTGCGCATCAGGTTGTAGAGCAGGTACGTGTCCATGGCCGCGCCCGCGTAGACGCCCACGCGGCCCGGCACCTGCTGCGGGTTGTACCCGGCGTCCTCCAGGGCCTCCCAGGCGCACTCCAGGAAGTGACGGTGCTGCGGATCCAGCAGCGCCGCCTCCCGGGGCGTGATGCCGAAGAACGCGGCGTCGAACTGCTCCATCTCCTCCAGGTACGCCGCGGCCCGGACGTACCCGGGCTGGGCCACCTGCTCCGCCGGCACGCCGCGCCGCACCAGCTCCTCCGGCGTGAAGAACGACACCAGCTCCGTGCCTTCGCGCACCTGTCGCCAGAAGTCCTGGACCCGTTCGGACTTCGGGTAGTGCCCGGCGATGCCGATGATGGCGATTTCAGTTCCGGTGCGGCTCATGGCGGTTCTCTCGTGCTGCGGACGGCTGGAAGGAAGGGGAGCAGCGGTGGGGCGCGCGACTAGCCGGTGGCGGCGGGGGAGGTCTCACCGGGCTGGGAGAAGTCCAGCCGCTGGTGCACGACCTGGATGCTGCCCAGGTTCTTCAGCGGCAGCAGGCTGACCTCCAGCACGGTGCGGGACAGGTCCGCGGTGCGCTCCCACTGGCTGGGCGTGAGCACCACGTCGTAGAGGGCGCCTTCGCGGTCCTCCAGCACGCCGGTGCCAATCCAGAACTTGGCGCGCGAGGACTTCGTGCTGCCAATGCCGATGGTGTTGGCGCCCGGCGACACGAAGATGACGATGCGCTGACCGCCCATGATGAACTCGGCGGTCTTCTCCACCGTGTAGATGCCGACCACTTCGTACACGGCGCCCCGGAGGATCTTCTCCTCCTTCTGCTCGTGCGTCAGCAGGGTCCAGTCCTCCACGCCCTTCCACTGGATGTTCTGGCGCGCCCAGGTGAGGAACGTGTCCCGCTGCTTCTGCGGGAAGTCGTTGAACCCCATGGCCATCATCTCGTACCGCTCGTCCAGCAGCCCGAAGTACTCCTCACGGCTGTAGAAGGCCGCGTCGCGGACGATGGAGAGCTTCACGTTGGACGGCAGGTGTTCGCTGAACGCGTCCAGCAGCGCCTGGAAGGAGCTGACGTAGCGCTCGATGTCCTCCGCGCTGATGTTGTCGTGGCGCTGGGGAAGGAACGTGTACATGAAGAACTGCATGTGCACGCCGGGCGCGTACCCCGCGGCGATGCCACTGAGGTACTGGAGGATGTGGGAGATGCCGAAGAACTCCGCCCAGTCCACCTCGGGCGAGGACGGCAGCCGCCAGATTTTATAGCCGCCCATGGGGTGCACGAGCTCCAGGGGCTTCTGCTCCTTCAGCGCGGCGTCCACCGTGCGCGTGATGTTCTGCTGCGTGTCCGCGTCCACGGACCACTTGCGGAACTTCTTCGACAAGAGCTGCTTGACGATGAAGGCCTTGGGGCCTTCGGTGTCCAGCACGGCCTGCTCCTGGGGGGAGAGGGGACGGCGGGCGGACTGCTCGAGCCGCGAGCGCAGGTGCTGCTCGACGCTCTTGGCGAGAGGGCTTTCGACCTTCATGGATGTCACCGCGGGAGGGTTCGTGTCGTCGGAATCGGAGGAAGAAGAAAGAGGGGTCGGGGCCTGGGCTACTCGCCCTCGGGACCGCGCCGGGCAATGGCCTTGGCGCGACGGCGCGCACCCCGGCTCGCGCTGTCCTCGCCGGGAGGCGTGGCGGCCGCTGCCTGCGGGGAGTCCGCGCCCTCCAGGCCCCCGGCCGCGCCGCCCAGCAACGTGGCCAGGGCACCGAGCGTGGGGGCTTCGAAGAGCTGCACCACCGCCAGCTCCCGCCCCAGGCGCTTCTTGATGCGGGAGACGATCTGGATGGCCATCACGGAGTCGCCGCCCAGGTCGAAGAAGTTGTCGCGCAGGCCCACCCGGTCCACCGCGAGGACCTCTTTCAGGATGTCACCCAGCTGCTCTTGCAACTTCGTTTCGGGAGCCTGGAAGGGGACGGGCAGCTCCGGCCGGGGACGCCGGATGGCCTGGGAGGAGGCGTCGGTGCTGGCCTCCGCCTCGACCTCCTGCTCGGCGGCCTTGGAGGGCGACGTGTGGATGAGGCCGCGCGCCAGGAGGGCGTTGAGGTCGCGGGTGGACACCACCACCTGCGGCAGCTCCGCGCTCGCGAGCACGCGCCGCAGCAGGTCCACGCCCTCCTCCGGGGAGATGGCCTCCTGGCGGAGGATCTGCTGGAAGACGTTCTCCGCGGGGGCGGAGGCGGGCGCGGCGGCCTGTGCCCTCACGACCGCAGCGGCGGGCGCGGCGTCGCGGCTCGCCAGGTTCTTGTACATGGCGCCCACGTCGTTGACGCGCTTGAGCGCGAAGCGGGTGATCTCCACCAGCTCACGGCCGGTGTCGTCCATGATCCGCAGGTCGAACGCCGGGGTCTCGCTGCGGTTGGAGCCCTCGCCGTGCGAGCGCGTGTGCACGTGGATGCGGCGCGTGAAGGGGTGCCGGAAGACGAGGCGCTGGTACGAGTACGGCATGTACGGCACCGCGCCCAGGATGAAGTCGCGCCCGGTGCCGATGGACTTGTCCAGCAGCGACGGGTGCAGCTTCATCACGTCCAGGTCGGAGGCGAACTCGGCCGGCAGCTCCAGGGTGGCCAGCACCTGCTGATCGCCCCAGCGCACCTGCCGCACGCACTGCCACCGGGGGCCGTGGTCCTCGTCGTGCGAGTCGTCATCGGTGAAGACCTTCACCGTGGGGCAGCCCGCCGTGAGCGCCGCCAGGTCGTGCTGGGGCGCGGGGGTGGAGGCCAGCGGCCGCGCCCGTCCCATGACGTGACGGATGAGGTCCGCGCCCTCCGCGCTCCGGCTGCTGACGTGGAAGCTGAAGCCGTCCGCGCCCTCGTCCGTCAGCTCCAGCCGCGCCACGCGCTGGTCGCCCACGCGCACCGACAGCGGGGTGAGGAAGTAGACGTCGGAGATCTCCAGGTCCTGGCGCTCCGTGCGCTGCGCGAACGCGGCGCGCACCATCTCCAGGTACGTCGTACCCGCGATGACCGGGTTGCCCAGGATGCGGTGGTCGTCGAGCACCCAGTGCGTGTCGACGCGGAGCACCGTCTCGTACACCTCCGTGCCGGGGGCGGAGGGCATCCGCCGTGAAAGCAGGGGGTGTCCCAGCTCCACCGGCTCGCCGCTGAGGGCCGCCGCGGGGGTCCGGATCGGCAACGCGGCCTTCGCGCCCGCGGCGTTGGCGAGCATCCCGACGTCGCGCCACGAACACCAGTCCACGGCGACGGTGAAGGTGGAGGACGTGAGGGACTTGTGGTGTGCCCAGGCGTCCAGGAAGGCGTTGGCCGCGACGTAGTCCGCCTGCCCGAAGCCGCCCAGCACGGAGGTGCGGGACGCGCAGTGGATGACGAAGTCGAGCGGCTGGCCCTCCAGGAGCGCGTCCAGCACGAGCGTGCCCCGCACCTTGGGGGCGAACACGCGCTGCGCGATCTCATCCGTCTTGAGCTGGAGCGCGCCGCCCGCCGGCACGCCCGCCGCGTGGATGAGGCCGTGCACGGCGCCGAAGCGCGCGCGCACGTCGGCCAGGACCTCGGCCATGCGCGCCCGGTCCGTCACGTCCGCGGCGACGGTCATCACCTCGGTGCCGCCGCGCTCCAGGTCGCGGATGGCGCGGATGATGCTCGCGTGGGGTGACTGGGGCTGCGACTCCATCAGTGCACTCCAGGTCGCGCGCTCCGGCAGCGGCTGACGTCCCAGCAGCACCAGCCGGGCGCCCCCCGCCATCTTCGCCACGTCCTGCGCGAGCACCAGGCCGATGCCGCCCAGGCCGCCGGTGATCAGGTACACGCCCCCCGGACGCAGCCGGGGCACGCGGCCTTGCGGGGCCTCCAGGCGCACGGATTCGTGCGTGCGCACCCAGCGGTGCCGCCCACGCCACGCGGTGACGGCGTCCGAAGCGTGCGATTCCACCTCCGCGAGCAGGTGCCCGACGAGCCCCGCCTCCCCGGTGCTGCCGGGGGTGGGCAGGGGCACGTCGATGAGCCGGCACCGAACGTTCGGGTACTCCTGCCCGATGACGAGACACGGCCCCAGCAGGGTGGCCTTCTCCGGACAGAGCGTCTCCTCACCCGACACGGAGAAGAGCTGGCTTGCGAGCACCTGCAGCTCCACGGGCGTGGTGGCATACACGGCGCCCACCGCCTGGGCCAGGTACATCAGGCTGCGGAAGCCTGCCTCCTCCACGCGGGGCAGCACGTCCAGGCGCGAGCCCGCGGAGCGCTGCGGATCCACGCTCCACAGGTGCACGATGCGCGCGGGCGAGCGGCCCTGATCCTTCAGCTCCTGCAACAGTCGCCGGTAGTCACCGGGCGAGCGGGGATCCAGCGTGTAGCGGCCCGCGGCCGGCACGGAGGCTCCCGAGGCTCCGGAAGTGCCCCGCTCCACGCGCAGCACGGTGTGGCCCCGCTGCTCCAGGCGCGAGGCCAGCAGCTCTCCCAGGCCAAAGGCGTCCACGAAGAGCAGCACGCGCTCGGGCTCGCGCGAGGCCGGCATCGGCGGCGCGGTCCGCTTCCACGAGGGGACGAAGAACCAGTCGGCGGGATCCACCCGGCGCGGAGGCAGCGGCTCCTCCGTCACGGCGCGCGTGGGGGTGCGCGGCGTCGGATCCAACCAGAGCCGCTGCCGCTCGAAGGGGTACTGCGGCAGCGGGACGCGACGTCGCGACGCTCCGGCGTGCACGCCCTCCCAGTCCACCGGCGCGCCGGACATCCACAGGCGCGCGAGCGCGGCCAGCATCGCCCGGGGCTCCGAGGCCTCCTTCACGTCCTGCGCGAGCGAGCCCACCACCGTCTGCCGGGGCGACTTCGCGGGGTGCAGCCGGGCGATGTTGAGCCAGGTCCGCCCCGGGCCCACCTCCAGCAGCAGCCGGTCCGGCTCCTGGAACAGCGCTTCGATTCCCGGCGACAGCCGCAGCGTGCGCCGCAGCTGCGACGCCCACCACGACGCCTCCGCCACCTCCGTCCCCGTGACCCAGCCGGCGTGGACGCCGGAGAAGAAGGGGACGGTGGGGGCCTGGAAGGAGAAGCGGCGCAGGGCGGTGGTCAGCTCCGCGCTGATGCCATCCACATCGGGTGACTGGAGCGCGCGGTCTCCCAGCAAGCGCCGGAAGGCGACGCCCCGCTGCCGCAGCCCCGCCTCCAGCGCTTCGATGCCCGCCTTCGGGCCGGACACCGTGCCCACCGACGGCCGCCCCACCCAGGCCAGCGACAGGCCATGCGGGGGCAGCAGCGCCGCAAGCTCCTGCTCGGGGAGCATGACCAGCGTCATGGCGCCCTCGGGCAGGCGCTTCACCAACCGGCTGCGCAGCGCCACCAGGGTGACGGCGTCCGCGAAGGACACCACGCCCGCGACGCACGCGGCGGTGTACTCGCCAATGCCCTCGCCCAGCACCGCGCGAGGCTGGACGCCCCAGGCCTTCCACGTCGCCGCCAGCGCGTACTCCACGGCGAAGAGCGCGGGCTCGGCCACGTGCGTATGGGACAGGGCCTCCGCGGCCGCGGCTTCGGCGCCGGGACGGGGGAAGAGCAGGGGACGCAGGTCCATGCCCAGCGCCGCGTCCAGCGCCTTGAGGCACGTGTCCAGGTGCTCGCGGAAGACGGGCAGCGCTTCGGCCAGCTCGCGCGCCATGCCCGGGTGCTGACTGCCCACGCCGGGAAAGAGGAACGCGACGGAGCGGGCATGGCCCTCCACCTTGCCCGTCCACGTGCGCTCCGGGGGCAGGCGCTCCAGCGTCTCCACCGCGTCCGCCACCGAGCGGCAGTTGAGGGCGCGCCGCACCTCGAAGGGCCTGCGCCCCTGCTGGAGCGTGAAGGCCACGTCCGCCAGGTCCAGTTCCGGGTGCGCCGCCAGGTGCCGCCGCAGTTCGTCCGTCCGGGCCTCCAGCGCGCTCGCGGTGCGCGCCGACAGCACCAGCGTGTGCCAGCCGTCGGACGCACGCGCGGCCTGCACGGGCGGCGCCTCCTCCAGCACCAGGTGCACGTTGGTGCCACCGATGCCGAACGAGCTCACGCCCGCGCGCCGGGGATGCGTGGCCGGCCGGGCCCAGTCGCTCAGGCGCGCGTTGACGTAGAAGGGGCTCTTCTGCAGGTCGATGGCCGGGTTGGGCGACTCGAAGTGCAGGGTGGCCGGCAGCTGCTGGTGCTTCAGGCAGAGCACCGTCTTGATGAGCCCCGCGATGCCCGCCGCCGTGTCCAGGTGGCCGATGTTGCTCTTCACCGACCCGAGCGCGCAGAACTGCCGCCGCTGCGTCTTCGCCCCGAAGGCCTGGGTGAGGGCCTCCACCTCTATCGGGTCCCCCAGCACGGTGCCGGTGCCGTGACACTCCACGTACCCCACGGTCTCCGGGGACACGCCCGCCACCGCCAGGGCCATGCTGATGGCGCGGCGCTGGCCTTCGGGAGAGGGCGCCGTGTAGCCGATCTTCGACGCGCCGTCGTTGTTGGCCGCCGAGCCCCGGATGACGGCGTGGATGGTGTCGCCCGCGGCGATGGCGTCCTCCAGGCGCTTGAGGACGACGGCGCCGGCGCCGCTGCCGAAGACGGTGCCCTTCGCCTGGGCATCGAAGGGGCGGCAGTGTCCGTCCGGAGAGGCCACGCCGCCCTCCTGGAACAGGTAGCCCATGGTCTGCGGCACGCGCACCGCGACGCCGCCCGCGAGGGCCATGTCCGTCTGGTACGAGAGCAGCGCCTGACACGCCAGGTGCACCGCGGACAGGGCGGTGGAACAGGTGCTCTGCACGGTGAAGGCGGGGCCGCGCAGGTTGAGCTTGTAGGCCGTCAGCGTGGCCAGGTGGTCGCCCCGGTTGGCGATGGCCGCCTGGAGCAGGCCGTGGGATTCGATGAGCTGCCGGTTGCCGGCCAGGTTCTCCAGCAGGTACGTGTTGATGCTGAGCCCGCCGAAGACGCCGATGTCACCGGAGAACCGCTCCGCGTCGTAGCCCGCGTGCTCCAGGGCGTGCCACGCCACCTCCAGGAACACGCGCTGCTGCGGGTCGGTGATCTGCGCCACGCCGGGGTTCATCCCGAAGAACCCGGCGTCGAACAGCTCCACGCCCTCCAGGGCCGCATTGGCCCGCACGTAGGCGGGGTCCGCCAGCAGCTCCGGGGACACGCCCGCGTCGAGCAGCTCCGCCTCCGAATAGAAGCGGATGGACTCCACGCCGTCGCGCAGGTTCTTCCAGAACGCGTCCACGTCCGCGGCGCCGGGAAAACGGCCCGCCATGCCGACGACGGCGATGCCCTCCAGCCCTTCCTGTCCACCGGTGCCGCTCATGTTTCACCCCTGCCCTTGCTGCGGTCCTTCTGACGCTTCATGGCTTCCACCCGTTTCCGGGCGGCTTCGTCCACGTCCTCGGTCGTCTCGCGCGCGGGCGCCCGGCCCGCCTCCAGGAACGCGACGAGCGAGGCCACCGTGGGATGGCGGAAGAGATCCAGCATGGACAGGGGCGTCTCCAGCACCTTGCCCAGGCGGTTGTGCGCCTGCACGAGCAGCAGCGAGTGCCCGCCCAGGTCGAAGAAGGCGTCGTGGATGCCCACCTTCTCCAGCTTCAGCACCTCCGCGAACACGGCCGCGATGCGGCGCTCCAGCTCGTTGCGCGGCTCCACGTAGGCCGCGCGCGCACTGGACGCCACCGCCTCCGGCGCGGGCAGGGCCTTGCGGTCCACCTTGCCGGTGAGGGTGAGCGGCAGCACGTCCAGGAAGACGACGTGGCGAGGCAGCATGAACTCCGGCAGCACCTGCCGCAGGTGCGTGCGCACCGCGTCGTCGGTGAGCGGGGTCGCCACCGTCCTCGCGTCCAGCGCCGCGGAGGCCGGCGCCGCCACCACCGCTCCACCTTCGCGCCAGGCGTACAGGTTGTGACGGTCCGTGCCTTCAAGGAGCGGATCCTGATCCACGCGCACGCGGAAGCCCTTCGCCTCCAGCAGTCCGGTGATTCGCTGGGCCCGGCCCTCGCTCGCGTGGCCCCGGGCGTCGTGTACCTCCATCACCACCTGCTGGATGGCCGGCCAGTGCTCCGCGTCGATGCCCTCCAGCACGTCCAGCTCCGCGCGCTGCACGTCCACCTTCAACAGGTCGACGTGGCGGATGCCTTCCTCGCGCATCACGTCGGACAGGCGGCGCAGCCGCGCCGTGTGGCGCTCCTCGGCGAAGCGGCCCTCCAGCAGCTCGTCCGCGTTGGTCAAGAGCGTGTCCGCGGCCGAGTCCCCCGCGGTGTGCTGGTTGCGCAGGAACGTCTTGATGACGCTCACCTCGTCCTCGGGGTTCGCGTACTCGGACTGGCCGGACATCATCGTGTAACGGCTGTAGTAGGTGAACGTCGCGGAGTGCTCGTGGTTGGACAGCCCCACCGGGAACACCTTCACCCGGGGGCCGTACAGCTCGCAGTTCGCGGCGGCCGTCTCGTACAGGGGCGCGAGCGGCTCGAAGGCATACACCTGGCACTCCGGAGCGTTCAGGCTGGCGAACAGCGAGAACATGCCGATGTTCGCCCCGACATCCAGGATGACGCCCCGTGCCGGGAGCTGGACGCCGTGGCGGATGTACAGCCGCTCGTGGAACAGCTCGCGGTAGAGGTAGTCCGTCTCGTTCTTGTTCTGGTGGAGGACCGCCATGCCGTTGGGCAGCGCGTACCGGGCGCGCGAGTCCAGCCGGGAGCCATGGCGGCGCCTGGGGACCACGTAGGCCACCAGCTGCTGCTCACCCTGCGCATCGGCGCGGGCGACGACGGCGGCGTGCTTCACCGACGTGTGGCTCCCCAGGGCCTGCTCAATCTCCTCCAGCTCGATGCGGAAGCCGCGCACCTTCACCTGGAAGTCCGCGCGGCCCATGAAGGCGAGCTGCCCCTGCTCGTTGAAGCGCATCACGTCGCCGCTGCGGTACATCCGCGCGCCGGGGACGCCGCTGAACGGGTCGGGCACGAAGCGCTCCGCGGTCAGGTCCGGCCGGCCGTGATAGCCCCGCGCCACGCCGTCCCCGCCGATGAACAGCTCGCCAGGGACGCCCACGGGGACGGGCCGCCCGTCCGCGTCCAGCAGGTACACGCGCACGTTGGCCAGCGGTCCGCCGATGGTGGGCTCGGGCGCCTGGGCCGTGACGGCCACCGCCGTGGTGTCCACCGTGCACTCGGTGGGACCGTAGAGGTTGAAGGCACCGCGCCCCTCCTGGGCGAGGCGCTTCCAGAGGTCCGGGGTGATGGCCTCGCCTCCCAACAGCAGCACCGGCAGTTGGGCCAGGTTCACGCCGTCCTCGTTCTCCAGCAGCAGCCGCAGCTGCGTGGGCGTGAGATCCAACACGTCCAGCGGGCTTGCGCGCAGCGAAGCCGCCAGCGCCTTGCCGTCCAGCCGGATGCGGTCGGTGAGCACGTGGAGCGTGTGGCCCTGGCACACCTGGATGAGCTGCTTCACGGAGGCGTCGAAGGCCAGGGACGCGTTGAGGCCCACCGCGAGCCGGGGGCCGCGTCCGCGATAGATGACCTGTTCGAGCGCCGCGCCCAGGTTGGTAAGCCCCCGGTGGCGCACCATCACGCCCTTGGGCTGGCCGCTGGAGCCGGACGTGTAGAGCACGTAGGCCACGTGCTCCGGATCCAGGGGCAGCGAAGGATCCGCGTCGCTTCGCGCGGCGAGCTGCGCGGCGTCCGCGTCCAGGCGCACCCGGGTGCCGGTGAAGCCCTCCAGGCGCCCCTCCAGCTCCGCCGTGGTGACGGCGACGGAAGCGCGCGTGTTCTCCAGGATGAAGACGAGCCGCTTCGCCGGCAGCTCCGGATCGAGCGGCACGTAGGCCGCGCCCGCCTTGAGGATGCCCAGCAGGGCGACGATGGCGTCCACCGACCGGGGCATGCACAGGCCCACGGCGTCACCCGTCGCGACACCGATGGAGCGCAGGTGCGCGGCCAGCTGGTTCGCGCGCCGGTTGGTCTCGCGGAACGTCAACCGCACGCCCTCGCAGACCAGGGCGATGGCGTCCGGCTGGGAGGCCGCCACGGTGGCGAAGTGCTCGTGGACGCAGCCGCCCTCCACGCTCAGCGCGGTGGCGTTCCAGCCGTGCACCACGCGGCGCTCCTCTTCCGCGTCCAGCAGGCGCAGCGTTCCCAGGCGGGCTTCGGGGTGCGCGAGCAGCTCGCCCAGGAAGACGCGGTAGGCCTGGAGCAAGCGCCGCATGTCCGCCTCCTCGAAGCGGCCCGCGTCGTACTCCAGGCGCAGCGCGAGGCGACGGCCGTCGTCCGTGACGGCGAGCATCAGGCCCGCCACGTCCTCGTGGGCCTCCAGCCGCTCCAGGTGGAAGCGCGTGCCCGCGTGCTCCGAGTCGGGCCAGGAGACGAAGCGGAACGCGCACGGGGCCTGCGCGGCGGACGGCACCAGCGACGGGTAGGCGTCCGCGTCGAAGGCGATGGCGTGCTTGCGGTGGGCCGCGTGCGTCTGGCGCAGCCGCTCCAGCAGATCCGCCAGCCGGTAGTCGGCAGGGATCGTCGTCACCACCGGCAGCGAACGGGCGAAGGTGCCCAGCGCGCCTTCAAGCTGTTCGTACGCCCGGCCGTCCACCCGGAGCGTGGACACCACCGGCCCGCGCCCCGTCAGCCGCCACAGGAGGCCCTGGAACGCGGCGTGCGTGAGCGTGTCCAGCTCCACGCTGAAGCGGCCCGCGAGCGCGCGCAGCGGCCCGGTGTCCGCCACCTCCGCCTCCAGCACCTGGAAGGACGTTGGCGCCCGGGCGCCTTCCTTGCGCTCGTAGGGCAGGGGCGTGGGCGCGGGGAGGGACTCCGCCAGCTGGCGCCAGTACGCGGCGGCCTCGGCCTTGTCCTCGCCCGCGAGGAACTCGCGCTGCCAGTCCGCGTAGTCGATGTACTGGAGCGGTTCGTCCGGGCCCGGCTCGCCCGCGTAGGCGCGGCCCAGCACGGTCGTCAGGTCGCGCAGCGCGAACGGATCCATGCACAGCGCCGGCAGCTCCAGCCAGAGCCGGTGACGCTGGGCGTCCTCCGAGTGCACCGTGCAGCGCAGCGGGCCTTCCTCCGGGGCCTGGGCCACGGGCTCCGCCGGAGGAACACCCCGGTGGAGGCCGACGGACAGCTCCGCCACGGCCTGCAACGGCGTGCTCATGCCGGCCAGCCGCGACAGGCGCGTGCGCAGGACCTCGTAGCGCTGGCCCGTGTCGGCCAGGGCCCGCTCGAGCGCGTCCAAGCGCAGGGGGCCCGTGAGGGAGAGCTCCGCGCGCACCCGCTGCGTGCCGGCGGGGCCGCCGGTGGCCCAGAGGCGCCGCTGTTCGGCGGAGAGGGGGTAGCCCTCGATCTCGTCGATGCTCATCGTCGTGTTGCTCCTGCGTACGGAAGGAAGAAGGGAAGGGGAGGACGGGGCGGCGCGTTGCTCAGCCCGGGCCCGGGCTCACGTACAGCTCGGCCATGGCGACCAGGATGGAGCGCTCGCCCTCGAAGGGGTCGCGTCCGTGGACCGCGAGGAAGTTGTCCACCATGAGGACGTCGCCCTTCTGCCAGGGGAAGCGCACGGTGGCGTCGGCGTAGACGCCGCGGATGCGCTCCAGGACTTCGGGCTCCAGCGGGCTGCCGTCGCCGTAGAAGGCGTTGCGCGGCATCTCGTCCGGACGGAACTGGGCCCGCAGCGCTTCGCGCACCGACGGAGACAGGTTCGTCTCATGGAAGATGGGCGCGTGGTTGAACCACAGCGCTTCGCCGGTGCGCGGGTGGGTGGCCATCACCTGTCGCACCGCGCGCGTGCGCAGCCGGTCGCCGTCGCGCCACTCGCACGTCATGCCGCAGCTCTGGCAGTAGCGCTCCACCTCCGCGCGCTCCTGCGTCTGGAACGCCTCCTGCCAGGACAGGTCCACGCCCTCGCCGTAGTTGCGGACGTACATGACCTTCTTCTCCAGGAAGCGCTGGCGGATGTCCTCCGGGATGCGCGACGTGACAAGGCGCTCCGGCGCGAGCGGCGTGGCGCCACCCACCGGCGAGGGCACGTCGCAGTAGAACCACAGCCGGGTGGGCCAGTTGTGGGAGTAGGACATCTCGTGGTGCAGCGGGATGGACTGATCCGCGGCGAACTCGGTGGAGGTGTAGACGTTGGGCGCCACCTGCGTACGGGGCGCCGCGCGCTCCACGTAGTCCAGCAGCTCGCTGCTGAGCGCGCCCACGAAGGCGCGGAAGGCGAAGGCATCCGGCACGCGGAAGCCGCGGAACAGCAGGGCGCCGGACTCCTGTAGCTTCGCGTCGATCCACTCGCGATGGTTCGCGGCCCAGTCCGCCGGGTCCAGGTCCTCCAGCGTGGGCTCCACGACGAGCGGGAAGCCCTCCGCGCCAGGGAGGCTGCCCACCTTCACCAGCGACGTGGTGGACAGCTTCATGGGCGCGCGGCGGCGCGAAGAGATGCCGGGGCCAGCGATGTCGGGTTTGCGCGTCATGTGTTCTCTCGGGTGCGCGGGGCGTCAGGCGGGGAGCGGCCCGTCGAAGACGACGTCCGCCCAGCGTCGGGGGTCCGCCATGGCGACCACGACCTTGCGCTCGCCCTTGAAGGGTTGGCGGCCGTGTCCCATGAGCATGTTGTCCAGCAGCAGCACGTCCCCCGCCTGCCACGGCACCGCCACGCGGGCGCGCAGATACGCGGCGCGCAGCAGCTCCAGGACCTCCGGCTCGATGGGGGAGCCGTCGCCGTAGAAGGTGTTGTTGGGCATCTCCTCCTCGGCGTAGAGCGAGCGCAGGTGGGCGACGAGGGGCTCGGGCAGGGTGCTGACGTGGAAGAACGTGGCGTGGTTGAACCACGCCAGCTCCCCGGTGGTCGGATGGCGGGCCACGCACGGGCGCTTCTGGCTGGTGCGCAGCCGGCCCTGGGCCAGCCACTGGAAGTCGATCTCGCTGTCGCGGCAGTACTGCTCCACCTCCGCGCGCTCCTGCGTCTGGAAGGCCTCCTGCCACGACAGGCCCAGGCCGTCACCGAAGTTGCGCACGTAGCGGTAGCCGCGCGCCACGAAGCGCTCCACCACGTCGCGCGGCAGCTCGCGCAGGATGCGGCGGGTGCTGGTGATGGGCGTGGCGCCGGCTTCGGTGGGCGCCGTCACGCAGTGGAAGTAGATCTTCTGCGGGAACGTCAGGTTGTAGGACTGCTCCGTGTGCGGAAAGATCTCCTGGTCCGACGGGTGCGACGTCGACGTGTAGATCTGATCCTTGACGACCTCGCGCGGAGACGAGCGCTCCGTGTAGGGCAGGGGCGCGCCGGACGTCGCCCGCACGAAGTCCGCGAAGCCGTCCACGCTGGCCACGCGGAAGCCGCGCAGCAGCAGGCCGCCCACCCGGGCCAGCTCCTCCTCCAGGTACGCGCGGTTTTCGCCCGCCCACTGCACCAGCTCCAGCCCCTCAACGCGGGGCTCGAGGATGAGCGGACAGTCCTCGCCTTCGGGCAGGCGCGTCGTCACCAGCTCCGTTCGCGACAGCTTCACGGGGCGGCGTGAGCGCGCTCCCAGTCCTGACAGGGCATCCTTCATGAGGTGGGGTCTCCTGACGTGCCGGGGGGAGGGGTGCCGCCGTCCGGGCCCGCGCCGCGGCGCCGTCGGGTGCCCAGCCGGCCCAGGGCGCCCTGGAGCTGGGGCGTCGCGTCGTCGTCGGCGTCCAGGGCGAGCGCCGCCAGCCGCGTGTCCGGGCGCGCCAGCGAGTCCTCCAGCAGGCGCACGAAGCGGCGGTGCAGCCGCTCCACGCTGGACGCGTCGAACAGGCGCGTGGCGTAGGTCCAGTGACAGCGCAGCCCTTCGGGCGTCTCCGACGCCCACAGCGTGAGATCCAACCGGGACACGCCGGAGTCGAACAGCAGCGGCTCCACCTCCAGGCCGGGCAGCGACACGCGCTCGCGCGGCTGGTTCTGGGTGCCGAACGCGGCGCGGAACAGCGGGGGCCGGCCGCGGCCCAGCTGCTCGTGGGGAAGCTCGGCGTGGGCGGCGGCGCCCAGCGAGCGCTCCTTCACGCGGTGCAGCACCTCGCTGAACGGAGGGTCTCCGCCCAGCGGCGTGCGCAGCACCAGCATGTTGACGAAGTTGCCGATGACGCGCTCGGTGCCCGGGGCCGCGCGGCCCAGGTCCGCGACGCCCACCGGGACGTCCTCCTGCCCGGTGGTGCGCGCGAGCAGCGTCTGGAAGACCGCGAGCATCCACATGAACGGCGTCACGCCCTGCTTGGCGCAGCCCTCCCGCAGGCGCGCTGCCAGCTCCGGCGACAACCGCGTGCTCAGCGTGCCGCCGCAGGCATCCGGCGGGCCTCCGGGCTCACGGTCCGTGGGCAGCTTCAGCGCGGTGGGAAGCCCCGCCACCTCCGCGCGCCACCAGTCGAGCAACGACTCCAGATGCGCGCCCGTCAGCCGCTGGCGCTGCCACACCGCGAAGTCCGCGTACTGGTAGGGCAGCGCGGGCAGGGTGGGCGTCACGTCCGCCTGGAAGGCGGAGTACAGGGCCGTCAGCTCCTGGATGATCAGGCGCATGGACCAGCCGTCCGCGACGATGTGGTGCACGGTGAAGAGCAGCACGTGCCGCGCCTCCTCCAGCCACAGCAGCCGCGCCCTCAGCAGGGGGCCGTGCTGGAGCGCGAACGGGGCTCGCGCCTCCGAAAGCGCCACCTCCTGGAGGCGGGCCTCGCGGGCCTCCGGGGCGAGCGCGCGCAGGTCCTCCACCGGAATCTCCAGGGGCACGGCGGGCAGGATGCGCTGCACCGGCCGCCCCTCCACTTCGGGGAAGCAGGTCCGCAGGGCCTCGTGGCGACGGCAAATCTCCAGCAGCGCCGCCTCCAGCCACGCCGTCCGCAGCGTCCCCCGCAGGCTCAGGGCCGAGGAGATGTTGTACCCGCCGCCGCTGGGGTCCAACCGCGAGGCGAGCCACAGCTCCTCCTGCGGAAACGACAGCGGCAGGGGCCCCTCGCGAGGCACCGGGCCAGGTCGGAGCGCCAGGCCCGGCCCGGAGTCGAGCGCGTCCTGACAGCGCCGCGTCAGCTCCGGGAGCGTGATGCTCCCCAGCAGTTCGGGCAGCGGAATGGACAGGCCGAGCGCCGACTCGATGTCGGCCCGCAGCTCCACCGACGCCAGCGAGTCCAGGCCCAGCTGCACGAGCGGGGCCTCGCGGTCCACGCTGCCCGGGGCCACGCGCAGCGCCACCGAGGCGCGAGCCAGGAGCCAGTCCGCGATCCGCGCGTCGCGCACGTCGCGTGTCAGGGCGCGCAACGCGTCCAGCGGCGGCAGCTCCGGGACGGCTGGAGGCGCCGCGTCGTGCGCACCGGAGGCGTCCCCGGAGGCTTCAATTGCCACCACCTGGAGCTGGCCCTCGAGCCATGCCGCCCGGGTGGCGCGGCGCTGCACCTTGCCGCTCGACGTCTTGGGCAGGCTGCCGGGCTCGATGAACACCACCTCGTCCATGTGGACGCCGTGCTCCCGCACCACGGCCTCGCGCAGGCCGCGCGCGCACTCCGTGGCGTCGAACGCCTTGCGCGTGTCCACCTCCTGCACCAGCACCAGCCGCTCCGCGCCGTGGGTCTGCACGCCGAACGCCGCGGAGCACCCGGGCCGCAGCGCGGGGTGGCTGGCGACGGCGGTCCGCTCCAGATCATGGGGGTGGTGGTTGCGGCCCCGGACGATGATCAGATCCTTGAGGCGCCCGCTGACGAACAGCTCGCCTTCGCGCAGGAAGCCCAGGTCGCCGGTGCGCAGGTAGGGGCCTTCGGTGGGCGCATCCGCGCGCCGTGCCTGGAAGCTCTCCGCCGTCTCCTCGGGGCGGTTCCAGTAGCCCTGGGCGACGGAGGGCCCGCGCAGCCACACCTCCCCGACCTTGCCTTCGGGCAGGGGCAGCCGCCGCGTCGGGTCCACGATGAGCAGCTCCTGATCCGGCAGGCGCACGCCACAGCCCACCAGTTGGAGCGCGCCCGGCTCCGTGGCGGCGACGGGCACGGCGTCGTTGTCCGCCAGCGCGTCCTTGCGGAAGGCGCGCAGCTGGGGCAGGGCCGCGGCCTTTCCGGAGGCGATGAGCGTGCCCTCCGCCAGCCCGTAGCAGGGGTACATCGCCTCGGGGCGGAAGCCCGCGGGCGCGAAGGTGTCGCGGAAGCGCTCCAGCGTGGCGGGGTGGATGGGCTCCGCGCCGTTGAACGCGAGGCGCCAGGAGCCCAGGTCCAGCGCCGCCACCTGCTCCGGGGTCGCCTTCCGGACGCACAGCTCGTAGGCGAAGTTGGGGCCGCCGCTGGTGGTGGCGCGGTAGCGGGACACCGCCTGCAACCAGCGCAGCGGGCGCGCCAGGAAGTCCATGGGCGACATCAACACGACGGGGAAGCCCACGAAGAGCGGCTGCAGGATGCCGCCGATGAGGCCCATGTCGTGGTACGGCGGCAGCCAGATGACGCCCACGCTGTCCGTGTCGTGCTGGAAGCAGCGCTGGATGGCCCGGGAGTTGTGGAGCAGGTTGGCGTGGGTGAGCACCACGCCGCGCGGCGAGCCGGTGGAGCCGGACGTGTACTGGAGGAACGCCACCGTGTCCGGCGTCGTGTCCGGGGCCTTCCACGCGCCCGCGTGTCCGGGGGCCGCGTCCTCGATGGCGAGCCATGAGGCCCGCGCGAGCGCCCCGGACTGTTCGAACAGCCCCTGGGCCATGTCGCGGATGAAGGAGGGGGCCAGGACGAAGCGGACCTGCGCATCCGCGGTCAACGCCTCCAGTCGGGGCAGGGTGCGCGCCAGCCGGGTGGGATCCGGCGGGTAGGCGGGGACGGCGACCGCCCCCGCCTGGAGACATCCCAGGAAGGCCACCAGGTAATCCAGGCCCGGCGGAAACAGCAGGAGCACGCGCTCGCCCCGCGCTCCGGCCTCCTGGAGCAGGCCGCCCACCTCCAACGTGCGCCGCTGCAGCTCCGCGTACGTGAGGCTCCCGCCCTCGCCCTCCCCGTCATCCAAGAAGATGAAAGCCCGCGCGTCGGGCGTTGATGCAGCGCGCAAGGCCATGATTTGAAGAAAGTTCATAGAGCGGGGTTTTGAACGGGCGTCCTGTGAAACATTAATAAAATGTTCCCGCCCGGGATGGAAACGGAAGTCAGAAAAAACCCAGGTTTCTCGCCGCCTGAGCGGGTATCAGGCGAGCGTCAGTGGGCTGGTTCGTTCCAGGCCGGAAGGGAGCACGGCATGTCGTTCATGGTGTTGGTCCAGCAGGTAGGAGCCCGGGCGCGCACGGACGGGGAGCGCCGCGTCGCCGCCGAGCGGATGGAGCGCATGCATCGCTATGGCGCGGACCTCAAGGCGCGAGGCCTGCTCCTGGCCAGCGACTCGCTCCGCTCCGACGAGGAGGGCGTCCGCATCCAGGTGCGCGAGGGCAAGCGCTCCTTCAGCGACGGTCCCTTCACGGAGTCGAAGGAGATCATCGGGGGCTTCTTCCTCATCGACGTCCACACGCGGGAGGAAGCGCTCGCCATCGCCAGCGAGTGTCCCGCTGCGGAGTGGTCCATCGTCGAGGTGCGTCAAAGCGGGCCTTGCTTCGACGAGTGAGCCCCTGACGGAGCGCCCGCAGTACTCGGCACTGCATCCGAATCCCCTTGATGCGTTGCCGGCAAAAGAGCTTCAGCGCAATACCCCGTGCGGGGGATGGCCGGCGTGGTTCTTGTCGGCTGTCATCGGCTCGGGTGTGAGGGGTTCCTCCTCGTGCCATGCTTGACCCGGGGAGGGTCGTCATGAAGGTCATGATTGGCGATACGGTCGTCTTCAAGCACCAGTCGGGAAGTCCCATCGGGATTGTGACGCGGCGCAGTGGGGCCACGCTCACGGTACGGTTGCCGCTTCAGGACAATGCCCTGGAGCGGGTCTCCCGCGCGGATGTGGAGCCCCTGGCCCTGTGGCTGGCGGATGCTCGCAGGCGGCAGACGAAGTTCAGCAACACGCTGAGCCTCGTCGGACAGTCTTCCTTGTCCGAGCTGGTCAAGACGTTTGGTTACTCCACCGACGTCAAGATGCAGCGCTCCTCCCTTGGGAACGTCGTGCGCCAGCTGGAACGGGCGGGGCTGGATGTCACGCCGACGACGGGGAGCTGGGATCGCCACGCGCCCTTCGTCCTGGCGCTGAAGAAGGCCCTCATCGATCCCGCCCCGGACGTCGACAAGGACGAAGCGCCGGAACCGTCCCGCTCCTTTGCACTGCCCCAGCCCTTCTGGCCGAGCGCCCTGGGATTGTCTCAGGATCGCGAGGTGGCGTTCCTTCGCGCACTCACCGGTTCCGAGCCGATCCTCTCGTTGCTCTACCTTCCAGAGCGCCGCGACACCGCGGACTGGCTCCAGCCTACGTGGGAAGGGGTGATGGGCTGGGCCTATCGCTGCGCCCAGCGCTTCGTCCGAACAGGAGGCTCGGAGCGTGCGGCACCGCAGGTCGTGCGAGGCTCTTCCCCGTTGCTGCACGGGTATCTCAAGCCCTCTGTGCTCGGCTCGGACGGCCCCCGGCTCCACGATGCTCCCCACGCCTTGAATCTCATCTCGCTCCGGCGTGACACGGATGCGCCCGTCGATCTGTCCCGCCTCCTGGCGACCTGGCCGGGCCCCGTGTTCGAGTTCGATGCTACGGCGATCAGCGGTGACGGAGCGCCGGTGTCCCGACTGCTGTTGATGGTGGGCGGCAAGCCCGAGCTGGAGAAGCAGGATGTCGTGTCGCAGCTGTCCCCCTTGAAGCTGGTGTTGTGGAGCCGCGAAGCCAGCGCCCAGGGGGCTGCGCAGGCCTTGAACTCCTGGGGAGACATCCTCACGCGAACGCCGCTCTCCCGGTTCAAGGGCAGCAACGAAAGCAGCACCACGCTGTCCCTCAAGGCCCGGCTGGCGCAGTGGATCCTGTCGCGCAATCCCCAGGCCTCCCTCCAGTTCGAGCACCATCGGACCGAGGTCCTGGACGACGAAGGCTCCACCCAGGAGGTGACCCGGACGGATCTGCACGTGGAGGAAATGGGGACCTTCGAGGTGGAAACGCTGGTGGGCAGCGGACCGATGGAGTCTTTCTACCATCGGAAGATCTTCTCGCGGCGCAAGCCAGACGAGCCCTTCTCCCTGGTGGTTCCCAGCGAGACGCTGCTCTGGGCCGGCCCCTTCCTGGCGGATATCGCCCACCACCTGGGTGAAGGGGGCGCGGTGTTGGTGCCCGTCGCAGGGGCCGCCTTCGCTTCGCTTGAGTCCCGCTCGCTCGAGGAGAACGCCTCGGAGGTGAAGGATCCGGAGGAAGAGGCTCGGCGTGAGTCTCCGGTCGAGACCCCGGAGCGCCGCGAGGATTCCCTGCCTCGGCTGGACGACGTCGCGGGCTACGCGTCCGTCAAGGAGCGGATCCAGCGCGACATCGTCTGGCCGGAACAGCGGGGGGCCCTGCTGCGCAATGTCTCCCGGGCTTCGGGGATCCTCTTCTTCGGCCCTCCCGGGTGCGGCAAGTCGCTCCTCGCCCGGGCCATCGCGGGCGAACTGGAGCAGGAGGTGCGCCTGCTCTCGCCCTCGGACCTGCGCGGCCCCTACGTGGGGTGGGGCCAGATCATGATCCGCGAACAGTTCGACTGGGTGGTCGAGCAGGAGAAGCGGATGCTCGTGCTCGACGAGCTGGATGCGGTCGCACGTTCCCGGCGCTCCGGCAACATGCACAGCGATGAGAAGGCCGACGTCAACGAGTTGCTGGTGCAGTTGGACAGGGCGGGTCGGCTGCGCCGGATCATCGTGGGCACGACCAACTTCCTGGGAGCGCTGGATGAGGCGGTCATCCGCAGCGGCCGTTTCGGACGCTACGTCCCCGTGCCGCCGCCAGACCTGGGGGAGGCGGTGGAGATCGTCTCCTATTATCTACAGCGGTTGGGACGTGCGGAGTCGTCGGTGGGAGTCAATGCTCCCGACACGGCGGAGATCCATACGCTCCTGGCGCCCCTGTTCCTGGCGAACCAGGTGAACCAGAGCTTCTTCTCGGGCTCGGATCTGGAAGCCGCGGTCACCGAGTCCTATCTGCGCTGCGCGCAGGCGGAGGATCCGACTCCCGTGTCGGGTGGGGGGCCCGTGCGCCTGACCGTGGAGGCGCTCGCCGTCGCCCTGGAGGAAGGTCCGCGCTCCGTATCTGCCGCGTCCATCCGTCGATTCCTCACGGAAACGCGACGCCACTGCGGCTCCCGTCTCGCGGATTCGCTGGCGCGGCGGTTCCAGCCCCAAGGGCCCACGCCCTGAGGGGACGGGATCGAACGCGGTCGATATGAGCAGGCATTGCAGGGATCAAGGGGGCGCTCATTGCCGAACGAACAGGACGTGTCTGCTTCATTGATCGTGCGTCAATTGCTGTCGACGCTGGAGCAGTCTTCCCTTCGTGAGGAGGCACGCTCCTTGCGACAGCAGTTCGACCTGCGAGGGTGGACGGGACTCGGGGCGCCGGACATCGCGCTGGTGGCGGCGCTCGTGGGTCGCCTGCAGACACTTCCTCCGGCGCGGGTCGCCGCACCCGAGCCGCCTCCGCCCTCCGAGCCGGTGCCCCAAGCGGTGCTGGAGCGCCCCGAGGAACCGGGGTGGAGCCCACTCGAGAACAGCGCGGCCTGGGTCGACGCCATTCCCCGAGGGCGGGAACTCCTCGGCCTGCTGGATGCGCTTGCCCGGTGCGATGACGGGGATGAGGCCGCGGTGCTGTTGGAGCGCGTGTTCGTGGGCCACCTTCGGTACGAAGCGCATGCGGTGGATGAAACGCAGCGGCTCGACTCCACGATGGTCCTGCGTCGCCTTCGCACCGTCGCACGCCATGGCGATTTCGTGGTGTCCCTGGCGGAGCTTGTCTTCCCCTATCCCCACGGCTCCACGTTCCAGCCCATCTTCCGCAGGCATCCCTACGGACTCGTGGTGGCCATCGCGCCGGGTTGGAACGCTTGTCAGTTCGCCTATCGGGTGGAAAAGGACGGAGGCAGCTTCCTTCCCAGGACCCGGCAGATGGTGGGGCATGCGAGGAGCGGCGAGCTGCGTGACACCCTGTTGATCTGGCTGCGGCGCATGAGCCTGCTTCGGCTGACGGGAGGCGAGGAGGTGGCAGCGCTGGTGCGGCGGGTGGAGGAGGCATTGGAGCCGGGACCCGTGGAGGTGTCTCGCCACTGGAACACCGTGGCACTGTCGCCCTCCCTGTCGTTTCCTCCCGGTGTTCCCTGGGATCGACTCCTGGCCCATGAGCGGCGCGCGTTCCTTCAGGAAGACCTTGCGCCAGGACAGCCCCGGATGTGGTGGGGACTGGAGCGGGTGCTGCGCATGGCGCTTCCCTTCACCCTGTCCGAAAGGCGGGGGAAGGTGTGCTACCGCGGCTATGACCTGGGGGCGCCCACCTCCTCCGAGATGGCGCGTCGGAGTGGCGGCAGTTGGTACCGTCCACTGACCCTACGGCTGGAACTGGTCTGTGAGGACGGAACATGTCTGCCCATCCAGCTTCCCGCCGCGGTCCCCGAGGTTGATGACAGGGGTCGGGTACTTCTGGATGGCACATGGTATCGCTGGGTTCCGAGAGTCCTCGCCAGGGGCCTGCTGACCTCGGGGGATGCAAGAACCCAGGAGGAGCCATTCGACGACGGGTTCGAGGAGGACATTGAAGAAGAGCTGCCGATGCCTGAACTGGAAGAGGGCCCCGGGCAGGGAAGTGCCGAGCCTGAAGTGGAGTCGCCCCAGGAACTGCTGAAGGACGAAGGCCTTGCTCCTTCAAGGAGGCAGAACTTCCGCGATCCCGTCGCGATCGGAACGCTGGCGGGCGCGAGCCTCTGCGCCCTGCTGGAACTCGCGGCGTACCGGAAGCTGCTCGGGATCAGCGCGCGTCTTGGGGTCTACGCGGAGGATGCGCGCGACCTTCCCCGGAATCTTCTTGGCATCCTGCGCGGCCTCGCGGGTCGGGACGAGCGACTGCTATTGGCCAGCAAGTACTTCCTCAAGGCCGTCCTGGAGCCCGTACCGGACACGACCGCGCCCGACGGACTGCTCCCCATCCTGCGACACGCGGTGTCGGCGGAGGCCGGCAGCGCACCCGCGTGGGCCTGTCCCGATGTCTCCTCCGAACTCCGGCCGGGGGCCTGGGTTCCGGTGGCAGCGGCTCGGCTCACCCCGGGTGGCGAACTCGCGGTCCCCCTCCGGGATGCGTCAGGGGTCATTCGCTTGAGTGTCGCGATGGTGCCGCTTCCCCAGGTGAATCCGAGGGCGGGGGGCGCTGGGAGCATGGCGGGGCCGGGATGGATTTCCTGTGGATTGTCATCCTTCGCCTCTCTTCCGGCAGGACGGCTGCAGGCGGCCGCACGGGTTGCCGCCCACGCGAGGCCTCTTCCAAGCGGGCTTCGCGTGGTTCACGTCCGAGGGTCGCACCTGGGTGCCCGGTGGATGGAGGCTTCCCTTCCGCCACGGGAGGGGGAACTGGGGCCCTCGCGAGAGGTCAGCGTCCGGATTCCCGTGTTGCTCTGCGCGGAGGGTGTAGTCCCGCACCGTGTGCTGCTTTCACGGGGAGCCCCCGTGAAGGCTGGCGACGCTTGGCTGGAGGCGCAGCATTCGCTCTGGGCCCGGATCCCCAAAGGCCCTCTGAAGAACAAGAGCCTCCATGAGGTGAGCGTCTGGAACCTCGCGGCCAACATCTTCACGCCCCCGCCGAAGAAGGACACGGAGGAGGGTGAAGAGGAAGACATCCTTCTGCCGCTGACGCTGAAGCTTCCTGGGGCTGCGGAACGCTGGTTCATTCCTCCCGGGATTCAGGGGCGGGTCCTCGACCTCCGAGAAGAGATGGAGCGGGACAGGTCGGGGATGGGACTCGCGTGGCGGATAACGCTGGTCGTGGGCAACGATCCTCCGACCTTTCCCTGGAGCCATCTCGTCCTGTCGGACGGAAGGGTGCTTCCCTTTCAAGCGGGGTTGAAGCGGGAGGACGCGCCCTACGGAGAGGATGGCTTGCCAGCCCAACTTGTCATTGAGGATCCAACCCTCGCGTCCACTCCTCCAGAGGAGGTGTGGTTTGACGGAGGCACCGGCGAATTGATCGAACGGGCCACTTCGCGGGTGGGCGCCTGCTACGTCCTGCCTGAAACCTCCAGCCCGCTGGTCGGCCCGGATCTCCAGCTCCGCTTTCGCGCCCGTGATGGTGAGGGAATTCCCGCGAGTGCGGAGGCCCCGGCGCTGTCCAGCATGGAGCGCTTGTGGTGGACTGCGGCACATCCTGAGAGCGCGGCGGAACTGGCGAGGATCGAACGGGCCTGGTCAGGAGGAACTCCACCCTTTCTTCCCCGGCTCGCAGAAGTCCTGGAGGCCGCCGGCATCGCGCCTCCGGAATGGAAGAAGCCGGAGGCGGCCCGTCATACGGAGGGTGGCCGTCCCATACGGTTCGAGACCCTGACCATGTCCCGGGTGCGCTACTGGGCCACCGGGTACGACAAGGAAGAAGACGCGCCCGTGCGGTGGTCCTGCTGGTGTGGCCGTGCACAAGGACGCAGGCGCGCCTTTGAGATGTGCGATCCCAAGTCGTGGGGATGTGGAACCCCGGTCGTGTTGCGGCCGGCGTTGCAAGGCCGCCGTGCACTTCCGGTCCTCGGCCTCAGTGAGCCACTCCTCCATCCGTGGCGCATGGAGACCGCAGCCTGTCTGCTGGGCTTGACCCTCCATGAGTTGAAGACGCGGCAGATACGGTCGGGCGGCGTGGTGCTGGGAATCCAGATGCGTCAGGCCCTGCGCAACGGGCCGCCAGGCGCCGCAGCCCTCAAGCGCCTGGGGGGCCCGCTCTCCGCCGCCGAACGCGAGCCCCTGCTGCGCGGCCTCAAGGCTCTTGAACACGACGCCGGGAAGCTGGGCGCGGGTCTCGTGGGCCGGCTCTTCCTCTCGACGATCTCGGTCCTTCCCAATGCCCTCCATCCCACGGGGATGCCCCCCGGTGGGCCGGGGCCGGTGAAGTCACCCCTGACGGAGGCCTACCAGCGGGTGCGTTTCGCGTCGAACCGCCTCGCCGTCCTGCGCACGGTGGACTCCAAACTCCTGCGGGAAACAGCACGGGCGTCCTTCCACGCGTCCGTCGAATCTCTCTTCGGCCCATTGGATCAGGGGATGCACCAGGGCGAGCCCACCAGCCTCGCAGGCCTCATCACACGCCTCTGGCCCCTGACCCGGGCGCCGGGCCTGCGCTCCGTGGTTCCTGGCCTGTTCCGCATGGAGGGAAGGCCGGCGGGGTCCACCGCCGACGGCGCGTCCGTCGAGCGGGAAGTCGAGCGGATTCCACCGGTCTACGAAGTCCTGGCCAGGGCTTCGCCATTCGTAGAGCGCCACAAGGACGCAGCCGCGGAGTCGGTGGCGAACGACGACAGCGATTCCGAGGCGTCGTCGAGTTCACCTCGTGATGGCATTGAGCGGATGCGTCTGAGGACGACGCGGACGGTGCCGGGGGTGACCACCACCGGAATCTTCTCGGCCGAGGCTGCTGTCTTCCTCCCGTCCTATCCGTCACTGACAACAGAGCCCGCTTCGGCGGAGTTCTGGGAAGAGCGGGCGGCGCGCGACCGTCTGATCCGGGGGCATCTGCCTCGCCTGATGGTGATCGTGGGGGCGTTCACAACGTCAGACGCGGCGGAGGTGGAAGCCGAGGGAGGGATTCCCGAATCACGGAGGATGCCCCCTGGAAGCGTCGGGACCGTGACCCTTCGGGAGCTGATGGCGGCGCTGGTCCGGCAGGAGTCGCGACCCCTGGAATTCTGCCGCCTCTTGGAAGCAAGGCGTCCCACACCGTTCGTGGAGGATGGGGCGCGAGCGTGTGCGCTGCTTGAGGAGACGGTGCGCCGCGCGTTTCCGGGCGAGGGACCATGGCTGCACACCGGGAGACGCTTGCTGGTGCGTGCGCTGGTGGGCTGGTGGAAGTCATTGCCTCGCGTGGGTGCTCCCGCAGGATGGACGTGGCTGCCGCCGAATCAGAAGGGGCCTGCCGGAGGCCGCCGCTTCGTGCCCCCGCTCGCCTCCGTCGCCTGGGTGGAGTGGCCCGGCATGGCCGCCGCCACGGCGCCCGTCCGCTTCTTCGAGGAGCACGCGGGGCGCCCCGTGGAAGGACATTGGAACCAGACCCTCCTGCGGGCCCTGGGCCTGGAGGTCGAAGCGGTGCCCACGAGCCCGGACGTTTCCGCCGCGCAGCCAGGCCCGGAGCCTCTCGGGACTGTTCCCGAGCCGCTCCCATCCCCAGGGCCTCCTCGCCCGGAATGGGTCCTGGTGACGCCGCTGCCCTTGGAGCCTGCTGTCGCGCCCACGAGTGGCGAGGATGAGATTTCCATCCTGGAGGTCCCCATGGCTGCATGGCTGAGCGCGAACTCCCACCTTCCCGCCGAGCCAGAACCCGAGGTGTCGCTCCTGGCGTCATCGATGAGTGCCTGGTTGGAAAGAGGAAACCCCTCATGAGCACGTTGGACAGGGACGGTGCGACACTGGTCTCGGCGGGGGAATTGCGCACGGATGTCCTGGAAATCTTCCAGGCCGAGCCGCGAATGGACCTCTTGTTGTCGGCCCCGGGCTTGCTGGCCCAGCCTCCGCAAGGACATGCGAGCCTGGCGCGGGAACCGCATGCGGGCCTTCCCGCCAGGGTGACCCATGCCCACCGCAACGCGCTCCTGGAGGCGTTCGGTGGACAGCTGGACGGCCTGCCCCAGACGGCGGAATGGGAAGGTCGCATCGGGGAGTGGATCCGGAAGCTCTCCTCCGCCGAAGCCCGCGTCCTTCACTATCAGCCGGGGCCGCTCTTCAGCCGGATCATCAGTCGACCGGGGGGCAGCCTTGTTCCCGCGGGGCCCATCACCCATGGCACCTTGCACCGGCCTTCCGGCGCGGAGCTGGACCTGGCGCTCACGGGCGCGATGCATGAGCGGGCCCGCGAATGGTTCCGGCTCCGTGCGGCGGAATCAGAGGACATCTCAAAGGACGTCCAGGCGCTGTTGGAGAGCTCCTGGGCCGGGGCGATGCTCGGCGCAGAGGAGCTGTACCTCAAGGTCCTCTCGGAGTTCTTCCTGGAGATGCTCCAGGGCGCCGACCTGACCGACAGCAATCCCTTGCTGGAGGTGATGACAACCTTTCAGCGGGCGGCCTACCAACAGGCGAAGGGAATCCTGCGGCGCTTTGGCGGGGTCTTCCTGGCGGATGTCGTGGGTCTGGGAAAGACCTACATCGCCATGGCCCTGCTGCGCTATCTCCAGGACACGATGGACCGCCACGCGTTGGTGATTGCTCCGCCCACCGTGTGTCCGACGTGGCAGGCCCTGGGCGAGGACTTCGGGGTGAACCTGCGCGTCCTGTCCCATGGGCGACTGGAGGACCTTCCTCAATACAGTCAGCGGCAGGTCCTGGTGGTGGATGAGTCCCACAACTTCCGCAACCCCGCGACGCGTCGCTACGAGCGGATCTGGGAGTGGCTGCACCCCAACAACGTCCCCTCGCGGAGGCAGGTGCTGCTGCTCTCCGCGACACCGCAGAACAACAGCCCCCGGGACGTGATGCAGCAGCTGAAACTCTTCCCAGAGAACTTCACGCGCTTGCCCTTCCCAGGGGAGTCCCTGGAGGACTTCTTCAAGGCCGTGGAGGCGGGGAGGGAGTCGCTCACCAACGTCCTCCAACACGTGGTGGTGCGGCGCACCCGTCGCTTCATCCAGAACCACTACCAAGACGCGAAGCTCCCGGTGAAGAAGCCCACCGGGGGCTACGACTGGGTGCCCATCCGGTTCCCGACGCGCGTCTCAGGACCGGAGCAGTGTCTGCGCTACCGGATCGAGGACACGTACGGCACCGGCCTGTACGACCGGATCATCCACCTCCTGGGCAGCATGGAGTACCCCCTCTACGGGCTGGCCGCCTATGTGCTGGAGATGCACCGCGATGATTCCCGCATGGTCGGCTTCCGCCAGGCAGGGCAGAGCCTCCGGGGCCTCTTCAAGGTGCTGCTGCTCAAGCGACTGGAGTCCAGTGAGGCCGCGTTTCGAGCTTCCCTGGAACGCCTCCGGACGCGGCTCCAACGCGCACTGGAGAACCTCCGGGCGGGCTTTGTCCAGGTTGTCGCGGACGTCGAGGACGAAGGCGAGTCGAACCCGGGAGGCGATCAGATGCCTTCGGGGATGTTTCACGTCGACCGGTTGCGCAACGCCCTGACGGCCGACCTGGAGCGGGTGGAAGAACTCTGGGGGGCGATGCATCAGCAGTCCCCCGCGGCGGATGCGAAGCTCGCGCGGCTGCGGGCCTACCTGACGACACGCCCTCCCCGAATGCACCGCACCCTCATCTTCACGCAGTTCACCGACACGGCGGAGTTTCTTCATGAGCATCTCCAGGGGGAACATGGAGTCGTGGCGAAGGTGACGGGCAGCAGCGGAAACGTGCGGGAGACTGCTCGCCGCTTCGCTCCCCGGGCCAACCCCGCACGCGGTCGCCCCGAAGTGCCGAAAGAGCAGCAAATCGACCTGCTCATCTCCACGGATGTGCTCAGTGAAGGCATCAACCTCCAGGATGCTGACACCCTCATCAATTACGATTTGCACTGGAACCCCGTGCGGCTCATCCAGCGCGCGGGTCGCATCGACCGCCTGGGGAGTCTCAACGAGGAGATCCACATCTCCAGCTTCCTTCCGGAGCGGGCACTTGAAACCAACCTCGGGCTCGAACAGGTCCTCCGACGGCGCATCCAGGAGTTCTTGAAGGTCTTTGGTGAAGACAGTCACATCCTCCCACTGGAGGAGCGCCCCGACGTTGATGGCGTTCTGGATATCTATGCGGGAAAGGCCCTGGAGAAGGCCGAAGCGCACGATGAAATGGATGCGCTTGGCCGTCATGCCGAACGCATCCTGATGATCCAGCAGTTGGAGCCCGCCCGCTATGACCGGATCCGGGCGCTGCGCCCGGGCCGGAGGGCGGCGACCCGGTCGCGTCTCCCCGGCGTCGTCGCCACGCGGCTGGGCTGGTACTGGGCCTTCTGGCGCGAACAGGATGTCGGGGGCCTGGAACGCGTCGCGGACGTCGCGGGGCTGGATCTCCTGTTCAAACACTCCCAGAAGGCGGATGTGACAGAGGGACTGCGCACGGTCCCATGTCGACAGCGTGCGAACACGATGGCGGAGGGCGCCCGACGGCTCTTCTCCGGCGTGGCGGAGATTGTCCGTGCGCAGCGGCAGAAGCCCGCGCTGGACAAAAACGAAGAGTGGGTGCTGTCCTCAATGGACGCGCTGCGCAAGGGCTGCGACGAAGCACGACTCGCCACGCTGGACGCTATGCGTCAATGGATCCTCGCGGGCCAGTACAAGCCAAGCTTGCGCCTCGCGGCGGGCCGCTGGCGCAAGGAACAGCTGCCAGGCGAAGCGCTCTTCCAGCAGATGGAAGCCATGCTTCGTTTCCCTCTCAAGAACGAATTCCTCGGCGAAGAAGAGATGGTGGGGGTCGTTGTGGGAGAAGAGCCCGATGCTGTGTGACAAAATACCGTGTTTAGCCTGCAAGAATTGCTAGTCCGGTCTCATTACTGATACGCCCAGTGCGCCTTCCCCCCCAAGAAAGGTGCACTGCATGCAACGTCGTTCCCGTTTCAATCCCCGCAGTCTGTTCTCCCCGTTCCTCGCCGCTTCGGCGCTGGCCCTTGGCTGTGGCCCCGTCGCCGACGAGCCGCCTGTTCCCACCGTCGCGCCGGAGGTCGTGGCGCAGCCGCTGGCCGTGGGCGGCTTCGCGGAGATGCACCACCACATGTTCGCCGAGGAGGCCTTCGCCGGCGGCTGGTTCCATGGCGGGCACACCGGCACGCTCGCGAGCTGTGACGGTGGTGAACCGGAGAGCGACCACGCGCGTGTCCGCATGGACCTGCGCAACATGCTCAACCTCTGTCCCAACTCGGGCAGCGTGAACCTGAGCGGCGTGCCCATCCTGTCGGACATCTTCGGCGTGGGCGGCGCGGTGGCGTCGGAGGTCATCGGCCAGGCGGAGGGCACCGAGGGCGACACCGGCCTGCACCTGGGCCGCAAGGACGTGCACACGCAGTGGCCGCGCTGGGACACCATCGCGCATCAGCAGGCGTGGGAGGGCTGGCTGCTGAAGGCGAAGCAGGGCGGCATGTCGCTGGTCATGGTGTCGCTCGTCAGCAACGAGTTCCTCTGCAAGGCGCTGCCGTACCAGAACCTCAAGCGGCCCTGCGACGAGATGACGGACGTGGACATCCAGCTCCAGATGGCTCGCGACTTCGACGCGCGCACGGACTGGGCGGAGATCGCCCTGTCGCCCGCGCATGCCCGGCAGATCATCGCCGCCGGCAAGCTCGCGATGGTGCTGTCCATTGAGTCGTCCAAGCTGTTCGGCACGAAGGACTGGCGCGCGGAGTTGAACCGCGTCCACTCGCTGGGTGTGCGCTCGCTGCAGCCCGTGCACCAGCTGGACAACCGCTTCGGCGGCGCGGCGCCGCACAATGCCATCTTCCAGGTCGCCCAGTTCCTGGAGAACTGCCACATCGACACTGACTGCGGCATCACCGGCTCCGGCTTCACGCTGGGCTTCGACGTGGACGCGAACTGCCGCAACACCAAGGGCCTCACCGCGGACGGCAAGGCGCTGGTCCAGGAGATGATGGGCAGGGGGATGCTCATCGACCTGGCCCACATGTCCGAGAAGAGCGTGCAGGACGCGTTCGCCGTGTCCCAGGCGAACACCTACTACCCGCTGTACATCTCCCACGGTCACTTCCGCGAGGTGATGAACCCGGATCTCGCCGCCAACGAGAAGACGACGCCTGCCTGGGTGGTGCGCTACGTGCGCCAGACGGGCGGCATGTTCGGCCTGCGCACCGCGCATGACGAGACGCGCGCCTACACCCGCACGACCGTGGCCAACAACTGCCAGGGCTCCACGCGCTCACTGGCGCAGGCGTACGAGTTCGGCCGCCAGGGCCTCAAGGTCAACATGGGCTTCGGCGCGGACCTGAACGGCTTCATCCAGCAGACCCGGCCGCGCTTCGGTGACTTCGGCGCGTGCTCCGCCGGCTTCCGCGCGGAGGCCGACACCCAGCGCGAGCAGCAGCGCGTCTCCGGGCCCGGGCGCCTGGGCACCGACTTCGACATCTACGGCCTCGCGCACGTGGGCCTGCTGCCGGACGTGGTGCGCGACCTGAAGCAGCTCGGCGTGAACACCACCGGCCTGGAGGGCTCCGCGGAGAACTTCATCCGGATGTGGGAGCGCGCGAACGGCACCCGCTCCGGCATGGCGGACGCGGCGGCGGACATCGACACCAGCGGTGTCGCGGCCTACGTTCCCAAGGCCACCCGTGAGGCGGCCTATCCGCAGATCTGCGGCAAGGCGTACGCGCCCGCCACGAAGTTCGTCTCCGAGACCTGCCGCTTCGACCAGGAGTGCCGGAGCAACTCGTGCAACGCGCTCGACGACTGCGGCGACATCCCGGGCAGCTGCATCTGCACCACCGACTCGCACTGCACCACCAGCCAGTTCTGCGGCTGGGGGCTCAACTCCGGCAAGTGCGTGGAGAAGCGGCCCCGGGGCTCCATCTGCTCCACCGGCCGCGAGTGCCAGTCGGGCAAGTGCTCCTGGCTGACCTGCACCTGATGCGCTCCACCGGAGCGGCGTCTCCTGACGCCGCTCCGTGACGGTTGCTCCCTCCCGCGCGTGCCTGCTTCAGGGGTGGGCGGGAGG
>NZ_RAWG01000199.1 GCF_003611735.1 Corallococcus sicarius | reverse complement strand
CCCCACAGTGGTCCCCACGCGATTGGCTCCGGCCCCAACACCGTGGCGCTGGTGGGGGGGCTTGCGTGGAGCGCAGCACGAAGATGCCCGCCGCGGCGATGCCCAGCAGCACGGAGCCGCCGAACAGGGCGATGCCCAGGCCCTTGCTGGACTTCTTCTCCGGCGCGGCCCCCTGGTCTTCCACGGAGATGTCCAGCGCCACGGTGTTGGGGCCGGAGCCAATCGCGTGGGGACCACTGTGGGGACCGCTGTGCGGACCGGAGCCCACCGAATTGAGGCCGGTGCGCGGGCTGGAGAAGACGCCGCTGACGCCGGACGCGGAGGCCGCGGCGCGCATACCCTGGAGCACCGCGTCCATGGACTGGTAGCGGTCCACCGGGCGCTTGGCCAGGCACTTCATCACCAGCGTCTCCACTTCCGGGGGGACGCCGTGGTCGGGCCACACGGTGTGGAAGGAGGGCGGCGGGTCGTTGATGTGCTTGACGATGACGTCAATGCTCTGCGCCGCCTGGAAGGGCGGCCGGCCCATCAGGACCTGATAGAGCACCACGCCCAGGCTGTACACGTCGCTGCGCGGATCCGCGACGTTGCGCGCCTGCTCCGGCGCCATGTACTGCGGCGACCCGAGGATGACGCCCGCCTGCGTGAGCGTGGTGTCCTCCTTCATGTTCACGTCGCCGATGAAGGACTTCACCAGGCCGAAGTCGAGCACCTTCACCACGTCGTGGTCGGTCTCCTGGTTGAGGACCATGACGTTGGCGGGCTTGAGGTCGCGGTGGATGAGGCCGACCTTGTGCGCCTCGCGCAGCGAGCGGGCGATCTGCTGCGCGATGCTCAGCGCGCGGTCCCACGGCAGCGACCCTTCCTGCGTGAGGAGCTGCGACAGCGTGAGCCCCTCCAGGTACTCCATGGCGATGTAGTAGATGCCGTCTTCCGTCTTCCCGTAGTCGATGACGGTGACGGTGTTCGGGTGGCGCAGCTTCGCCGTGACGCTGGCCTCCAGGAAGAAGCGCTTCTGGAAGCCGGGGTCCTTGCCCTCGCCGCTGTACTGCGGGTTCAGGACCTTGAGCGCCACCAGGCGGTCCAACGGGGCCTGCATGGCCTTGTAGACGCGGCCCATGCCTCCGGCGCCGAGCGTCTCCAGGATGCGGAAGCGTTCGTTGAGGACCCTCCCGAGCAGAGGATCCGCCACGTCGGTGGGCGCGCCCTTTCGGGGGGCGTCGCTTTCGATCATGTGTTCCCCCAGGCAACGAGAAGGACGGCGCCATCGGTACGAATGCGCGGGGATGCTAGCACCGCCTTGGAAAACCGCCCAAGAGACGTCCCGTCATGTCGCTGCGTCCTGGAGCGGGTGGGAAATCAGGAAAAACAGCGTCCGCTGCTACACAGACGGGCCGTGCTGGTGCGATGCGTCATCCCGGGTGGAGGCGGGGCGGGCGCGTTAGGGTCCGCGCCATGAACGCCCATCTGTCCTCGCTGTTGTCGTCGGCGCCGCGCTACCCGCGGCGGGTGGTGTGCATGACGGAGGAGACGACGGAGGTGCTCTACCGCATCGGGGCGGGGGAGCTGGTCGTCGGGGTGTCGGGGTTCACGGTGCGTCCGCCGGAGGCGCGCAAGAAGCCGCGCGTGAGCTCGTTCCTGGACGCGAACTTCGAGCGCATCCTGGAGCTGAAGCCGGATCTGGTGCTGGGTTTCTCCGACCTGCAGGCGGACATCGGCCGGGAGCTGTGCAAGCGCGGCGTGCCCGTGTACCTGTTCAACCAGCGCTCGCTCGCGGAGATATTGCAGACGGTGCGGCTGACGGGCGCGCTGGTGGGGCGCGCGGAGGCGTCCGAGGCGCTGGCGGTGGAGCTGGAGAAGAACCTGGAGCGGCACTCGGACGCGGCGCAGTCGCTGCCCCGCCGGCCGCGCATCTTCTTCGAGGAGTGGCACGAGCCGCTCATCTCCGGCATCCGCTGGTGTTCGGAGCTGGTGGAGGTGGTGGGGGGCGAGGACGTGTGCCAGGAGTCGCGCGCGTCGCAGGGCGCGAAGGGGCGCATCTTCGAGCCTGCGGAGGTGGCGCGCCGCGACCCCGAGGGTGTCATCGCGAGCTGGTGCGGGCGCAAGGCGAAGCGCGAGAAGATCGCCTCGCGGCCCGGCTGGGAGCGGGTGCGCGCGGTGGTGGACGACCAGCTCTATGAAGTGCGCAGCAGCTACATCCTCCAGCCGGGGCCGGCGGCGCTGACGGACGGGGTGGATCAGCTGGCGCGCATCGTTTCGGCCATCGCCCGGGGGGAGAAGCTGCCCATGGCCCGGCCGGGAGACCTTCGCACCGCGCTGGAGTGAGGAGGCTGGCGGCAGGCGCGGCGCATGACAGGATGCGCGCGTGCCGCTCCCGCTGCTCGCCCTGCTGTCCACCGTGCTCGCCGCGTCCGCAGACGCGTCTCCGAGCAGCGACACGGCCGCGTCCCCCCAGCCCGAGGCCGCCGCGCGCGCGAACTACGAGGACGCGCTCATCACCTGGGGCCTGGGTGAGGTCGAGCGCCAGGTGGAGCCTGCCCCCGAGGGCAAGGTGCTGGAGGAGGTGCTCGTCGCCGCCGAGGAGGTGGTGGCGCCGATGGATCCGTACCCCTCGCTGCTCAACATCTTCCACATCCGCACCCGCGACGAGGTGGTGCGCCAGGAGGTGTTGCTGACGCCGGGGCAGCCGTACTCGGAGGCGCTCGTCGCGGAGTCGGTGCGCAACCTGCGCAAGCTGGGGCTCTTCTCCGTGGTGCGCGCGGTGCCGGTGAAGGGCAGCGCTCCGGACAAGGTCGCGCTGCTGCTGGTGACGAAGGACCTGTGGTCGCTGCGGCTCAACAACGAGTTCTCCGCCGTCGGCTCGCTGCTGCTGTATCTACGACTGCAGGGCACGGAGCAGAACTTCCTGGGGCGCGGCAAGAAGGTGGCGGTGGACTTCATCCTCCGCCTGGACACCTTCAGCCTGGGGCAGAGCTACACGGACAGGCGCGTGCTGGGCAGCCGCTGGTCGCTGACGGAGTCCGCGGCCGTGTTGATCAACCGCGACACGGGCCGCGCGGAAGGTTCGCGCGGGAGCGTGTCCGTCAGCCGGCCGCTGTATTCGCTGTCGACACCATGGAGCCTGAGCACGTCCGTCGCGTGGAACGTGGAGACGGCGCGCCAGTACCGGGGCGCGGACATCTGGCAGCTGCCGTACCCGGACGGCGACCCGGTGCCGTACGTCTACAACACGCGCGAGGTGGCCGCGGGCGCCACGTACACGCGCTCGTACGGCCAGCGCTACAAGTGGAACGTGGGGCTGGGCGCGGGGGCCTACCACTACGCCTACGCGGCGCCGCTGGCCTCACAGCTCAGCGACGCGCAGGCGGACTGGTTCCGGCGCAACTACCTGCCGCGCGCGGAGGACGCGGGCTACGCGAACTTCTCCCTCAGCGCCTTCGAGGCCCGCTACGACGTGCTCCGCAACGTGGACTCGTACACGCTGTCGGAGGACTTCCAGCTGGGGCACTCGGTGCTGGCCACGCTGCGCTATGCGCCGCCGGTGTTCCCGTCCGCGGCGCACTTCGCGGAAGGGGGCCTGTCGCTGCGCTACCGCGTGCACTGGGGCGACGCGCTCACCACCGCGTCCGCCGCCGCGTCCATCCGTCAGCAGTTCAGCGGAGGGCAGGAGGGGTGGACCAACCGGCGCTGGGCCACGGAGCTGGTGCAGGTGTCGCCGCGCGTGCTCGGCGGGCGCTTCGTCGTGCGGGGCCTGCTGGACGTGAACATCGACGACCTGTCCGACCGCGTGAGCCTGTTGGGCGGCAGCAACGGCCTGCGCGGCACGGGGGTGGATGCCTATTCCGGCAAGCGGCTCTTGCTGGTGAACGTGGAGTACCGCACCGCGCCGCTCGTCGTGCGCACGGTGCACCTGGGCGGGGTATTCTTCTTCGACTCGGGCAGCGCGTTCAACAAGCGGCCGGAGATGGTGAGCACCGTGGGCGTGGGCCTGCGGCTGCTGTTCCCCCAGTTCAACGTGTTCCCGTTCCGCATCGACTTCGGCTACGTGCTCAACGGCGACCGGCCTCCCGTGGGCAGCCGACTGTCGCTCAGCAGCGGGCAGGTGACCGACTACCGGCCGTCGTTCCTCGACTCGCCCTGAAGCCTTGGAGCCTTGAGGTCCGAGCGCCGCTCAGGGGGGCTCGACGCGCAGCAGCTCGCGGAACAGCACCTCCGCCGCGTCGCGGAACAGCTCCCCGGAGGGCAGCAGCCCGCCGCAGTGGTGGGGCTCGCGCGCGAACGTCAGCGCCACCGCCTTGGCCAGCACCGCGTCCCAGAAGGGCTCCGAGTCGGGGGGCAGGAGGAACTCGCGGATGATGGCCTTCGGCCACGGCAGCACCGTGGTCGGATCCGCGTCGCTCAGGCTGGTGAAGCAGTCCAGGTCCACGTCCAGGAGCACGCTGGATGCGGCCTCGATGACGTCGCGCACGGCATCGGTGGGACCGGGGTTGCGGTACGCCTCCGCCGCGCGGTCCACCGTCGTCACGGAGATCAGCCGGTGCGGGCGCCCCCGCGTGTCCACGTAGGTGTCCCCCGCGAAGGAGCCTCGGGGGCGCGTGCGCGCGATGAGGAGCGCGTCCCCCACGAGGTTCGCCTCCATCGCGGCGAGGATGTGGTCGTAGTTGCGCACGTTCAGGTGCCAGCGCGCGTGCTCGTCCAACGCGCGCAGTCCCGCCGAGCGGTCCGGCATGTCCGCCGGCCGCTCCGGCACCACCACGTCCAGGTGCCGGTCCAACGTCACGAGCAGGGCAGGGGGGGCGGACTCTCCCAGGGCACAGGCCCACGCGGGCAGCGCGAGCCGATGCGGGTCGAACACGTAGGCGTCCGTGGGGCCCCGACCTCCGCCCAGCCCCAAGCGCACCACGCCCGCGAGGCGCAGGTGTCTTAACGAATCTTCATCTGCCGGAGGCATGTCGGAGGGCAATCCTTGGGTGCGACCGCCGTTTGGAAGAACCGCGGGGGCCGGATTGTAGGCGTGCCGGCAGCTTTCCGCGAAAGGAGTCCATCCCATGGGTTTTCAGCGACGCATCCCCCAGGTCCTCGCCGCAGTGCTCCTCTTCGCGGGGGCGCCCGGCCTCGCCCAGCAGCCTCCGCCGCCCGTCGCGGCGTCCGCGCGGAAACAGTCGGACACCGCGTTCCTGCGCCAGCTCGCGGAGACGCGCCACTTCATGAATGGGCGTCCCGTGGGCGTGCGCATCACCCCGGATGAGCAGTCCGTGCTCTTCCTGCGCACCTCGCCCACGTCCAACGTGCAGATGCTCTACGCGTTCGACGTGGCCAGCGGCCAGACGCGCGAACTGCTCACGCCAGAGGCCCTGCTCAAGGGCGCCGAGGAGACGCTGTCCCCCGAGGAGAAGGCCCGTCGCGAGCGCATGCGCGTGAGCGCGAGCGGCTTCACCTCGTTTGGTCTCTCCGAGGATGGCACCCGCCTGCTGGTGCCCCTCTCCGGCCGCCTCTACGCGGTGGACCGCGCCACGGGCAAGACCACCGAGCTGAAGGCAGGGCCCGGCGTCATCGACCCGCGCCTGTCGCCGGACGGCAAGCAGGTGGCGTACGTGCGCGGGCACGACGTGTACCGGGTGGACCTCAAGGCCAATCAAGAGAAGCGCGTCACGCAAGGCGGCACGGCGGAGAAGACGCACGGCCTGGCGGAGTTCGTCGCCCAGGAGGAGATGGGCCGCTTCTCCGGCTACTGGTGGAGCCCGGACGCGAAGTCCATCGCGTACACGGAGTCCGACACGTCCGAGGTGGAGAAGCTCACCCTCGCGGACATGATGCACCCGGAGCAGGGCGCCCAGACGTTCCCGTATCCGCGTGCTGGCAAGGCCAACGCCAAGGTGCGCCTGGGCGTGACGCCCATCACGGGTGGCAAGACGGTGTGGGCGCAGTGGGACGCGCGGAAGTACCCGTACCTGGCCACGGTGAAGTGGGACAAGGGCGGGCCGCTGACGCTGGTGGTGCAGAACCGGCTCCAGACCGAGGTGCAGGTGCTCGCGGTGGATCCGGCCACGGGCAAGACGCGCGTGCTGCTCACCGAGCAGGACAAGGCGTGGATCAATCTGCAGCAGCAGTTCCCGCTGTGGCTGGAGGATGGCTCCGGCTTCCTCTGGTACACGGAGCGCAACGGCGCGGCCGAGGTAGAGCTGCGCAAGGCCACGGGCGAACTGGACCGCTCCCTGGTGAAGCCGGGCGCGGGCTTCCGGAACCTCGCGCGCTTCGTGCAGTCGGACAAGACGCTGTTCTTCTCTGGCGACCCGAACCCCACGGAGATGCACCTGTGGCGCGTGAAGGCCGGCGGCGCCCCGGAGCGGGTGGCCACGGGGAGCACCGGGCCGAGCATCGAGTTCGGCATGGTGTCCAACACCGGGGGACTCATGGTCCTGAGCAGCCAGGGACCGAAGAGCATGCCGCGCTCGTTCGTACTGAAGGGCGACGGCACGAAGCTGGGAGAGCTGCCGGAGGTGGCGCAGGAGCCCGGCTTCACCCCGAACTTCGAGGTGCGCCAGGTGGGCGCGAGGAAGTTCTGGACCTCGCTGGTGAAGCCTCGCGACTTCAAGCCCGGCACGAAGCTGCCCGTCATCGTGGACATCTACGGAGGTCCCATCACCACCGTGGTCGGCCAGTCCATGGCCTCGCACCTGCTCGACCAGTGGATGGCGGATCAAGGCTTCCTCGTGGTGAAGGTGGACGGCCGTGGCACGCCGCTGCGCACCTCCGAATGGAACCGCGCGGTGAAGCACGACTTCGCCACCATCACCCTGGATGATCAGATTGAAGCCGTGCAGGCGCTGGCGAAGGAGGTGCCGGAGCTGGACCTGCAGCGTGTGGGCATCACGGGCTGGAGCTTCGGCGGGTACATGTCCGCGCTGGCCGTGATGAAGCGTCCGGACTTCTTCAAGGCCGCCGTGGCCGGGGCCCTGGTCACGGACTGGCGCGACTACGACACGCACGCCACCGAGCGCTACCTGGGCCTGCCGGACGAAACCCCCCAGGCCTACGAGGTCAGCAACCTGCTGACGTACGCGAAGAAGGAGGGTCCCATCGGCGCGCTGCTGATGCTGCACGGCACGGCGGACGACAACGTCTACTTCTTCCACGCGCTGAAGCTGTCGGACGCGCTCTTCCGCGCCGGCAAGCCGCACCAGCTGCTGCTCCTGTCTGGCCTCACGCACATGGTGATGGAGCCGCTCGCCACGCAGCGCGTGTACGAGCGCGTGATGGCCCACTTCCAGCAAAACCTGAAGTAGGCGCTCAAGCCCGGGGAGCATGCCGCGCAGCGTTGTCCGCTTCCGGGTGGGAATCCTCGCGGGGGCCCGACGTTGGGAGGGCCGCAGGTCGGCTGGAGTGTAGGCTGCCCCGCATCTTCCCGCGAAAGGAGCCCCGCCCCGCGCGGGGATTCAACTACGCATGCGTCAAGCCCTCACCGCCGCGCTCCTGCTCATGAGCGCCCCCGCCTTCGCCCAGGAGCGCAAGCCCCCCGCCATGGCCCCATCGCAAAAGCAGCCGGACACCTTCCTTCGCCAGTACGCCGAGACGCGCCGCTTCCAGAGCGGGCGTCCCGTGGGCGTGCGCATCACCCCGGATGAGCAGTCCGTGCTCTTCCTGCGCACCTCGCCCACGTCCAACGTGCAGACGCTCTACGCGTTCGACGTGGCCAGCGGTCAGGCCCGCGAGCTGCTCACCCCGGAGGCCCTGCTCAAGGGCGCCGAGGAGACGCTGTCCTCCGAGGAGAAGGCCCGCCGCGAGCGCATGCGCGTGAGTGCCCGGGGTTTCACCTCCTACGGCCTCTCCGAGGACGGCACCCGCCTGCTGGTGCCCCTCTCCGGGCGCCTCTACGTGGTGGACCGCGCCACGGGCAAGTCCACCGAGGTGAAGACGGGCCCCGGCGTCATCGACCCGCGCCTGTCACCGGACGGCAAGCAGGTGGCCTACGTGCGCGGGCACGACGTGTACCGCGTGGACCTGGTGGCCAACCAGGAGAAGGCCGTCACCAAGGGCGGCACCGCGGAGAAGACGCACGGCCTGGCGGAGTTCGTCGCGCAGGAGGAGATGAGCCGCTTCTCCGGCTACTGGTGGAGCCCGGACGCGAAGTCCATCGCGTACACGGAGTCCGACACGTCCGAGGTGGAGAAGCTCACCATCGTGGACGTGATGCACCCGGAGAAGGGTGGCGAGGTGTTCCCGTACCCGCGCCCCGGCAAGGCCAACGCCAAGGTGCGCCTGGGCGTGACGCCGGTGTCCGGTGGCAAGACGGTGTGGGCGCAGTGGGACGCGCAGAAGTATCCGTATCTGGCCACGGTGAAGTGGGACAAGGGCGGGCCGCTGACGCTGGTGGTGCAGAACCGGCTCCAGACGGAGGAGCAGGTGCTGGCGGTGGACCCCGCCACGGGCAAGACGCGCGTGCTGCTCACCGAGCAGGACAAGGCGTGGGTGGAGCTGAACCAGGACTTCCCCCTGTGGCTGGAGGATGGCTCCGGCTTCCTCTGGTACACCGAGCGCAACGACGGCCCGGAGGTGGAGCTGCGCAAGGCCACGGGCGAACTGGACCGCTCCGTGGTGAAGCCGTCCGCGGGCTTCCGGAACCTCGCGCGCTTCGTGCAGTCGGACAAGACGCTCTTCTTCTCCGGCGACCCGAACCCCACCGAGAGCCACCTGTGGCGCGTGAAGGCCGGCGGCACTCCGGAGGAGGTGGCCACGGGCAGCACCGGCCCGGGCGTGGAAGCGGGCATGGTGTCGAAGAACGGCGGCCTCGTGGTGCTGAGCACCCAGGGCCCCAAAAGCATGCCGCGCACCCTGATCTTCAAGGGCGACGGCACGAAGCTGGGCGAGCTGCCGGAGGTGGCACAGGAGCCCGGCTTCACCCCGAACTTCGAGGTGCGCCAGGTGGGCCCGAAGAAGTTCTGGACCTCGCTGGTGAAGCCGCGCGACTTCAAGCCCGGCACCAAGCTGCCCGTCATCGTGGAGGTGTATGCCGGCCCCACCACCACCGTGGTGCACCAGTCCATGGCCGCGCACCTGCTCAGCCAGTGGATGGCCGACAAGGGCTTCCTCGTGGTGAAGGTGGATGGTCGCGGCACGCCGCTGCGCACCGCCGAGTGGAACCGCGTGGTGAAGCACGACTTCGCCACCATCACCCTCGATGATCAGATTGAAGCCGTGCAGGCGCTGGCGAAGGAAGTGCCGGAGCTGGATCTGAAGCGCGTGGGCATCACGGGCTGGAGCTTCGGTGGATACATGGCCGCGCTGGCCGTGCTGAAGCGCCCGGACTTCTTCAAGGCCGCCGTGTCGGGCGCGCCGGTGGTGGACTGGCGCGACTACGACACGCACTACACCGAGCGCTACCTGGGCCTGCCGGAAGAGACGCCCCAGGCCTACGAGGTCAGCAGCCTGCTGACGTACGCGAAGAAGGACAGCCCCATCGGCGCGCTGCTGCTCTTGCACGGCACCGCGGATGACAACGTCTACTTCTTCCACACGCTGAAGCTGTCGGACGCGCTCTTCCGCGCCGGCAAGCCGCACCAGCTGCTGCCCCTGTCCGGCCTCACGCACATGGTCCCGGATCCGCTCGTCACCGAGCGCCAGTACGAGCGCGTGATTGCCCACTTCCAGCAGACCCTGAAGTAGCGCGCAGGGCACACACCGCCGGAAAAGGCAGAGGCCCGGATCCCCTACCGTGGGGTTCCGGGCCTCTTCATTTCAACCAGTCCGTGAGGAATGGCTGAGGACGACGCGTCACTTCACGCCGCGCGGACGTTCTGCGCCTGCAGGCCCTTGGGGCCCTTGGTGACTTCGAACTCCACCTTCTGGCCCTCGGCCAGCGTGCGGAACCCATCCATGTTGATGGCGGTGTGGTGGCAGAACACGTCCTCGCCGCCGCCGTCCTGGGTGATGAAGCCGAAGCCCTTCGCGTCGTTGAACCACTTCACGGTGCCAGTTGCCATTGCGCTTCCTTGCGTTTGCAGGGCAGCCGTGGGGGAGGCCACCCGTTCTGCCCGACGACCGGGGAGACGGACCTATTTGTAGTGAAAGGGCCGACTGGAAGTCCAGCCGGCCCACGGGGAATGCCCGTCTTCCCACCTCTCGCGAGGATGTGCGGAGGAGTGGGTCAGATGTCGAGCAGCAGCCGCTCCGGGTCCTCGATGCACTCCTTCACGCGCACCAGGAACTGCACCGCTTCCCGGCCGTCCACCAGGCGGTGGTCGTACGTGAGGGCCACGTACATGATGGGCCGGATGACGACCTGGCCGTCGCGGGCCACGGGGCGCTCCACGATGTTGTGCATGCCCAGGATGCCCGTCTGCGGCGGGTTCAGGATGGGCGTGGACAGCATGGAGCCGAAGATGCCGCCGTTGGTGATGGTGAACGTGCCGCCCTGCAGCTCCGACAAGGTCAGCTTGTCGTTGCGCGCCCGGCCGCCGTAGTCACCCACCGTCTTCTCCAGGTCCGCGAGCGACAGCTTGTCCGCGTCGCGCACCACCGGCACCACGAGACCGCGGCTGCCGCTCACGGCCACGCCGATGTCGTAGTAGTGCTTGAAGATGACGTCCTCGCCGTCGATCTCCGCGTTGATCTGCGGGAACGCCTTGAGGGCCTCCACCGACGCGCGGATGAAGAAGCTCATGAACCCGAGCTTCACCCCGTGCTTCGCCTGGAACTTGTCGTTGTACTTCTTGCGAAGCGCCATCACCTCGCCCATGTCCACCTCGTTGAAGGTGGTGAGCAGGGCGGCGTTGGACTGCGCCTGGAGCAGCCGCTCCGCGACGCGCTTGCGCAGGGGCGTCATGCGCACGCGCTCCTCGCGCGCGGCGTTGGGACGCGGCCCGGACGGCGCGGCCGGAGCCGGGGGCGCCTGCGTCGCGGCGGGCGTGGCCGGGCGGTTCAGCTGTCCCAGCACGTCCTCCTTCACGATGCGGCCACCGGTGCCGGAGCCCTTGAGCTGACCCACGTCCACCCGGTTCTCCTCCGCCATCTTCTTGGCGGTGGGGGTGATGCGCGCGTCGGACGCGGCGGCGGCAGGAGCCGACACCGGGGTCGCGGCGCCAGCGGGCGCGGGCGTGGCGGCAGCGACCGCGGCAGAAGCGCCAGCACCGGCGCCTCCCGCCTCGATGGTGCCCAGCACGTCACCCACGCGGACCTTGTCGCCCTCCTTGAAGGCGATGGACGCGATGCTGCCAGCGGCCGGAGACGGCACGTCGATGGTGACCTTGTCGGTCTCCAGCACGACGAGCGGCTCGTCCGCGGCGACCGTGTCACCCTGCTTCTTGTTCCACTTGCCGACGACGGCCTCGGTGATGGACTCACCGAGGGGCGGGACTTTCAGTTCAACGGCCATTCTGGGTTCCTCGGAGGATGGCTTCTTCGATGATGAGCTGCTGCTCGTAGTCGTGAGTCTTGGTGAAACCGGTCGCGGGACTCGCTGCCTCCGCGCGGCCGATGTAGCCCAGCTTCACCGGCTGCTGCTGCGCGCGGCCGGAGAGCAGGTCGTGCAGGCGCGGGAACATGAAGTGCCAGGCGCCCGCGTTGCGGGGCTCCTCCTGGACCCAGTACAGCTCCTGCAGCTTCGGCAGCTTCGCCACCAGGTTCGCGAGCTCGTCGTGCGGGAACGGGTACAGCTGCTCCACCCGCACGATGGCGATGCCCTCGTCCTTGCGCTCGTCCCGGGCCTTGGCCAGGTCGTAGGACACCTTGCCGCTGCACAGGAGCAGCCGCGTCACCTTCGCCGGGTCCGCCTTCGCGTCCAGGATGACCTCCTGGAAGCCGCCCGTCGCCAGCTCGTCCATGCGGCTGGTCGCCTCCGGACGGCGCAGCAGGCTCTTGGGCGACATGATGACCAGCGGCTTGCGCACCGGGCGCAGCACCTGGCGGCGCAGCAGGTGGAAGATCTGCGCGGGCGTGGTGGGGTAGCAGACCTGGAGGTTGTCCTCGGCGCACAGGTCCAGGAAGCGCTCCAGGCGCGCGCTGGAGTGCTCCGGGCCCTGGCCTTCGTAGCCGTGCGGCAGGAGCAGCGTGATGCCGCTCAGCCGGCGCCACTTGCTCTCCGCCGCCGCGATGAACTGGTCCACGATGATCTGCGCGCCGTTGGCGAAGTCACCGAACTGCGCCTCCCAGAGGGTGAGGCCGTCCGGCACGTCCAGGCTGTAGCCGTAGTCGAAGCCCAGCACGCCCATCTCCGACAGCGGGCTGTTGTAGACGTTGAACGCCGCCCTGCCGGTGGCGAACTGGCGCAGGGGGACGAACTCCTCCCCCGTCTGCACGTCGTGCAGCACCGCGTGGCGGTGGCTGAAGGTGCCGCGCTCGCTGTCCTGGCCGGACAGGCGCACGCCGTAGCCCTCCGACAAGAGCGTGGCGTACGCCAGCGACTCGCCCTCGCTCCACTGCAGCTCCTCGCTGTCCAGCATGCCCAGGCGCTTCTTGAGCACCGTGCGCTCCACGTCGCGGTGGACCTGGAAGCCCTCCGGCGCGGTGGCGAGCTTCTGGAGCGCGTCACGCAGCGTGGCCTTCGCCACCGCGGTGGACACCTGGGGCGCGTTCTTCAGCAGGCCGCCCTTGTACGTCTTCCAGAGCCCCTCCAGCGCGTTGGGCTCCTTGAACTGGCTCTCCTGGCGGGCGCGGGTGAGCGCCGCGTCGAAGTCCTGGTAGCAGCGCTGCTTGAGCGCGTCGGATTCATCCGCGCTGATGCGGCCCTGCTCCGCCAGCGTCTTCGCGTACAGCGCGCGCACCGGCGGGTGCTTGCGGATGAGCTCGTACATGGACGGCTGCGTGAAGGACGGGTCGTCGCCCTCGTTGTGGCCGTAGCGGCGGTAGCAGATGAGGTCGATGACGACGTCGCTCTTGAACGTCTGCCGGTACTCCGCGACGAGCTTCGCCACGTGCACGCACGCCTCCGGGTCATCCCCGTTCACGTGGAACACCGGGATGTCCAGCATCTGCGCGATGGCGGTGGAGTAGATGCTGGAGCGCGAGTCCGACGGGTCGGTGGTGAAGCCGACCTGGTTGTTGATGACGACGTGGACCGTGCCGCCCGTGGTGTAGCCCTTGAGGCCCGCGAAGTTGAGCGTCTCCGCGACGACGCCCTGCCCGATGAAGGCCGCGTCGCCGTGGATGAGCAGGGGCATCACGCCCGTGCGCTCCGTGTCGCCGCCCCGGTCCTGCTTGGCGCGCACGCGGCCCTCCACCACGGGGCCCACGCACTCCAGGTGGCTGGGGTTGAACGCGAGCGACAGGTGGACGTTCTTCCCCGCGCGCGTGGCGTGGTCCGAGGAGAAGCCCATGTGGTACTTCACGTCGCCCCGGCCCAGGTACGCCTTGGGGTCCTTGGGCCCGTCGAACTCGCTGAAGATCTGATCCGGCTTCTTGCCCAGGATGTTCGTCAGCACGTTGAGGCGGCCGCGGTGGGCCATGCCGATGACGAGCTCCTTCAGGCCCATGCCGCTGCCGACCTCCAGGAGGGCATCCAGCATGGGGATGAGCGCTTCGCCGCCGTCCAGGCTGAAGCGCTTGGCGCCCACGTACTTCGTGTGGAGGAAGTGCTCGAAGCCCTCCGCGTACGACAGCTTGGTGAGGATGTGCCGCTGCTCCTCCACCGAGAACGCCGTGCGGTTGTCGCTGTGCTCCATGCGCTGCATCAGCCAGCGGCGACGCTCGCTGTCGAGCATCTGCATGAACTCCACGCCGATGTGGCTGGAGTACGTGCGCCGCAGCCGCGTCACCAGGTCCGACAGGCGCACGCGCTGCTGCGGGAAGACGTTGTTGCACTCCACCGCCTGCTCCAGCTCCTTCGCGGTGAAGTGGTTCTCATCCATCAGCGCGACGTCCGCGATGTGCCCCAGCGGCGGGCGCGGGCGTTCCAGCGGATCCAGCACCGCGCGCAGGTGGCCGCGCAGCCGGAAGGCGGTGATGGCCTGGTCCACCTTCGACTGCAGCCCGATGTCCTGCGCGGGCGCGACGGCAGCGGCGGGCGCGGCGACGACGGCCGGAGCCGCCGCCGTCTGGGCGGCCCCGTTCGCCTTGCCGTTGCCCTTCACCTTGCCCTCGGGGGCAATGGGCGCGGGGGCCTCCAGCTGTTTCGTGTTGAAGATGGGCCGGCCGGTGCCGTTGTTGCGCTCGAACACCTCGCGCCAACTCGGATCCACGCTGCCGGGATCATCGAGGAAGCGCGCGTAGAGCCCCTCGATGAAGTCGATGTTGGCACCAGAGAGGAAGCTGTCCTGGAAATTCGCCATGGCGGGGGTCTTTTACTGGAAGGGCGCCGCGTTGGGGGGTTTTCGCCACAGGTTTGTTGAACCCCGCCGTGCCCGGCTGCCTGTCTTCGACGGCGGGAGCAGATGGAGTCATGCGCCGCGTGAGCCCAGCTTCAAAAGTGGCCGGATTTCCGCCAGGGGAAGAACCCCGGGGGGCGGGCCGGCACCCGGCATGCTGAACGGACGTACATCAGGGCCGGGCGGGGAATCCCGGCCGGGGGCCCCTCCCGTAGCCCAGGAGTGGTAAGCACACGCCCCCTCCTTTCCTCTCCTCTTTCGGGAACGTACCGACATGCTCCTCCAGGGTAAGAAGCTGCTCATCACTGGTGTGCTCACCCCGCAGTCGCTGGCCTTCGGCGTGGCCGAGCACGCGCTGGCGCAGGGCGCCGAGGTCATCCTCACGGGCTTTGGTCGCGCGAAGTCCCTCACGGAGCGCAGCGCGAAGCGGCTCAAGCCCGGCACCGAGGTGCTGGAGCTGGACGTGACGAACCCCGCGCACTTCCCGGCGCTCACGGAGTCGCTGCGTCAGAAGTGGGGCCGCGTGGACGGCGTGCTGCACGCCATCGCGTACGCGCCCGAGGACGCGCTGGGCGGCAACTTCCTCAACACGCCGTGGGAGAGCGTGCAGACCGCGTTCCGCATCTCCGCCTTCTCCGTGAAGGAACTGGCCATGGCGTGTGTTCCGCTGATGCCGCCGGGGGGCTCCATCGTGGCGCTGGACTTCGACAACCGGCAGGCGTGGCCCATCTACGACTGGATGGGCGTGTGCAAGGCGGCGATGGAGGCCACCGTGCGCTACCTGGCGCGCGACCTGGGTCCCAAGGGCATCCGGGTGAACGCGCTGGCGGCCGGTCCCCTGGCGACCATCGCGGCCAAGGGCATCCCGGGCTTCAAGTCCCTGGCGCAGTACTGGGGCAAGCAGGCGCCGCTGGGCTGGAGCGACAAGGACAGCCACGAGCACGTCGCGCGCACCGCGTGCGCCATGCTGTCCGACTGGATGCCTTCCACCACGGGCGAGATGGTCCACGTGGATGGCGGCTTCCACGCCGTGGGCGCGCCGCCGGTGGACGCGGGCGAGGGGGCAGAAGGGGTCCTGGCGACCCCCTCGCCGAAGGAGGACTGACGCTTTCCAAACCTGTCTCAAATTACAGACATTCGCCTGCCCGGTTCCCGTACGAACGGGGCCCCCCCGCTTCCGCAATCCGAAGCGCTCACGGTAGGATCACCCATGCAGCGCAGGTCGCTCCGCACTTCGCGGAGTCTGTGCGAGGAGCCGTGGCACAGTGAGCATCAACGTCTTGCTGGTGGACGACAGCCCGACCGTCCGCAACATCCTCAAGATCTACCTGATGAATCTCAAGGTCAGCATCGTTGAGGCCGAGGACGCACAGCGCGCACTGCAGCTGCTCCGGTTGGTGCCGGTGAGCGTGGTGATCGCTGACATCAACATGCCGAACATGGATGGCATCACGTTCGTGAAGGAGGTGCGCGCGAGCGCGCAGCTCCAGGTGCGAAACGTGCCGGTCATCCTGTTGACGGCGGAGAAGGGCGAGGACCTGCGTCAGCGCGGTACGGAGGCGGGAGCGAACGCCTTCATCCAGAAACCCGTTTCGCACGACGAGCTGACCAAGACGGTGCGTCAGTTCCTGAACAGGGCGTGACGCCGTGAGCCTGCCCTCCCTCCTGCTGGTGGACGACAGCGACGCCATCCTGGCGCTGGAGCGGGCCATCCTCTCCGGGCACTACACCATCCACACGGCGAGCAACGGCCGTGAGGCGCTGGAGAAGGTGGGCCGGCTGCGGCCCGCGGCGGTGCTGCTGGACCTGTCCATGCCGGAGATGGACGGCGACGAGGTCCTCCAGCGGATGAAGGCGGATGTCTCCACGACGGACATCCCGGTCATCATCATCTCCTCGGAGAAGCAGCGCGCGGAGGCGTGCCTGGGGCTGGGCGCGGAGGCGTTCCTGCCCAAGCCCTTCCGCGCGGACGAGCTGCTCAACCGCGTGGGTGAGGCGCTGGCGAGCGCGCGGCGCCGTTCGCGCTCCGGCGCCATGCTGGTGCTGCGGCTGTCGGTGGGCGAGCGCGAGTTCGCCGTGCCGCTGGACACGGTGAAGGAGGTGCTGTTGCAGCCGGCGACGCGGCCGCTGCCCACGGGCCCCTCCTACCTGCGCGAGTACGTGGAGCTGCGAGGCCAGGCGGTGTGCGTGCTGGACGTGGCGCAGCGGTTGGGCGTGAAGCACCAGGTGGCCATCGCGGAGCGGATGCTGGTGGTCATCGAGGCGGAAGGGGTGTCGCTGGCGCTCACCGTGGACACGGTGCGTGATCCGGAGGAGTTCCAGGCGACCGACATCGACCGGCGCGAGAAGGTGGGTGGCGCCGAGCATGGCCTCCTGCAGGAGGGGCTGCTGGGGATGTTGCGCACCGGCGGCCGCGCGTTGCCCATCCTGGATCCGAAGGTGTTCATCGCGCGGGGACTCCTGCGCGACCTGCCCGCGCTGCTCGCGCCGGTGGAGGAAGAGCGGAGCGCATGAGTGCAGGGCTCGACCCTCGGCTGCTGGCCCGCGCCAGGGAAGTGGTGGCGGACACCACCGGCTTTCGTGATGACGCCATCGCCCAGGATGCGGTGGAGCGCGTGCTTCGCGCGGAGCTGGCGCGGGGCCGGGTGCCCACGGAGGTCCTGAGCGAATTGCAGCAACTGGGTTCGCCCCTGGCCTACACGCTGGTGCGCGCGGTGCTGGTGGGGGAGACGTACTTCTTCCGCCAGCCGGAGCACTTCCGCTTCATCGCGTCGGAGGGCGTGCCGTCCGCGCTGCGCCACGGCGCCATGCACCTGCGCGGCTGGAGCGCCGGGTGCGCCACCGGCGAGGAGGCCTATTCGCTGGCCGCGTGCCTGCTGGCGTGCGCGCCCCCGGGGATGCCCGTGGAGGTGGTGGGCACCGACCTGCACGAGGCCAGCCTGGAGGCCGCGCGGCGCGGCACCTACGGCGCGTGGTCCCGGCGCGAGTCCGCGCCCGTGCTGCACCCCGTCTACGAAGCGCACGGTGAGCGCCAGGTGTCCATCCTCCCGGCGGTGCGCAAGGTGACGCGCTTCGCGCCGGCGAACCTGCTGGCGCCGCTGCCGGAGCGCTTCGGCCACTTCGACTTCATCCTCTGCCGCAACGTGCTCACGTACTTCTCGCCGTCCGCGCGCGACGCGGCCGTGGGCCACCTGGCGCGCAGCCTGACGCCGGGGGGGCTCTTGTTCCTGGGCACCGTGGAGGTGGACCGCGTGCCGCCGGGGCTGACGCGCGAGGGCCCGCCGGAGCTGCAGGCCTTCCGCAAGCCCCGCCCGGAGGAGCGCTCCTTCGCGCCGCTGCCCCCGCCGCAGACGGTGGCCGGGCCCCTGTCCCGCGTCACGCCCCCGCCGCGCCGACAGCCGGCGCGGCGGGGGCG
>NZ_RAWG01000198.1 GCF_003611735.1 Corallococcus sicarius | reverse complement strand
GGGCTGCTGGGGCTGGGTGCAACGGCCTGCGGTGGTGCCTCGGCCTCGGAAGTCGAAGAGGGGGACGCCCGCGCGGAAGCCCAGGGCCCCGTCCCGACGCCGGCCCCCGAAGCGGCTGCTCCCTCGCCCGGTACCCAGGCGCCGACGCAGACTCCCGCGCCGGAAGCCCCGGCTCCCGACAAGGCCCCGGCCGTGAGCCCCTGGTCGCACGCGCTGGGCGGCCCGCAGGACGACACGGGCTCCGGGCTGGCGGTGGGGCGGGGTGGCGACGTGCTGTGGGTGACGTCCGGCACGCCTCGCTCGGACACGGACCGGGAGCAGGTGGAGGGTGAGCGGCGCGTGCTGACGCTGTCGCGCTACGCGGCGGACGGCAAGCGGGCGTGGGCGAAGGAGTTCGAGCGCAACCGCCTGACGGACCTGCGCGTGGCGGGCTCCACGGGCACGGACGGCGCGGTGTTCCTGTCCGGCAACGCGCCCCTGTACCCGGCGGACTTCGGGCTGGGCGAGGCGCAGGACGGCTTCCTGGTGAAGTTCTCCGCGGCCGGTGCGCCCGAGTGGCAGCGCCGCGTGGGGCAGAAGGTCTACGTGGTGGCGGCGGACGCGGCCGGCGGCGTGGTGGCCCTGGGCGAGGAGTGGACGCCGGAGGCCCACACGCCGCAGCTGGTGCGCTACGCGGCGGATGGCGCGGTGCGCTGGACGCAGACGTTCGAGGGCGCGGCGGAGGGCACGTCGCTCGCGGCGGTGGCGCTGTCGGCCACGGGCACGTCGGTGGTCGCGGGGCGGCTGGTGGGCCCGGTGACGGTGGACGGGCGCACGTTCGACGCGGAAGGGGCGGGCGGCTTCGTGGTGCTCGCGTTCGACGCGGACGGCGCGCTGACGTGGGGCCGCGAGGTGCCGGGCGTGAACGGCCGCGTGGGTTCGGTGTCGGTGGGCGCGGACGGCACGGTGGCGGTCGCGGGTGAAGCGGTGGGCCTGCTGGTGTGGGGCGAGACGACCCTCGATGAAGGCGGCCCGTTCGTGCTCACGGCGAGCGCGGCAGGGCAGGCGCAGTGGGCGAAGCAGCCCACGTGCGGTGCGACGTCGGTGGGCACGGTGGCCGCGGTGGAGTCCTCGGGCCCGGTGGCGGTCGCGTGCGGCAACACGCTGACGCGCTACGCGGCGGACGGGGCGCTCCTGGGTGCGCGGACGCTGGCGCCCGGGGCGTGCACCAGCGGGACGTGTTCGCTGGCGACGACGACGCTGGTGGCCACGCCGGACCAGGGGCTGGTGGTGTCGGGCTGGCAGCGCGACGGCGCGGGGGCCACCTGGAACCAGGATGCGTTCCTGCGGCTCGTGACGCCGTGATGTGAGGCGGGCATCGGGGCCGCGCTACCACGCGACCTCGATGCCTCCGGTGTCCCGGGCCCATTCAGTGATGGCGCTGTCGCGCGTGAGCAGCGGCAGGCCGAGCCTGCGGGCCGTCGCTACGATGAGCCGGTCGAAGGGGTCCCGATGCTCCCAGTCGAGTCGGGCCGCCTCCCGGACATCTGCTTCGCTCATGGGTTCGTGGACCAGCTCCGGGCGGGCAACGTCCGCCCACCATGCATCCAGTGTCGTGGGGAACCGCAGCCTGCCGCCCTGTGCCAGCAGCCACGTCTCCAGGACGACGGGCGCGGGCACCACGAGGTAGCCACGCCCCTGTTCGAAGGCCGTGAACGCGCGCTTCGCCTTCGGTCCGAGCTTCTGGAGCTGGTCTCCCGCGTAGAAGAGCAGGGCGTTCGTGTCGAGCACGTAGCCCTCACTCAAGGTCCAACGCCTCCGCCGAGGCCAGTGTCGAGCGCTGGAGTTGTTCGCTGGGACTTTCACCCGGCCCCTCCAGGTCACCCATGATGCGCAGGGAGCCGCGCAGCTTCGGCCGCGGCTTCCGCGAGGGGCGCGACTGGCGCTCCGCCTTCAGCAGGGCCTCCAGCCGCGCGGGCGCGATGAGGTAGGCCTTCAACTCATCGTGCACGGTGATGGCAGTCAGAGACCGCTGGGAGGCGGCTCGCTGTACGAGCGCGCTGAGCTGACTGCGCGCCTCGCTGAGCGGGATGCGCTGGATGGGCAGCGTTGCCTCCGATTCCTCGACGGGAACGGCCAGCGGCGAGGCCCGCTTGTGGGTGGAGGCGTGTCGTGCACTCGCGGGGCGGGGCGGCGTGCGCCTCCGGTGTTTGCTGGCCATGGTGTACAGATAATATGGACAGGTCCGACACACCATGCGGCCCGGGTGTCAGGCCGTGGCCGGGCCCAGCTTGAGGTCCTGGTTCAGCCCCGCGTCCTTGCGCACGCGCCAGATGTACTGGTCCAGGAAGTAGTGGTGCAGCGCGAAGCCCCAGATGAACCCTTCCATCAGGTCGCGCAGCGTGAGCCCCGCGCCGCCCAGCGCGACCTTCGTGTCGAACGCGCCGCAGCCTGGATGCAGGCCCATCCCGCAGCCGAACGCGCGGTACGTCAGCGTGAACGCGAGCCCGCAGAGCGCGTAGATGATGAACCGCTGGCTCACCTTCGGCGCCCAGCCGAACGCCGCGCGGTCCACTCCGTCCGCGTGGTAGCGGTTGCGGTGAAAGAACCAGACGATGCCGTGGTACTGCACGTTGTGGAACGCGGTCACCGCCACGGTGAACATCAGGAAGTCCATCCGCCGTGACACCGACGGCCAGAACACCAGCGACGTCAGCCCCAGCGCCGCGCCCAGCATCAACAGCTTCGGCCCGTTCACGCCCCGCCCCGTGCGCCACCGCCACACCTGCCGCGCCGCGAGCACCCCCACCACCGCGAGCACCAGCGCGAAGCACGCGTTCGCCACCGCTGCCTCCCATGCCGGCTCGCCCGTCAGGCCCAACCGGCGGCGCGCTCCCGGATGCGTCAGCGCGAACGCCACGAACGGCGCGAGCAGCCCCACGTACAACGTCAGGCTGTCCAGCCGCCGGTCCCAGGCGTCCCGCTCGCCGGCCTTGCGCTGGTAGAGCACCATGATGCCGTAGTGCTGCCGCACCACGTGCCAGTACGCCCAGAGCGCCGCAAACGTCACGAACACCCCGAACGGCCAGCGCTGCCCCGCGAGCACCGACACCCCGAACACCGCCGGCCCCGCGACGAACCAGCCCAGGCTGCCCCACAGCAGTCGGGCCCGCGTCCTGCGCTCGCGGGAGTCCAGGTACGTGCGCGACACCGTCGCGAACAGGTGCGGCCCGTCCAACAGCAGCACCCACGCCCACCACAGCGGCGGACCGCTCACGCCGCCCAGCACGTGCAGCGCCATCAGCGCCAGGCTCGCGCCCAGTCCTCCCACCGTGGAGAGCAGGTCGTGCCGTCGGTCCACCAGCCACCGGGCATGCAGGGGAACCGGAGCGAACTGGGGAACCGCGTTCATCAGGGCACTCCCGTCCGGCAGGCCCGGACTTCCTTGCTCAGGAATCGAAGTCCCAGGATAGCCGGGACATACAGGTAAGTGGCAGTCGCACCTGGGGTCCCGAAGGGATACCGGACGGCCGGACAAGGGACCAGAAGCCCCTTGAGGGAAAGGCCTTGGGCAGGGACAGTGCCGACCCATGGATCAAGGTCGGCGTACCACGGACCGCAAGTCGGTCGGTCTGTTGGTGAAGCTCAAGCATGAGTCCGTCGGGAGCTTCACGGAGGAGTTCGCCACCAACCTCAGCCCGGGGGGCATGTTCATCCGCTCGCGCACGCCGCAGCCGGTGGGCACGCCCGTGCGGTTCGAGGTGCAGATCGCCAACGGTGTGCGCGTGCTCCAGGGCAGCGCCACGGTGCGCTGGGTGCGCGAGGTGAACGACCCCGCCGGTCCGCCGGGCATGGGGTTGCAGTTCCAGGAGCTGGACACGGCGAGCCGCGCGCTCGTGGAGCTGATGCTCCAGCGCAAGCCGGCCGCGGTGGCTCCCGTGGCTCCGGTGTCGGCGCTGCCGTCCATTGCCCCGGTGGTCGCGCCCGTGGCCGCGGCCGCGCCGCCGCGTCCTGTCGCGCCGCCGCGCCCTGTCTCGCCTCCCGCCGCGCCGCCGCGTGCCCCGGTGCAGGCCTCCGGTGGGGTCGCGCTCGATTCGCTCTTCGATGACCTGGATGCGCCCGCGAGCCAAGCGCCCGCGGCGGACGAACCGTTCTCGTTCGGGACTCCAGATGAGCCGCTCTCGTTGGCGCCTCCGGAGGAGGACATCGGCCTGTCACTGGCGGACTCCTCCGACGACGACGTGGACATCCCGCTGGACGAGCTCATCGCGGGCACGCCGCCGCCCACGGTGCCGGGCGTGCTGGAGGACGGTGACGAGCCCCTGCCCGGGCTCGACTTCGAGTTCGAGACGCCCCTTTCGGATGCGCCCATCGCGATGGGTGAGGTGCTCGATGAAGCGCCCATCGAGGTGGGGTTCACGGTGGAGGACGAACCCGCTTCGGCCTCCGGTGACGCCGGCGGGTTCGAACTGGACATGTCCGATGCCTTCGAGCCCGCGCCGCCGCCGCCGCGCGTCGCATCGGCAGCTCCCGCGCAGTACACCGCACCGCCGCCTCCGCCTCCGATGCAGAGCTCTGGTGGCAGCACCGAGTTCGACTTCGACCTGTCCATGGACGACGGCCCGCTGGAACTGGCGCGCGAGCCTGCGTCCTCGCCGGGACGTCACCGGCCCCTGCCACTGTCGCGTGAGCCCACGTCGTCCGTGGGCCGCCCCGGAGCGCCGGGATTGTCGCGTGAGCCCACGTCATCGACCGGTCGTGCCGGAGCACCCGGACTGTCGCGTGAGCCCACGTCATCGACCGGCCGTGCCGCGCCGGGCCTGTCGCGCGAGCCCGGTTCCGCGGCGGGACGTGCCGGAGCCCCCGGGCTGTCGAATGAGCCGGTGTCGTCCGTGGGCCGTCCTGGAGCACCGGGGCTGTCGCGTGAGCCTGCGTCGTCCGTCGGTCGTCCCGGAGTGCCTGGGTTGTCGCAAGAGCCCGGGTCGGCCGCTGGCCGTCCTGGAGCGCCGGGTCTGTCTCGGGAGCCCGGGTCTGCAGCCGGTCGTCCTGGAGCGCCGGGTCTGTCTCGGGAGCCCGGGTCGGCAGCCGGTCGTCCCGGAGCGCCGGGGTTGTCGAATGAGCCGGTGTCATCCGTCGGCCGTCCCGGCGCGCCCGGCCTGTCGCGCGAGCCTACGTCGTCCGTCGGTCGTCCCGGAGCGCCAGGGCTGTCGCAAGAGCCCGGATCCGCAGCCGGTCGCGCTGGTGCCCCGGGTCTGTCGCGCGAGCCTGCATCATCCGTCGGTCGCCCTGGCGCACCCGGCCTGTCGCGCGAGCCTGCGTCGTCCGTCGGTCGTCCCGGCGCGCCCGGCTTGTCGCAAGAGCCCGGATCCGCGGCCGGTCGTCCCGGAGCACCGGGCCTGTCGCGTGAGCCCGTGTCCACGACGGGCCGCTCCATCGCGCCGCCCGTGCAGCCCATGTCTCCGCCGCCGGCGCCTCGGCCCTCCGGCGGCTCTGCTGAGTTCGACTTCGACCTGTCCATGGATGAAGGGCCGCTGGAGTTGATGCGCGAGCCCACGTCCTCACCAGGACGTTCCCCCGCACGGCCCGCCGCGCCGCCGCCGCCCCCTCCGCCGAGCCAGGTCCTTCCGCCGTCGGTGCGTCAGGCTCCGGCGGTCCCCGTCGCTCCGAGCGCCCCCGCGATGCTGGCGCCCGCCGCCGTGCCGCAGGCCCCCGCCGCGCCTCCCGCGCTGGACGCCAACGGCCAGGTGCGCCCCATCTACCTCACGCCGCCGCAGACGCTCTCCGGTACGGGGCCCGTCATCGGCATCGACCTGGGCACCACCAACTCCTGCGTGGCGCTGCTGTCCAACGGCCGGCCCATCGTGCTGCGCTCGCGCGAGGGCTACAACACCATCCCCTCCGTCATCTCGCTGAACGCGCAGAACAAGCTGCTCGTCAGCCACCGCGCGAAGAACCAGCTCGTCCTGCGCCCCACGCACACCATCTACGGCGCCAAGCGTCTGGTGGGCCGTCCCTACGACAGCGCCGTGGTGAAGCAGGTGCGCGAGCGCTTCCACTACGAGATCACCCCCGACGCCGCCGGCCGCGCCGCGGTGCGCCTGGGCAATGACGTGCTGTCGCTGGAAGAGGTGCAGGGCATCATCCTGCGCGAGTGCAAGGAGATGGCCGAAACCCACCTCAACCAGAAGGTGGAGCGCGCCGTGGTGACGGTGCCGGCCTACTACTCCGAACCCCAGCGTGAAGCCGTCCGCAAGGCGGGCACCATGGCCGGCCTCAAGGTGGAGCGCATCCTCAACGAGCCCACCTCCGCCGCGCTCGCGTACGGCCTCAACCGCGAACTCAACAAGAAGGTCCTCGTCTACGACCTGGGCGGCGGCACCTTCGACGCGACCATCCTGCGCATCGAGAAGAACGTCTTCGAGGTGCTCGGCACCGGCGGCGACATCTTCCTGGGCGGCATCGACTTCGACAACCTCATCGTCGACTTCCTCCTGGAGCGCTTCCAGGAGAAGGAAGGCATCGCGTTCAGCGGAGACGGCATCGCCCTCTCCCGCGTGGGCGACGCCGCGGAGCGCGCGAAGATGGCGCTCTCCGAGCGCAGCACCTTCGAGGTCCACATCCCCATGTTGATGATGGACGACGGGGGCCGTCCCCGGGACTTGCGCGTGATGATGTCGCGCCAGGACCTGGAGAAGATCTGCGACCCGCTGCTCAACCGCACCATCGACGTGGTGCGTGACGTGCTCCTGGACTCCAAGCTGCGCGCCGCGGACGTGGACGACATCATCCTCGTGGGTGGCATGAGCCGCATGCCGCTGGTGCGCGACAAGCTCAAGGGCCTGTTCGGCAAGAACGCGCAGGCGAGCGTCAACGCGGACGAGGCGGTGGCGCTGGGCGCGGCGCTGTACTCGGGCTCGGTGGACAAGGTGAGCAGCGTGGTGCTCATCGACGTGCTGCCCATGACCATCGGCGTGGCCATGCCCGGCGGCGGCTTCAAGCGCGTCATCGAGCGCAACAGCCCGCTGCCCGCGCAGCGCTCCTTCGCCATCAGCACGTCGCAGGACAACGAAGAGCGGATGGAGCTGTCCATCTTCCAGGGCGAGGACAACCACATCTCCGCCAACGAGTACCTGGGCACCGTGCGCGTGGAAGGCCTGCCCAAGGGGCCCAAGGGCTCCGTGCGCGTGGCCGTCACCCTCAAGCTCGACTCGGAATGCGTGCTGCACGTGGAGGCGCGCGAGTACTCGACGCGCAAGGAGGTGAAGGCCACGCTCGCCACGCGCTACTCGCCCGAGGAGCTCCAGAAGCAGCTCCATGTGAGCAAGGAGGCCGTGAGCGCCGCCGAGGAGCGCCGGGGCGCCGACCTCAAGGACCGCGCGGGCCGCTTCTGGGGGTTCGTGAAGAAGGCCCTGGGCCGGGCGAAGTAGGCTCCCCGCCCATGACCGCCTCCGCCCCCCGCTACATGGCGCGCTTCCGGTGCATCGCGGAGGCGTGCGAGGACACCTGCTGCGCGGGGCTCACGGTGCCCATCAGCGAGTCACGCTGGAGCCTGCTGCGCCAGCGGGTTGCGGGCGGTCCGGACGAGGCGCGCGTCGCAGCCCTCATCACCCCGAACCCGGACGACACCACGGGCTCGCAGGCGGGCATCCTGGGCAAGCGCGCGGATGGACACTGCGCCTTCCTGGATGAAGCGAAGCTGTGCTCGCTCCAGCGGAAACACGGCGAAGCGGTGCTGCCGGATGGTTGCTCCGTCTTCCCCCGCGTGCTGACGCGCTGGGGCGCGCGCGTGGAGATGGCCGGGTCGCTCGCGTGTCCGGAGACGGCGCGCCTGTGCCTGCTCGCGGACGACGCGCTGGTGCTCGAGCCCGTGGATGAAGCGCAGGCCCTGCGTCCCCAACTGGCGCGGCAGGTGGCCTCTGGCGACGACGCGTGGACCGCCCATGCGGACACCGTGCGCGAGGCGATGCTGCGGTTGCTCGCGCGGCGCGAGGTGCCGTTCTCCACGCGGCTGTATGCCCTGGGCCGGATGGCGCTGGACCTGGGCGACTTCTACTTCCCGGGGACGACGGCGTTCGCGGAGGAGGCCCAGGCCACGGAGCGGCTCACAGGCATCCTGCGACAGTGCGACGCAACGGACGCGCTGGAGGCCCTGCGCGGGCAGCTCGAAGCGCTGGAGCTGCCCGGAGGACCCTGGGCCGGCATCTGCGCCGCCGTGCTCCGCTCCCGCGAGGCCCACGTCACAAGCCCTCGCTTCCTCTCGCTCATGTGCGACGTGCGAGCGGCCTACGGTGGCGCGGACACCTCCCCGGACGATGCGTGGCGACTGCACGTCACCCGGCGCGCGGCCCTGGAGTCCCTGCACGGGGAGCGCGTGCAGCAGTACTTCCTGCACCACGCGCTCAACCACGTCCTGCGCCACCCGTTCACCGAGGCCTCAAGCCTCCTGCGCGCGGTGTTCTTCCTCGTGCTGCGCGCCTCCGTGGTGCGCTGGGTGCTGCTCGGGCACCCGGCGGTGGTGGCGCTGCTCGACAGCCCCGGCACGCCCGTCGCGACCCTGGACGCCGCCGCCGTGGAGTGCTTCCAACTCGTCGCGAAGCACGTCGAACAGGCGCCCCAGTTCCTGGAGTTCGCGCAAGGGCTGGCCGGCGAAGGTCCGGAGACCTTCGCGCGGCTGCTCATCCTCGTGAAGGGGCTGTAGCCCTTCGTCAGCCCGGGCCCTTCGGCTTCGCGCCCAGTTGCTCCATGGCCCGCTTGAACGCCGGGTACTCCTGGGCGCCCTGGATGGCCAGCTTCTCTCCGAGGACGAACGTGGGCACCGCGCGGATGCCCATCTCCTGGGCCTCGCGCACCGCCTCCTCCACGACCTGCCGGTAGCGGCCCTCTTCCACCGCGCGCTGGAGGGCGTCCGGATCCAACCCGGCCTCCTCGCCCGCGGCCCGCAGCGTGCTCCACTGCCAGAGGTCCTGCCCTTCACTCCAGTAGCGCCGCAGGATGGCGGCCTGGAAGGGCTCCAGCCTGCCCTGGGCGCGCGCGTACTCCGCCGCCTCGTGCGCCCGGCGCGTGGACGGGATGATGTCCCGCTGCACCATCGTCAGCCCGGCCGCGGCGGCGCGGAGCTTGAGCGGGTTGTTGGGGTTCTTCATCCCCTCGCGCACGTAGTCGGGCAACGGCAGCCCTTCCGGAGGCGTCTCCGGGCGCAGGAAGTAGGGGTGCCACTCCACCTGGACGTCGTATTCCTTCTTCAGCTTCTCGACCTCACCGAGGCCGACGTAACACCAGGGTCAAACGAAGTCGGACCAGACGTGGACGACGATGGGTGCGTTCATGCCCCTGTCTCTAGCACCGCGCGTCAGGGCCTTCCACCCCATCGAGCCCAGGCGACCCCAGGCGCCGCGGCGGGAATCCAGCGGTGGACAGAGCCCTTTCGTGCGGGCACGGTCCGGCTCCCCTTTCTCCAGGAGCACCCACCGTGTCCTTGTCGCTTCTCGCGGCGCTGGCCCTCGGCGCTGGCCCCGCGCCCGCCCCCCGGCCGTTCAACCAGCAGGACCTGGTCACGATGCGCCGGGTCAACGCCCCGCGCGTGTCACCCGACGGCCGTCAGGTCGCCTTCGTCCTGCGCTCCACCGACCTGGAGGCGAACCGCGGTCGCACCGACCTGTGGCTCGTCAACCTGGACGGAACGAACCTGCGCCAGCTCACCGCGCACGCGGACAACGACGCGGAGCCGGTGTGGGCCCCCGACGGCAAGGGCCTCTTCTTCCTGTCCTCGCGCGGCGGCTCCTCCCAGGTGTGGCGCCTGCCCGTGGACGGCGGTGAGCCACAGGCCGTCACGAAGCTGCCGCTCGACGTGGGCAGCTTCGCGCTGTCCCGCGACGGCCAGCAGCTCGCCGTGTCCATGGACGTGTTCCCCGACTGCGGCACGCTCACCTGCAACACCCAGCGCAACGAGGCCGCGCAGAAGAAGAAGAACACCGGCCTCGCGTATGATCAGCTCTTCGTCCGCCACTGGGACACCTGGAAGGACGGCACGCGCTCGCACCTGTTCGTCGTCCCCGTGGCCGGCGGCACGCCCGTGGACGTGATGAAGGGCATGAACGCGGACGCGCCGAGCAAGCCCTTTGGCGGCGCGGAGGAGTTCACCTTCACCCCGGACGGCAAGAGCCTGGTGTTCGCCGCGCGCGACGCGGGCCGCGAGGAGGCGTGGTCCACCGACCTGGACCTCTTCGTGTCGCCCATCGACGGCAAGACGAAGCCGCGCAAGCTCACCGAGAAGAACCGCGCCACCGACACGAGCCCCGTGTTCAGCCCGGACGGCAAGACGCTCGCGTACGTGGCCATGTCGCGTCCCGGCTACGAGGCGGACCGCTTCCGCGTCATCCTCCGCGCATGGCCGGGCGGCCAGGAGCGCGTGCTCGCCGAGGACTGGGACCACTCCGCCGGCTCGCTCGCGTGGAGCCCGGACAGCGCCACCCTCTTCACCACCGCCGGGGCCGTGGGCCAGAACCCCGTGTTCGCGCTGGACGTGGCGTCCGGCAAGGCGCGCCGCCTCACGCAGGCCGGCAACATGGAGGGCGCGCAGCCCGCGGCGGACGGGCAGATTGTGTATGCGATGGATGACCTGGACTCGCCCGCGGACCTCTGGGCCGCGAAGGCGGACGGCACCGGCGCGCGCCAGCTCACGCAGATGAACAAGGAGGCGCTCGCGGGCCTCAAGTTCGGCGCCTTCGAACAGTTCGACTTCAAGGGCTGGAACAACGAGACCGTGCGCGCCTTCGTCGTGAAGCCGGTGGACTTCGACCCCAAGCGCCAGTACCCGCTCGCCTTCCTCATCCACGGCGGGCCGCAGGGCAGCTTCGGCAACCACTTCCACTACCGATGGAACCCGCAGGTGTACGCGGGCCGCGGCTACGTGTCCGTGATGGTCGACTTCCACGGCTCCACCGGCTACGGCCAGGCCTTCACCGACTCCATCCGCGGGGACTGGGGCGGCAAGCCGCTGGTGGACCTGCAGAAGGGCCTGGAGGCCTCGCTCCAGCGCTACCCCTTCATCCACAAGCAGAAGCGGTGCGCGCTGGGCGGCAGCTACGGCGGGTACATGATCAACTGGATCGCCGGCAACTGGCCGGACGGCTTCCAGTGCCTCGTGAACCACGACGGCATCCTGGACGAGCGCATGGCCTACTTCGACACCGAGGAGGTCTGGTTCCCCGAGTGGGACCACGAAGGCACGCCGTGGCAGAACCCGCAGTCCTACGCGAAGCAAAACCCGGTGGACCACGTGGCGAAGTGGAAGACGCCCATGCTCGTCGTCCACGGCGGCAAGGACTACCGCGTGGTGGAGACGCAGGGCATGGCCACCTTCACCGCGCTCCAGCGCCGCGGCATCCCGTCACGCTTCCTCTACTTCCCGGACGAGAACCACTGGGTGCTCAAGCCCCAGAACAGCCTCCAGTGGCACGACGAGGTCCTGGGCTGGCTGGACCGCTGGACGCGCAAGTAGCGCGCGGCGCCTAGGGAATGCCGAAGCAGTCGTCGATGCAGAAGGAGAGGACTTCCGCGCAGGTGCGGTCGACGATGCACTCCGAGCATTCCACCGTGCGCGCGCGCCGGTTGTCCTGCTCGCTCTCCTTCTCCTCCTCCCAGGCGTTGATCTTGTCGGCGCACTTGCCGGTGTCCAGGTCGGAGTCGAAGCACTCCTGGCGGCGGTCACAAATGGCGTCGGCGCTGTTGGAGCAGCCGACGAGCAGGACGGCGAGGCAGGACGTCAGGGCAATCAGTCGGGACATGGCCCGGCACTATGCATAAAAGCGGCGCCTCCCGGAATGCCCTTCGGGAGGCGCCTCGCTTCACTGCTCCGCATGAGGTGGCGCAGCGGATTACTTCGTCTTGGTTGAACCGCCGGTGGTGCCGGTGGCGCCGCCCATGCTGCCGCTGCCCGTGGTGCCGCTCGGGGGGGGGCCGTGCTTCATGGAGCCGTGGTCCATGGAGCCGCCCTGCATGCCAGCGCCGGAGCCGCCCACGCCCATGGCGTCATCCACCTTGCCGAGCGTCTGGTAGGCCATGTCGCGGTGCTTGGGCAGCTCCTGGGTGAGCGTGGTGATCATGGTGGCCATCTCGCCCGTGGCGTTCATGCCGTGCTGGGCGGCCATCACCTTGCCGATGGCCATGTCGTGCGCGGCCACCTGGCCGGCCATGTAACTGGAGTCGAACGGCGAGCCCTTGAGAACTTCGAGCTTCGCGATTTCGGCCTTGGTCGCCGCCATCGCCTTGCGCTCCATCTCGTCCACGGGCTTCGGCTCCGCCAGCTTCAGCTTCTTGGTCGTGGCATAGGTCATGACCTTCTGGTCGGCGTCCGTGTGCATCTTGATCATGCTCTCCGCGTAGCTCTTCACGTCCGGGTTCTGCGAGTTCTTCTGGGCCAGCTGCGCCTGGAGGATCTCCGTCTGGTTGATGTGGTGGAGGCGCTCCAGGAAGGCCTTCTCGTCCGTGGGGACCATGAAGCCCTTGAACTCGGCCATGCCCTTCATGGCGGCGGGCTTCGTCGAGCCCGAGGCTCCGGGAGGCGGGGGGGTGGGGGACGTGGCGCTCTGGGCCAGTGAGACACCACCCGCGAAGAGGGCCGCGGCGAGGGTGACTCCGTGCAGGGTGCGCTTCATGGTGCTGCTCCTTTTCAAGGCCTCGGGAGTGAGGCGGGACAAAGCCGTGGAACCCGGAGGACCGGGTCCGCGCGGCGCAAGTTGGAGCAGGGCGCGACGCGGAACCCAGCGGGTCGGAAGGCGGACGTGCGCCAATTCACGTTGTGTCGGAGGACGGGTGCGGCAGTGGACAGCGCCACTGACCCTGGGCCCGGGTGGAGGCGTTCAGTGCCGCACGGAACGCACTCGACACGCGGGAGCCCGCGCCTTGCTTCAGGCGGGTCGCCAGCTGAGGGGGCTACTTCGCGGGCTTCGGGGCCGGCTTTGATTCAGGCTTCGGTGCCGGCTTCGGCGCATCCGGAGAGCTGGGGGGGACGTTCGTCTCCGACAGCTCGCCTTCCGCGCGCAGGAAGGCCTGGGCGGCGCGGTCCACGTCCTCGGGCTTGAGGCCGGTGAGGCTGGCGGCGGCCCCCCGCGTGCGCGTGGCGAGCGCCGTCTCACCCAGCGCCCCGTGGATGCGGGTGAGGGCCAGGTGGATCTCCGGGTCGAACGGGTCGGAGGCCAGCGCCTCCAGGTAGGCCGTCTTCGCCTTCGGGTAGTCCTTGCGGAACAGCAGGATGCGGCCCAGGTGGACGTTGGTGGAGGGCGAGCCCGGGTGCATGCGCAGCGAGCCGCGCAGCACGGACTCCGCCTCGTCCAGCCGGCGCAGCTCCAGGAGCGCGAGCGCGAACTTGTTGGACACCGACTCGTACTTGTCGCCCACCAGCTTGTGCGCCCGCGCGTACTCCTCCGCGGCGGCCTTCACCCGGTTGCGCTCGCGCAACAGCTCCCCCAGGTGCGCGAACTTGCGCGCGGGGACCTCGGTGACCTCCGCGAAGTCGCCGAAGGAGATCTCCCGCCCCTTCTTCTCCGTGTCCTTCTGCGCGCCCTTGGCGTCCTCCATGAGCACCACGCGGTCGTCGCGCGGCACCAGCTCCTGGGGGAAGGGCTGCTTCTTCACGTACGACAGCCACGTCTTCTCGAAGAGGGGGAAGGGCATGCCCGTCGCCGCCTCCACCGCCTTCTTGTCCGTCTGCCCCGCCTTCAGCACCTGGAGCACCGTGCGCAGCCCCTGCGTGCCCTTGGTGCCGTGGATGTAGTCGATGGCGTAGAACACCTCCGCGAACGCGGTGGCCGCGTCCTCCGCCGTGGGCAGCATGGCGATGGAGGGGTGCATCTTCTCGAAGGGGATGAGCTTGTCCTCCTTCACGCGCTTGCCCAGCAGGGCCTGCGTGGAGGGCGTCATCGCGAGGCCGCCCTTGCCGCGCCAGCGCGACTCCATGAACTTGGCGATGCCTTCATGCAGCCAGATGGGCACGGTGTTGTGGCTCATCTGGCTGACCACCAGGTGCACGTACTCGTGCGCCAGCGTGTCCTGCCAGTCGTAGCCCTGCGCCACGGCCTTGGGGCTCGTCACCATCAGCTTGTTGAACTTGCAGATGGCGATGGTGCCCGTGGTGCGGATCTGCTTCTCCGTGAGCGTGCTCACCTTGGACAATTCACGCGCGTTGTTCACCACCTCCACGCGCACCTTGCCCGGCGGGGTCCAGCCCAGGTCTTCCTTGAGCGCGCGGTGGATGGCCTCCAGCGTCTCCAGCGCGTAGGGGACCAGCACCTCCTCCTTGCCCTTGGGGAAGAAGAAGATGAAGTGTTCGCTCTCCGCGCGCTGGTGGTCCTTGGTGATGGTGCGCGTGTCCTTGGCCAGCCGCAGGTAGCTGCCCGGCTTGTCCTCGATGTTCGCGCCCTCGAGCAGCGTCACCGCGTCGTCGTACTGGCCCTCTTCGAAGGCCACGCGGCCCTGGAAGTACTTCAGGGGCTCCAGCTCGGACGGGACGCGCTTCTCCACCTCGGCCAGCTCGCGCCGGGCGCTGACCACGTCCCAGTCATCCAGCGACTGCTCCACCCGGCCCAGCCGCGTCTTCACGTCCTCCTTGAGGGAGGGGTCGGTCGGCTGCGCGTAAGCGGCGGGGACGATGAGGACGAGGGAGAGGAGGGCGCAGAGGGCGCCCAGGGTGTGCGTGCGGTGGCTCACTTCACCAGCTCCTCGTAGTAGCGCTTCACCTGCTCGCGGTACTTCTCCGGCGCGCCCTGCTTCATCGCGTCGAGCAGGTCCTTGCGGAACTCGCGCGGTGCCTGGAAGGCGTCTTCGTCCGGCAGCTCCACCTTGTCCTGCGGGTTGCGGCCGTTGCCCTCCTGGCGGCGGCCGGAGCCCATGGGCATGGGCAGGCCGCGGCCCTGCTTGCGGCCCTGCTGGCTCTGCTGCATCTGCTGCTGGAACTGCTTGAGGCCTTCCATGGCCGCCTGCTGTTCGCCGTAGCCGCGGCCCGGGTCCTTGCCCTGCATGCGCTGCGACGCCTCACCCATGCGCTGGCCAATCTCATCCATCTGCTGGCCGGCCTCCTCGCCGAACAGCGGCGCCGTCTGCTCCATGTCCTCCATCTGCTGACGCAGGCCCTGCGCGCGCTGCTCCAGCTGCTGCTGGCGCTGGCCCAGCTGCTGGAGCTGCTGCTTCTCGGCCTGGGACAGCTGCGAGCCCGGCGGCGGGAAGAGGGACTGGAGCTGCTGGCTCACGTCGGACACGTCGCGCGCGTCCTTCTTGAGCCGCTCCGCGAGCTGCGCGGACTGCTGGCGCACTTCGGGCGGGTTGCCGAACATCTCATCCAGCTGGCGCTGCTGCTCGCCCATGCTGGACAGCTGGCGGGCCGCGTCCTCGGCGCGAGCGGCGGACTCGGCGGCGAGGTCGAAGTCGTCCACCTTGAGCGCCTCCTCCACGTTGCGCAGCTCGGACTGGGCCTCTTCCAGGGGGCGGGCCGCGCGGCTGTTGAGCCGGGCCGGATCCAGCTTCTGGTAGTTCTCCTGCACCTGCTTCACCTTGCGCTGAAGCTCGTCCTTGAGGGCCTGGCCCTTCTCCTTGAGCCGGTCGCGGTTCTGGTTGCGGGCCTGGTCGCGCAGGGCGCGCGTCTGCTCGGCGACCTTCTGCTGTTCGTCCATGGTGCCCTTCAGGTCGTCCATGAACTTGCCGAACTTCTCCGCCAGCTCCGGGTACTGCTCGGCGCCGAAGTCCTCCTGGGACTTGTCCATGGACTCGAGCATCTCGTCCATCTGCATGCCCAGCTCCTGGAGCTTCGCCAGGGCCTCGTCCGCCTTGCCCTCCTGCATCAGGCGCTCCACCTCATCCATGGCGCCCTGCATGTCCTCCTGCTGCATCATCTCCGACAGCGCCTCCGCGTTGAGGTGCTCGTCGCGGATGCCCTTGCGCAGCTCCGCCATGCGCTGCATCAGCTCCTGGATGCGCGCCTTGAGCTGTTGGATCTGCTGCATCACCTGCTCGCGCGCGGACTCGTCCGGGTTGGCCTTGTACTGTTCGATGAGGCGCGACAGGTCGCGGCGGTCGTTGGCGAGCTGCTTCGTCAGCTCCTGCAGCGCCTCCAGCTTCTGCCGGTCCAGGAGCGACTCCAGGTAGAGGATGTCGCGCTCCAGGCCTTCAATCTCGTCGTCCACCACGGCGGTGAGCCGGGTGCCGGTGCCCCAGTCCTCGCCGCGCGCGCGCTGGGTGCGCAGGTAGAGGCGGCGGAAGTCGGAGGTGGTGCTCACGCTGCGCTTGAGTTCGCCGCCGATGTTCAGGAGCGCGGAGACGATCTCCTTGGGCACGTCCTTCTCCCGCGACAGCTCCTGGCCCTGCTCGCGGAAGTCGTCGGAGAGCTGCTGGCCGCTGGTGTCCACGGTCCGCGCGGCCTCCACCGCCTGCGCGTCCTTCTGCTTCGCGCGGTCGGGGCCCTCCAGCCGCTCCGCCAGGTGGTCCACGAGCCGGCCCCACAGGGCCTCGGCCTTCTCCAGGGCGGCGCGGCGGTGTTCGGCGGCGCTGTACACGCGCAGGGTCTGCGTGCGGCTGACGCCCTTCTTCGGGCCCTCCACCGCGTCGTTGTCCTTCGCCTCCACGTAGTAGGTGATGCGGTCGCCGGGGGCGGGCTTGAGCGGGCCCAGGTCCCAGGTGTACGTGCCCCGGCTGCGGCGGCTGTCCTCGCGCGGCAGGTTCACGCGCGTCTCCTGCTTCGCGCCGGGCGTGCGGAACACCAGCGACAGGCCGGACAGGCCATAGTCGTCGGTGGCCTCGAACTTGAGCGTCACCGTCTGGGCGGGGTCGACTTCAATCTCGGAGGACGGCGTGAGCAGCGTCACCTGGGGCGCCTTGTCCGCCTCCACGGTGAGCGGGATGTCCGGGCCCACCACGAGCGCCTTCGAGCGCGAGCCGTAGAAGACGAAGTGGTAGTGGCCGCCCTGCTTCGCGATGAAGCTGCCGGCCAGGTCGCGTCCGCCCGTCACGGTGAGCGGCAGCACCTGGTCGTTGACGACGAGCTCCGCGCGCTCGATGGGGCGGTCCGAGCGCGTCTTCAGCACGACCTCGGTGCCGGACGGCGCGCTCACCTCGCCGTTGGTGCCCGGCACGGTGCGCGGCGCGAGCCCCGTGTACGCGGGGTAGCGGTACGTCAGCTCAATGTCGCCGGTGATGGGCTCCGCCTGCGCGGCCGTCTCCGGGCGCGCGGCCTGCTCACGCAGGTGCTTCCAGCCCGCCGCCCACTGCCCGCCCGCGAAGAACATCAGCAGGGCGAGCGCCAGCACCGCGCCGCCGCACGCCAGCGCCACGCGGCGCAGGGGCTGGCCGTCCACGACGAGCCGCGGGTCCACCGTGCGGGCGCGGTCGTCCATCTGCTGGAGGAACGCGTCCGCGAGCTGGGGGGACCAGCCTGCGTCCTCGCGGCGCTCGTGCGACAGCTCCACCGCCGCGAGCACGTCCAGGGACAGCTCCGGCCGGCGCTGGCCCACGAGCCGGGCGGTGCGCAGGTCGTCCCCCACCTGGCGGCGGGCGAGCACGATGCCGAAGAAGCAGGCCACCGCCGCGCCCACCGGCACGGCGAGCCACTGGAGTGCCTGGGCGAGGCCTGGGGCCGCCCGGCCGAGGAGGCCCGTGGCGACGAGGAGCACGAGCGCGGCGACGGTGCCGAGCAGGGCGCCCTGGGCCCACAGCTGGCGGCGCTGGCGGGTGCGAACGCTGGCGAGCAGGTCCGCCACCCCGCGGGCGCGCGCTTCGCGCCGGGCCTGGGGAGGCGGGGCCGGAGGAGGCGG
>NZ_RAWG01000197.1 GCF_003611735.1 Corallococcus sicarius | reverse complement strand
CGCCAGGACCTCCGCGCCGACCCCGCCCCCGGAGCTGCCCATGCCTTCCTATCCCGCTGTCGAAACCTTCATCGAGAAGGCCACCGTCGACGACGTCCAGGCGCTCTTCGCGCCCGTGAAGGAAGGCCTGGCCGGCCTCAAGGGCCCCCGCGCGGAAACCGGCAAGAAGGCCCAGGCTGCGATCGCACGGGCCGAGGAGCTGTTGGCCATGCTCGTGGACGTCCGGGAGAAGCTCGTCGCGGAATCGAAGCAGCCCAAGGGCCGGAAATAACGGCCGTTTCGGGGGCCGGGACGATTTCTTGTCCCTGGCAGGCAACCGGCGGTCGGTTCGCCCGATAATCCATTGAAAGAGCCGAGGGATGATCCCAGGCTCACCATTAATTCGCTGGCAGCAGCGCGGAGGCTGAAATGAGCAAGATCGACAGCGGCATGATGGGTCCGAACCTGCGCATGAACACCCAGATGACCACGGCTCGGCAGACGCCGAACACGAGCTTCGGGGCGCGCGTGCAGACGGGCCTGAACAACGCCGCCGGCGTCGTGGGCGCTGGCGTCGGCGCCGTGGCCGGCTTCGTGCCGGGCGCGGGCATCGTCTCCGCCGCGGTCTCCTCGGCGCAGACCTTCTCCGGCGCCGCGGGCTCCGGCATGGCGGGCGGCCCGTACGCGGGCGTCGTGAACACCGGCTCCGGCGCGGTGCCCACTACGTCCATGCCCGGCACGGGCACGGGCACGGGCATCCCCGGCTCGGGCGGCTCCTCCACCCTCGGCACCAGCGTGGGCGGCAGCGTCGGCGACCAAGTCAACGGCAACTACAGCCTGAAGTCCATGATGGACGACAACCAGAAGATGCTGGCCATGCAGTCGGCCATGCAGCACGAGTCGCAGCTCTTCACGGCTGTTTCCAACGTGATGAAGTCGCGGCACGATACGACCAAGAACTCGATCGGCAACATCCGCTAGTCTTCGACTTCAGCGGAAACTGACCGGTGCAAGGAAGGCGGCCCTCGACGGCCGCCTTCCGTGCTTCCGGCCACAGGAAAGGAAGCGCGACGTCCATGTCGGAAACCGCCTCGGAGATCGCCAACAGCCTCGTGCCCCTGGCGCGCCAGCCTGCCATGGTCCTGCTGGAGTCCGGCTACCTGTGGCTGGACATGGGCCATTTCGACAAGGCCCGTGAAGTGTTCGTCGGCGCCGCGGCGCTGATGCCCAAGAGCGAGGTGCCGCAGATTGGCATCGGCGCCGTGGAGTTCGCCCAGGGCCACCATGACAAGGCCCTGCAGGCCTACCGGGTCGCCCAGCGCCTGGCGCCCCTGTCGTCGCTGCCTCGGGCACACGCGGGCGAGGCCCTGTTGTTCATGGGCAAGGTGCCGGAGGCCCTCAAGGAACTGAAGGCCGCCATGGACCTGGAGCCGGACGGCGATGGCGCCAAGCTGGCCCAGGCCCTCATCCAGGCGAAGGAGGCGGGGGCCCTGCCACCGCCTAAGAAGTAGCAGTTAGCGCGAAGGAGGTACGTCGATGGCTGTCGGTGGAGTCGGACGTGGGGGTGGGAAGGGCCGCGCGGGCGGCGTCAAGGGCGCGTCCGGTGCGGCGGGTGCTTCAGGCGCGTCCTTCGGCGGCAAGGTCGACAAGGCGGAATCGCTCGTCGGGCCTTCAGGTCTGGTAGGCTCCAGCAACGTCCAGGGCCCCCAGGCCGCGGATCCGATCGCGGCACAAGCGCTCGCCATCGCCCGTCGGTTGAAGAACGGGGGCTTCAAGAGCAAGGAGGAGGCGACGAAGGCGCTCGTCTCCGAGGTGCTCCAGGAGAAGCTGCACATGAAGTCCGACGCCCTGACGGGCCGAATCGCCGGTGCCTTGCAAGACGATCCTCGGTTGAACCAGGTTCTCGAGCGGCTGTGGTCCAAGGCCGAGTGAGCGCGCCGCTTGCCTCTGGGTGAAGACAGGAAGGTCATCCTGGAGAAGTACGGCCCGTACGTGCGGTCGCTCGCGGCCACCGTGCGCAAGCAGTTCAACGCCCAGCTGGAGCTGGACGAACTGCTGGCCTATGGGCAGATCGGTCTCCTCGAGGCCGCTGAGCGCTTTGACCCCAAGGTTGGCGCCAACTTCCTCACCTTTGCCCACTACCGCATCAAGGGCGCCATCTTCGATGGCCTGAGGAAGATGGGCGTCTTGAGGGGCGCGGATGCCCGCAGCGCCTATCAGGGCGAGCGCGCCACGGCCTATCTCGGAAATCTTGCGGACCGCGAGCAGGGATCAAGCAACCGCGGGTCGTCATTTGACGATGATATCGGAGACATCTCGGATGCCGTGGCGGGACTTGCCGCGGTGTTCGCAGCGGGGGCGGAAGGGGCGGAGGCGGCGGGGTATGTCGACGAATCCCTCCCGGCGGATCAGCGCCTGGAGATGGAGCAACTGAAGAACCGGGTGCGCTCGGCCATCGAGAAGCTTCCGGAAAAAGAGCGCAAGCTCCTGCAGGGCTATTACTTCCAGGGCCGTACGCTGGAAGAGGCAGGGGCCGAAATCGGGCAGTCGAAGAGCTGGGCGTCGCGGCTTCATGCGCGCGCCATTGACCGGCTCAAGGAACTCTTGAACGAGGAGGAGGAACTCCCTCCCCCCTCGACGGATGCAAGGAGGGTGTCACATGGCGGCTCCGATGAGCGGCATCTCCGCGGGACAGGTAGCGCAGCAAAAGCTGCAGGATCAGGGCGCCCAGCAGCAGACGAACAAGACGGGCGCGTCGAAGTTCGACGGAGTTCTCGCTGACAAGGCGCAGGGCGCCAACGCGGCGGACGCGGCCCAGGGCGTCAACAAGGCGCAGGCGGCCCAGAAGGTGGACACCGTCCGCCAGGTGGAGACCGTCAACAAGACGGAGAAGGCCGGCCTGAACAAGGTCAGCAACGCCGCCCAGCAGCCGGCGACGGCCAAGGGCGCGGAGCCCGTGGACGCGAAGGCCGAGGCCGCCAAGACGGGCAAGTCGGGCGGCATGGTGTCCGACCTCGTCTCCGGCCTGGAGAAGGGGCAGATCAGCATGGACAAGCTCATCAAGGAGGCCAGCTCCGGGAAGAACATGTCCAACGCGGAGATGCTCGGCCTCCAGGCGTCCATGTACAAGTACTCGCAGGAGCTGGACCTCACGTCGAAGGTCGTCGAGAAGGCCACCAGCGGCCTGAAGGACGTCGTCAAGACCCAGGTCTGAAGTCCCACCCGCCGGGCCATGGCGGCATGCGAAGGGCGGTCCCTCCCGGGTTGGGAGGGGGCGCCCTTCCGCGTTTTGCAAGGGCCCTGTTAAGCTACCTCCCGCCCATGACTCGCCGAACGCCCGCCTTCGCCGCCCCGCTCCTCGCCCTGCTGCTCCTCACCGGCTGCTCCATCGAGCTGCAGCACGAGCTGACGGAGGCGGACGCCAATGAAATCTACGTGCTGCTCAGCAAGAACGGCATCAACGCCAAGAAGGAGAAGGCGGAGGGCGGCAACGAAGTGCGCTTCACCATCGTCGTCCCCAAGGGTGACGCCGCGCAGGCCGCGGAGCTCCTGAAGCGCAACTCGCTGCCGCGCCCGGTGGAGAAGGGCCTGTCCCACTTCGCCAAGGGCAGCATGGTGCCCACCGCCACGGAGGAGCGCGCCATGCTCCTCAAGGCGATGGCCGGCGAGGTGTCCAACGCGCTCAACCAGATTGACGGCGTGCTGGAGGCGCGCGCCATCGTGATGGTGCCGGAGAACAACGACCTGTCGCAGCCGGAGAACAAGCCGATGCCGTCTGCGTCGGTGTTCATCAAGTACCGCGCGCTCGAGGGCGGCAAGCTCCCCATCACCTCCGAATCCGTGAAGCAGTTCGTCGCCAGCTCCGTCGCGGAGCTCAAGCCGGAGGCCGTCACCGTGCTGATGACGGAGGCGCTCGCGCCCACGGCGGAGATGAGTGAGACCAACCGCCTCCAGGACGTGCTCGGTGTGCGCATGACGGCCGCCAGCGCGGTGACGTTCAAGATCATCCTCGGCGGCGCGTTCGCGCTCATCCTCGCGATGATGGGCCTGACCGCGTGGACGTTCATGCGCGGCTCGGGTGGTGGTGGTGCCGCCGCGGCGGCGCGTCCTGCCCGCGCGCGCGGTGGCCGCACGGAGTGACGTCGCCCCCCGCGGCCCTCCTGGGGCGGGCCGCGGGACGTGTCCTCCAGGCCGGGGACGCGCCTCCTATCTTCAGCGGGCCACTTCTGGGGGCCCGCGAGGTGACCGTTGGATTCATTCTTCACCTCGCTCAGCAAGCGCCAGACCATGATGCTCCTCACCGCGGTCACCTTCGGTGGCCAGGAGAGCCTGGCCGCGCTGGAGCACCTGCCCGACGAGGAGGCCGCGCTGCTGCGGCACCGCGCGCAGGAGATCCTCCAGATTCCGCGAGACAAGCGCCTGCCCGCCGTGGTGCAGGAGCTGAAGCGCCTGATGAAGGACCGGCGCGGGCAGCTGTGGACCGCGGATCCGGAGCGGCTGGCGGCGCTGCTCCAGCGCGAGCGTGGCGCGCTGATGGAAGTCACCCTGCGCGCGCTGCCCGGCTCCATGGCGGACGCGGTGCGCGGTCACCTGCCGGCCTCGCGCGTGAAGCTCACCCGCGAGGTGCGCCCGCAGGTCCTGGACATCATCCGGTGGAAGCTGGAGGAGGCGCTGGCGCGCGAGGTCGCCGGCCAGTCCGCGGGCTTCAAGTTCGCGGACGTGCTGATGCTCCAGACGCGCGAGCTGCTCACGGTGAGTGATCGCTTGGGCGCGCGCGTGCTCGGACCGGCCCTGGCGGGCCTCCCCGAAGGGGAACTGACGGGCCTCATGGAGTCCCTGCCGCCGGACCTGCTCCAGCTCGCGAGCAAGTCGGTGGCGGCCAATGCGCCGCGCAAGCTGCCCGAGGAGGACGCGCGCGCGCAGATCACCCTCCACGACGGGTTCAGCCGCCTGGCGGGCGCCATCCGCAGCGCGGGCGTGCAGCGGCTGGCGCGCGCGTGCGTGGCGCAGTCCCCGGAGTTCGCCGCGCGCATGCTGGAGAAGCACCGCGGGGAGTTCGGTCACCTGCTGGCGAAGTGGGTTCGCGAGGAGCGCTCGCGGCCGACGGCGCGCGGGGATGGTGGACGCACGGACATCGTGATGGACCTGGAGCGGCTGGCCCTGCGCGGCCTCATCGAGCGTCCCGTGCGGTTGACGGCGCCGCCGCCGCGCCCGTCCGCCGTGCTGCCGCCTCCGCCGGGTGCGCGCAAGGCCGCGCCGCCGCCCCCCGCGGCCCGTGCCGCTCCTGCCTCGAAGGAGGGCGGGCGCGTCACCGCGCCGGATCCGTCGCGGCAACCCGCCCTGCGCGCTCCCAAGTCGCTCCGGGGCGGAGGGGACGACGAGGCCGGAGGAGATGCCGCCGCCAAGCGCGACTTCATGGCGGAGCGTGCGGCCCGCCGCGCGGGCGCCGCGTCCAGCCGTGATGCAGGCCCCGCAGCCCCGTCCGCGCCGCCGCCCGGGCGCTCGCGTCCGCCCCCGGGAGAGGAGCGGGGGGGCCGTGCCCCGCGCCCGTCCATGGTCTCGCCGGAAGGGGACGCGAACGGGTCGCAGATGCGCCGGATGCCCGTGGAGCGCGAACGGGGCCCTGCGCCACGTGCCTCCATGGTCTCGCCGGAAGGGGACGCGAACGGGTCGCAGATGCGCCGGATGCCCGTGGAGCGCGAACGGGGCCCTGCGCCGCGTGCGTCCATGGTCGCCCCGGAAGGGGACGCGAACGGCTCGCAGATGCGCCGGATGCCCGTGGACCGGGGCTCGGCGGTGGGGCCCGCACCCCGTTCCTCGACCGGTGGCGTCCCCAGCCGCCGCGAGCCGGAGGGCACCCGGCCCACGCGCCCTGGCCGGGTGGATCCGGAAGGGGCCCGCATCGGGCCTCCGCCCTCGAGGCTGGGGATGCGGGGGGAGTCACGCCCCGGGGAGCCGGAGGAGCCGCAAGGCCGCTCCGTCCGGGCCGAGCGCCCCTCGCGGCCTCCCGCCGACGCGGAGCCCCGGAGTTCCCGGCGTCCGGACCCCTCCGCCGAGGCCTCCGACGGGGCCCGGGTGCTGCGCTCGCGCACCGGAGGCCGTCCTCCCGCGACGCGCCCCGAACCCGAGGGCGAGCCCGAGCGTCCGCCGCGGGTGCTCGCGGGGCGTGCTGGCCCGCCCTCCGGCCAGGCATCCCCCAGGTCCTCGGAGGGAACGCAGGTGGGCCGCAGGCGGCCCGCCCCCGCCGACCGACAGGGCCCCGAAGGACCGGGCGGCCCCGGAGGGCGTGGACCGCGCGGCGGAACGCGCTAGCATCCGGTCCGCAAGGAGCAGCCCATGGCGATCGGCAAGGTAATCAAGGGGGACGGGTTGGCGGAGTCGTCGGTGGTCGTCGCCTCGGAGCGACCGGCGCTGCGGCCGCCTCGCGCGGGCGTGATGAACGCCGAGGTCTTCGAGGCCCGCCAGGGCGCCCAGGGCATCATCGAGGAGGCCCACCGCGAGAAGGAGCGCATCCTCGCCGAGGCCCAGCGTGAGAAGGAGGAGCACTTCGCCAAGGCCCGGGACCTGGGACGCCAGGAGGGGCTCGCGCAGGCGACGGAGCTCGTCCTCCGCGCGAAGATCCAGGCCGGGGAGCTGCTCAACTCCCACGAGCGGGACATCATCGGCCTGGCGCTGAAGATGGCGGAGAAGATCATCGGCCGCGACCTGGAGCGCGACCCGGAGCTGATGGTGGACCTGTGCGCGGCGGCCATCGACAACCTGCGCAACGCGCGCGCCATGGTGCTGCGCGTGCACCCGAAGACGGCCGCGGTGCTGCGCGCCAAGCGTCCGGTGCTGATGGAGCTCATCGGCCGCACGGTGGACCTGGCCATCAAGGAGGACCCGGAGGTCGCCCCGGTGGGCTGCATCGTGCAGACGGAGGCCGGCACGGTGGACGCGCAGCTGCCCACCCAACTGGAGATGCTCCAGAACATCCTGTTGCCCGACCCCGCCCGCAAGAGCGGTCCGGCCTGAGCCTCTAGGAACCCGCCATGGCCATCGACCTCTCGCGCTACTACGACCTCATCAAGGAGGCGTCCCTCGTCCGGGTGCGCGGTCGCGTCACCGAACTCACGGGCCTCGTCATCAAGGCGAGCGTGCCCAACGTCCGCATCGGCGAGGTGGTGCTCATCAAGAGCCGCCTGCGCGGCGCGATGAAGTCGGAGGTCGTGGGCTTCGTGGGCGACGAGGTGATGCTCATGCCCCTGGGCGAGCTGTACGGCATCGGTCCGGACAGCGAGTGCATCCCCACCGGGCGCCCCCTCACCATCAAGTGCGGCGACGCGCTCCTGGGCCGCGTGCTCAACGGCATTGGCGAGCCCATGGACGGGCGCCCCCTGGAGGGCGACGGCCTCATCGACTGGTCCGTGGACCGCGACTGCCCGGATCCGTTCACCCGCCAGCGCATTGAACGGCCGCTGCCCCTGGGCGTCCGCTGCATCGACGGGCTGCTCACCGTGGGCGAGGGCCAGCGCGTGGGCCTCTTCGCAGGCTCCGGCGTCGGCAAGTCCACGCTGATGGGCCAGATTGCCCGCAACACCCAGGCGGACCTGAGCGTCGTGGCGCTCATCGGCGAGCGTGGTCGTGAGGTGCGCGAGTTCATCGAGGACGCCATGGGCGAGGAGGGCATGAAGCGCGCCGTCCTGGTGTGCGCCACGTCCGACCAGCCCAGCCTCGTGCGTCTGCGCGCCGCCTACGTCGCCACGGCCATCGCGGAGTACTTCCGCGAGCGCGGCGGCAACGTGCTGTTCATGCTCGACACCGTGACACGTCTGGCGCGCGCCCAGCGCGACATCGGCCTCGCCATTGGCGAACCCCCCGCGCGTCAGGGCTACCCGCCCAGCGTCTTCTCCATGCTGCCGCGCATCCTGGAGCGCACGGGCAACTCGGAGAAGGGCAAGTGCACCGCCATCTACACCTGCCTCGTGGCCGGCGGTGACATGGAGGAGCCCATCGCCGACGAAGTCCGAGGTATTCTCGACGGCCACTTCATCCTCAACCGCGCCCTGGGTGAGCGAAACCAGTGGCCCGCCATGGACGTGCTCGCGAGCCTGAGCCGTGTGATGAGCGGCATCGTCTCCAAGGAGCACAAGAAGGCCGCCGGCAAGCTGCGCGAGACGCTCTCCACCTACGAGAAGCAGCGCGACCTCATCCTCCTGGGTGCCTACCAGGCAGGCGCCGACGCGCGGACCGACTACGCCATCGAGAAGTACGACGCCATCATCGACTTCCTCAAGCAGGACACCCACTCCAACTCCCCCTACGAGGAGACCGTGGAGCAGCTCATCGCCCTCTTCGAGGACTGACCGGGCCCGTCCCCGGAGGTGGGGGCACGGGCGGGGGTTTTCCGGTTAGGATGTCCCCACCATGCCCCCGTACCGGTTGCAGGTGTTGCTGGACATGCGTGAGAAGGCGAAGGAGGAGGCCGAACAGGCCTTCTCCGCCGCCATCAAGGCGCTGGAGAAGGAAAAGCAGGAGCAGCTCCGGCTGGAGGCGGAGCTGGAGCGCCGTCGCAAGGAGCGCAAGGCGAAGGTGGCCGAGTACTTCCAGCAGATGATGGCCAAGGGCGCCGGCATCAGCGGCATGAACATGATGGGCCGCTTCGAGGAGCGCCTGAAGGACGAAGAGGCCCAGGTCGCCCTCCAGATTGAACACCAGAAGGAGGTCGTCAAGGCGGCTGCCCGCCTGGTGGAGCAGCGCCGCATGCTGATGGCCGAGGCCGCCAAGGAGCTCAAGGCCATTGAAAAGAACAAGGAAAACTTCGTGAAGCAGGTGCGCCAGGAGCGCCAGCAGCGCGAGGAGCTGAACCAGGAGGAGATTGGCAACGCCTTGTTCCTGGCCCGCCAGCGCAAGTAACCTCCCGCCGCCCCGCACCCCGCAGTCAGGAGAGGACGCCATGAGCCGAGTTGACGATGATCGCGATGCCGCGCGCATGGCGGAGCGGATGATCCAGGAGCGCAAGCTCGCGGAGGCCAAGACCAAGAAGCGGGTGGAGGGCGAGTCCCTCTTCTCCAAGCTGGTCCAGCAGGGGCAGGCGGAGAAGGCGCAGCCGAAGACGGCGGACCCCAAGACGCCGCAGGGACTCGCGAAGCAGGTGCTCGCGCGCGCCACCCAGGGTCAGGCCAAGACCTTCGACGAGAAGCTCTTCCAGAAGGAAGCGGGCTCGGCCCGGCCCGGTGAGTCCTCCCAGGGCGCGCAGCAGACCCAGCGCAACGCGGAGACGCAGACGCTGGCGCAGCGTTCGGAGACCCGCAAGTCGGAGGCCACCGAGGACAAGCGCTCCACCGACGTGCGCGACGGCGACCTGACGAAGTCCGACGGCCAGTCGAGCCGCCTGAGCTCGGAGAAGGGTGAGCTCAAGACGGACGTCAACGCGGGCGGCGGCAAGGGCGGCAGCGGCGGCAACAAGGACAAGGACGACAAGGGCGGCCAGATGGCCGGCGCGGGCTTCCGGTTCAACCCCGCGCTGATGGCGCCGGTGCCGGTGGCCAAGCCCAAGGACATGGCCGGCTCGGAGCGCCTGCGCCAGATGGCCAGCGAGATTGCCCAGAAGATCGTGGAGCGCGTTCGCGTGGGCACCAACGCCGCGGGCAACGCGGAGTTCCAGATCGACCTGCGCGGGGACGTGCTCAACGGCCTCTCCATCAAGGTCAGCGCGAAGAACGGAAAGATTTCGGCGGTCTTCAGTGGCAGCGACCGCGACACGCTGAAGCTCCTGGAGGAGAACAGCGAGGGCCTGCGCAGCGCCCTGGGAGGTCGGGGGCTGTCGCTTGAGCAGCTGAGGTTCGAGGCGAAGACATGAGCCTGGAGCCGGACGACGAACCCGGAATCTACGAGCGAACCATGTTGGTCGACACCCGGAAGCTGGGGCCCCCCGCGAAGCCCGCCTCGGCACCGGCGGCGCCTGTCGCCCCATGGAAGCCCTTTGTCTTCACGCACCTGGAGAAGGTGTCCCGCGCGCAGGGCCTGCTGTCGGAGCGCATCCGCTGGCTGACGCCGAACCCGGGCACGCTGGAGACCGTCTGCGCGCGCCTCAAGGCGCTCTTCGACGTGGACGTGCGCCTGACGGTGGAGTCCGCCCAGGCGCGCCCCATGACGGAGCTGCGCCGCTTCCTGGGCGACCCCTCCTTCCTGGCGGTGCTCGCGCCCGGCTCGCTCAAGGGCCGGGTGGTGCTGGAGATAGAGCTGTCGCTGGCGCACTCGGCGGTGGACCTGCTCCTGGGCGGCGCCGGTGAGACGGTGGGCCTGCGGCCGCTGACGGACATCGAGGAGGGCGTGATGGGCTACGTCGTCCTGGAGGCCCTGAAGGAGCTGGTGCCCGGGCTGCAGGCGGGCGTTCCCCGGCCGCGGCTGGACAGCGTGGCGCGCGGCGTGGATGAAGTCTCCGCGCGCCTGGGAGAGGACGGCCCCATGCTGGCGGTGCACCTGAACGCGCTGCTGGGCACGCACCGCGGCATCGTGCGGCTGGTGGTGCCGTCGGCGGTGCTGGAGGCGGCCGAACCCGAGGTCGCGAGCGCCCAGCGGAGCGAGCGGCGGCGCGCGGACATGAAGGCGAACGGGCGCCGGCTGTCCACGCTGCGCGACTGGCTGCGCGCGGAGATTGGCGTCGCGGAGCTGTCCGCGCAGGACCTGGCGTCGCTGCGCATCAAGGACGTGCTGCTGCTGGACGCCCTGTCGGCGCGGCCGGACAAGGGCGAACCCGGCACGGCGCAGCTGCGGCTGGGGATGGGCCGCACCGGCCACCTCGCGGCGGACGTGTACCTGGAGAACGGCCGCTACCGTGCGCGCATCACGGACGTCGTTCCCGGGGAGGTGGGCCACTCGCAGGCGGAGTCCGCGGGCGGTTCGGAGGAGAACGAGGAATTCACCAACCCGGAGCTGGACGTTCCTCCGGAACTGGAAGGGGCGGCCTTGGACGACGCGAACAACCGGGATGGAAGCGACCTGCTCAGTGACCTGCCCCTGCAGGTGGCGGTGGAGCTGGCGCGCGTGCCCATCACGGCGGAGCAGGTGGTGGGGTTGCGCACAGGTCAGGTCCTCGAGCTGCGGCGCGGGCCGGGCGAACCCGTGGACCTGTCGGTCAACGGCAAGGTGGTGGCCCGGGGCGAGCTCGTCGAAATGGACGGCCAGCTCGGCGTGCGCATCATCCACCTGGGATGAGCCTTTCCGTCCCATGCGTCAGGGCAGGCGGGCAGGGGGCCCCGCCCGCGCCGGGGCCCGTGGCGGTCCCGACCCGGGTGCACTAGGCTCGCGCCCATCCATGGCAGTCCTCCGTCTCTCCTCCTCGCGCAGCTTGTTTGGCGCCGCGTTGCTCTTCGTGTCGCCCGCCGTCCTGGCGCAGGCGCCCGCGGCGCCGCAGGCGACCCCCGCCCCCGCGGCGCCTCCGGCGAAGGCCGAAGCCGTCGCGCCTCCCGCGCCCGTCCCCGACGCGCCGGCGGCCTCCGCCACGCCCGACGTCGCCCCGGCGCGCGCGCCGGAGCCGGAGGCGGCGCGGGCCTCACGCCACGCGGACGAACTGGACCGCGAGCTGGGCATCGGCACCGAAGAGGAGGCCGCGGAGCAGGAGAGCCTGGGTTGGGTGGTGGTGCGCACGGTGGCGCTCCTGGGCGCGGTGCTCGCGTCCATCTACCTGACGCTCAACGTGGGCCTGCGCAGGCTGATGGGGCTGCAGGGCGTGCCGGTGGGCAAGGCGTCCGTGGTGTCGGTGCTGGAGCGCATCCCGTTGGATCAACGGCGCACGCTCTTCGTCCTGAAGGCCGCGGACGAGTACCTGCTGGTGGGTGGCGGCGAGGGTGGTGTGCAACTTGTGTCGAAGCTGGACCGCGACGCCGTGGAGCGCATCCGCGCTGCGCGGCCTCCGGCGGCCTCGGTGTCCCTGAGTCCTTTCCTCCAGAAGCTCCTCTCCCGCCGGACCGGTGGCCCCACGCCGCCGCCGGGCGTCTGAAGGCCGTCCCGTGAACCGTTCGTCTCCCGCCCGCCCGCTCCTGTTCCGCGCTCCGCCCTGGCTCTTCGCGGCCATCGTGTCGCTGCACCCGTTCGTCGCCTCCGCGGCGAAGAAGGGGAGCGGTGACTCGGCCCCGGACTCCATGGTGAAGGAGGCCGTGAACTCCGACTCGTTCACCTCCCGCCCCCTCATCCTCATCCTCGCGCTCGCGGCCATGTCGCTGCTCCCGTTCGCGCTGATGATGGTGACGAGCTTCGTGAAGATCTCCGTGGTGCTCTCCATCGTCCGCTCGGCGCTGGGCACCCAGCAGATTCCCCCCACCCAGGTCATCACCGGCCTGGCCATCATCCTCACCGTCTACATCATGGCGCCCATCGGCCAGGAGATGTACCGGGCGGGCGGGGTGGACATCTGGTCGCGGGGAACGGCGGTGTTCTCCTCGGAGACGGTGGGCACGCTCCTGGGGGCCGCGGACAAGTCCAAGGAGCCCCTGCGGGAGTTCCTCAAGAAGAAGGTCACCAACAAGGACCGCACGCTCTTCTACAGCCTGGCGAAGAAGATGCGGAAGGAGGAGGACCGCAAGGACATCACGCCCAACGACTTCATGATCATCGTTCCGGCGTTCGTGGTGTCCGAGCTCAAGGAGGCCTTCCAGATTGGCTTCCTGCTCTTCGTGCCGTTCATCGTCATCGACATGGTGGTCGCCAACATCCTCCTGGCGCTCGGCATGCACATGCTGTCGCCCACCACCATCTCCATGCCCTTCAAGCTGCTGCTGTTCGTGCTCGTGGACGGCTGGTACCTCATCGCCAAGGGCCTGGTCATCGGCTACCTGTAAGGAGCGCCTCACTCCCATGAATCAGCTCACGTCCATCACCCAGGAGGCGCTGTTCCTGGTGCTCGTCGTCTCCGCGCCGCCGGTGCTCACGAGCCTCCTGGTGGGGTTCCTCATCTCGCTGTTCCAGGCCACCACGCAGATCCAGGAGCAGACGCTCACGTTCGCGCCCAAGGTCGTCCTCGTCTTCGGCGTGCTGGCCATGACCGGGCCGTGGATTGGCGGGCAGCTGCTGCGCTTCACCTTCCACGTCTTCGACCGCTTCCCGGCGCTCATCGGCAGATGAACATCGGTGAAGTCATGGCCGAGGTGGGCGCTCGGTTCAACCTGTCACTCACCATCTTCACCGTGGCGCTCATCATGTGCCGCGTGATGCCCCTGCTCATCTTCAGCCCGTTCCTGGGCGGCGAGGTGGTGCCGGCGGAGATGAAGCTGGGCCTGGGGCTGCTCATCGCCATCGTGCTGTTCCCGTCCGTGAGCGACCGGATGGAGAACATCCCCATCAGCGCGCTCCCCTACATCGCGCTCCTGTGCAAGGAGATCTTCATCGGGCTGTGCCTGTCGTACATCGTCAACACCGTGTTCGAAGCGGCCCGTGTGGCCGGCACGCTGGTGGACACGATGTCGGGCAGCAACAACGCCCAGCTCTTCGTGCCGCAATTGGGCACCCAGGTGTCGCTCTTCTCCAGCCTCAAGGTGCAGCTGGCCGTGGTGCTGTTCCTGTCGCTGGACGGGCACCACATCATCATCCAGGCGCTCGCGGACAGCCTGCAGATCGTCCCCCTGGAGGGCTTCCCTCACTTCAGCCGGGGCGTGTGGCCCTTCTTCGACCTGATGATCCGCGCCTTCGCGAACCTCCTGAAGGTGGGGCTCGCGCTGGCCGGTCCCGGCATGGTGGCCGCGTTCGTCACCGACCTGGCCCTGGGCGCCATCAACCGCGTCGCCCCGCAGATCCAGGTCTTCTTCATCTCCATGTCCCTCAAGCCGCTGGTGAGCGTGCTGATCATGTTCATGGCCATGCACGTGATCATCGGGCGCATGCAGCTGGAGCTGGCCAACATGCTGCGCATGGTCCAGCACGCCATCCGCCTGCTGGCCTAGGGCGCCCCGGGGTTCCTCCATGTCGGAAGAGAGTGGCGACAAAACAGAGGAGCCGTCGCAGAAGAAGCTCGACGACTCCCGCAAGAAGGGCCAGGTCTGGAAGAGCAAGGACCTGACGGCTGTGGCCGTGCTCGCCGCGGGCATGGGCATCGCCAGCGCTACGTGGGGCACGGTGGAGGAGGAGATCTCCGTGCTGTTCCGCTTCAGCTTCGATCAGATTGCCCATCCGGAGGACCTGGGGCTCGCGACGACCAAGCTGCTCTACATGGGGCTGAAGACGATGCTGCTGCTCACGGTGCCGGTGGCGGCCGGCGCGGCGGTGCTGGGCGGGCTGATGGACTTCCTCCAGGTGGGGTCGCTCTTCACCATGGACCCGCTGATGCCCAAGCTGGACAAGGTCAACCCGCTGGCGGGCTTGAAGAACCTGTTCACGAAGAAGGCCTTCGTGGAGCTGCTCAAGAACCTCATCAAGATCACCGTCGCCGCCTACGTCGTCTACGGCGTGGTGCGCGACTCGATGCCCCTCGTCATCGAAACCGTGCGGCAGGACACGCACGGCATCATGGTCATCCTCGGGGAGATCATCTACCGGGTGAGCGTCCGCATCCTGATGCTCTTCGTCATCTTCGGCATCTTCGACGTGTGGTGGCAGCGCAAGTCGTACATGAAGGACATGATGATGACGAAGGACGAGGTCAAGAAGGAGTACAAGCAGAGCGAAGGCGACCCGCACCACAAGGCCAAGCGCAAGGAGCTCCACCAGGAGATCATGGAGGGGGCCCAGATGGAGGCGGTGAAGGACGCGAGCGTCATCGTCACCAACCCGGACCACGTCGCGGTCGCGCTCATCTACGACCAGGGCAAGGACGGGGCGCCCCGGGTGCTGATCAAGGGCATGGACGCCAAGGCGGAGCGCATCAAGGCGCTGGCGCGCGAGTCGGACGTGCCGCTGTTGCGCAACGTGCCGCTCGCCCATGCGCTCCTGCGCGTGGACGTGGGCCAGGAGGTCCCCGAGGAGCTCTACGACGCGGTCGCCGAGGTCCTGAACTTCGTCTACGGGTTGAAGCAGAACGCGGCGCCTGCGGCGCGCGCCTGAAGGAGGGTGCCATGGCCAGTGATGAAGAGGCGGACATCGCCATCGCCATCAAGTACGACAAGCAGGCGGATGGCGCCCCGCGCGTCGTCGCCAAGGGCATGCGGCTCAAGGCGGAGAAGATCAAGGAGATCGCCAAGCAGTACGGCATCCCCGTGATGCGCAACGTGTCGCTGGCGCACGCCCTGTACCGCGTGGACGTGGGCCAGGAAGTCCCTGAGGAACTCTACGACGCGGTCGCCGAGGTGTTGAACTTCATCTACACCCTCCAGCGGGAGCAGGCGGCCGGCCGCTGAAGGGGGCTGGACGCGGCCCCCTCACCTGGGTTGAAGTCGGGCCACCATGGCCAGAATCAACAATCCTCCCCCCAGTACAGCCCTTTGGCCCTGGGGTGGTCCCCGCAGTGTCCGCGAGCGGCTGGTGGATCCCGCGCAGCTGGAGCGGGCGAAGAAGGCGCGCAAGGCGGGCAACCCGAAGAACCCGGCGCTCGCGTCCGCGGCGCTGCTGGACTTCATCGGCCCCGCACACTCGTCGGAGGAGCTGCGGCTGCCCCTGCCGCCGCACCCGGGCGGGCATGACGCGGACCTGGAGGGTTTCAGCGACCGGCCCCACCTGGCCAGTGTCGCCGGCCGCGGGGATGACGGGCAGCGCATGATGCTGGAGCGGGGACTTGCCCGCGTGAACGCGCCGCCGGAGCGCCTGGAGCGCCTCAAGGCCCTCCTGCAGCGCGAGTCCGCGATGCTGGGCCTGGTGGATCAGGTGAGCGCGGAGTCCCAGGAGATCATCCGCCGCATGTGGGAAGAGCAGAAGGACGAGGGCTACTGACCCATGGCGTCGCTGGACCCCGAGGACCCGCAGGACGAGGCGAAGCTCACCGCGCTCCTGCAGCGCTGGGCGGAAGGCAAGGCCACGCTCCGTGAGGTGCGCGGCTATTCGAATGACGAGCTGTACGCCATCGCCAAGACGGCCTACTTCTTCTTCTACCAGGGCCGCATCGCGGAGGCGCGCACGCTCTTCCAGGGCCTCTACGCGGTGAACCCCACGGACGTGTACTTCGCCAAGGCGTTGGGCGTGGTGGAGATGGCGGCCGGCAATGGCCAGGGGGCGCTCGCGGCCTTCGACGTCGCGGCGAAGCTCGCGCCGCAGGATCCGTCCGTCTACGTGGGCCGCGCGGAGGTGAAGCTGGCCATGGGCCAGAAGCCCCAGGCGCTGGAGGATCTGCGCCGCGCCGCGGCGATGTCGCCCGTGGATGATCCGGTGGTGCGCAAGGCCGGCGCCATGGTCACCGCGCTGACGCGCCGCTGAGCCACGGCCTCGAAACCCTGGGGGGGATTCCAGGGTTGGGAGAGCTTCAGGAGTTTCTAGCGCCCTGGCATCTTCTGCTAGGGTGTGTGTGTCAACCATCCCTCTTCACCCGAGGACAGTTCCATGGCGAACCCGAATCCTGATCCGCGAGTCCCCGCCGAGATGCCGCCAGCCGCGCCGGAAGAGCTGACGAAGAAGCGCGAGAGCATCATCACCGGGCTGGATGCCGCCGCGAAGACCGCGACGGGGACCCTCCAGCAGGTGCTGCGCAAGATGTCCGAGCTGCTCGCCAACACGAAGGACGGCGCCCACATGAACATGGCGCTGTACCAGGACGTGAAGGACGCCTTCAACCGGCACCTGGGTGAGGCGGGCAAGAACCCGGCGCTGGCCGCCATGCCGCCGGTCCTCATCGAGTCCGTGGAGTGGATGCAGAACTACCTCACCGCGCGCGGCTTTGATCCTGCGGCTGCTGCTCCTGCCGCGGCCGCCGCGCCCGCCGCCGCCGCCAAGCCCGCGGCCGCCGCCGGCGCTTCGGGTGGCCGGGACGCCTTCGAGAGCGACGGCGCGGCGAAGAAGCGCGCCGCCATCACGGGTGACGTGCCCCCGCCTCCCGCCGTCGCGAACGCCAAGCCGGACTCGCAGGAAGTGCAGAAGGACCTCGAGTCCTTCAAGGCGTGGATGAAGAACCCCGCCCTGGGCAAGCTCAAGGGCTAGCCCTCGCGGCGGAAATCAGGGGCGCTCTTCGTGAGGAGAACGCCCACCCCTGACGCAACTCCCGTTCTGCTTCGCGGATAATCCCCTCAAGATTCAACTTCCTTCCTACGGAGTTCCCCCATGGCTGGTGGAGTTGGTGGTGTTGGCGCGAACGGCGGTGCTCAGCAGTACAAGGCCGCCAACGATACGGACGCGGAGAAGACCCAGGCTGTCACGGATGTCGTCAACTCGGCCGTCGCCGGGATGAACGAGTCCAAGGGCAAGATCAGCTTCCTGGGCGAGGGCCGCATCGACAAGGTGAAGGGCAAGATCCAGGACGACATGAAGAAGTTCATGGCGGCCAACCCGAACGCCACGCCCGCGGAGATCAAGAAGGAGGCGGAGGCGTCCGCCGCGAAGAACGAGTCCGTCGCCACCTTCGACAAGATGCGCGACGACAACTTCTTCAAGAAGCTCATGTCCCGCCGCAAGGAGCTCATCGGCGACATGTGGGGCTGAGTCGTATCCACAGTTCGTGAGTGCCGCTGCCGCCCGGCCCACCCTTGAGGTGGCGGGCGGCAGTCGACTTTTGCGGGGCAGGCGCCCAGGCGGGCCGGATGCCGGCGCCAGAAGGGTCGCTACCTTGCTGTTTCTTCCGCTAGAACCTGACTGGGGGCGGATGGACCCGGGCAGGCCGGAACCCGGACGGAGTCAGAACCCAAGGAGGACGCGGATGCGCTGGACGAGAAATGCGGTGGCCTGGGGCCTGGTGGGATTGTTGGGCGCCGTGGGGGGATGCACCAAGGAGAACGGCGGCGGAGGGGGCGGT
>NZ_RAWG01000196.1 GCF_003611735.1 Corallococcus sicarius | reverse complement strand
GGAGGGAGGGGCGCGCCCGGCTGCGTGTCACCCAGGTCGAACGCGATGCCGCAGAAGCCGCAGGTGTAGTGCGTCTGCCCGGCCTGGAGCTTGAAGGGGGCGTTGCAGTCGGGGCAGCGGGAGGTTCGAGGTCCAGTCCGGGCCATGACCCCGGGTCTATCACCCTGGCATCCCGGCGACACGGGTTGGCGGCTTGAAACACAGAAGCCCCGTTCCTCCAGCGGGGAGGGACGGGGCCTCTGGACTTCAGGCGAAACGCGCTCCGGGACTACGGAACGGTGGCCTTGACGGACACGCCCGTGAACGCGCTGTAGCCGCGCACGGAGACGTACCAGGTGCCCGCGGCGGGGCTGTTCAGGGTGCAGGTCTCGGCGTTGCCGCTGGCGTAGGGGCGGCAGTTGTAGGCCGACGTGGTGGGCTGCGAGCCCTGGCGCACGTAGAGGTCCGCGTCACCCGTGCCGCCCGACTGCTCGACGGTCAGCGTGGTGGCGCCGGCGGGCACGGTGATGGCGAAGTGCGTGAAGGAGCTGGACGCGCCGGACAGGCCCGTCTTGTCGAGCAGCGTCGTGCCCGGAGGAGGCGTCGTGCCGTTGATGGTGGAGTTGATCCAGCTCTCGAAGGACGACACGCGGCCGTAGAGGCCCGGGTACTGCGCGTCCGCGCAGCCGTAGCCCCAGCTCACGATGCCCGCGAGGACGCGGGTGCTGCCCTTGAGGACGGTGAGCGGACCGCCGCTGTCACCCTGGCAGGAGTCCTTGCCCGGCGAGGCCGCCGCGAGCTGGTCCGCCGTGATGGTCTCGTCGGGGTAGCTGGCCTGCGCCTGGGCGTTGCTCAGCAGCGCCACGTCCACCGTCTGGAGGGTGGTGGGCAGCGACGAAGAGCCGCTGGTCAGCGTGCCCCAGCCCGTGACGCGGGAGATGACGCCCGGGGCGGTGACGCCCGCCGCCGCGTCCGCCGCGGTGACGATGGGGATGGCCTTCACGTTCGGGCCGCTCAGGTCCAGCGGCGAGGTCAGCCGCAGCAGCGCCGCGTCCTTGCCCACGCTCGGGTCCGAGTAACCCGGGAAGACGACGACCTGCGCCACCGTGCGGATCTGCCCGGAGGTGCTGTCGGTGCGGTTGGTGACGCCGGCCACGATGCGGCCCGGCTTGGAGACGGTGCTGCCCGACTTCACGCAGTGCTGCGCGGTCAGGATCCAGTTCGCGTTGAGCACGGAGCCGCCGCAGAAGTGGCTGCCGCTGGTGCTCTGCAGGGACACCTGCCACGGGTTCGCGGCGATGGTGGTGTTGGTCCCTCCGACGATGTCCTGCGTCGTGGAAGCGGGGGCCTCCACCGGGGCCTGCTCTTCACGCTTCTCCTGCGGACCGCATCCGACGACCAGCAGCGACATCACGCTGGCGGCTGCCCAGCCACGCACGACCTGACCTGAAAGCATGTGAACCTCGTCAAAGGGGTGTTTTATGAAGCGCCGGGATTGTGGAGGAGCCCGGTTCCTCTTGTAAACCCTTATGCGTGATTTTATAGCAACTGGATAACTACTGTAATCCTGTTGTCCAGCCGGGCACCTCACGGCAGGGGTCCGTGGGTGATGACGACGTCGTACTTCTTTGTGGTGAAGAAGGTCTTGTAGGCGGCCATGGACGCGAAGTGCCGCGGTCTGCCAGGCGAGCTCCCCCTGCGCTGGGGAGTGGGACGCGGAGGACTGGCTTTCCGGTTTTCATGGGGGCGCAGCAGCGCATGTCCTGCCGGACCCGGGCGCAACATCCTCGGCGCATCTGGCGCGCGTTGGCGTGGAAAGGGATTAGGCTCGCGCCAATGGACAAACGTTGGATGTGGGCGGTCGTGTCGTTGGCGGGGAGTCTGATGTTGGGAGGATGCGGGTCGTCCTCCTCGCCGCAGGATGCGGGCACGGTGGTGGACGCGGGCACGGTGGTGGACGCGGGCACTCCGGACGACGGGGGCTCACCGCCGCCGGATGGCGGAACCGTCGAGCCCCTTCCGTGTGAGCGCACGCTGGGCGTTTGCGCCGGGGCCCGCCGCGCCCAGGTGGATGGGGCCTATGAACCGGTGTGCACGGCGCTGTCGTATGGCTCCAGTTACGAGACGACGGAGACGCGCTGTGATGGTGTGGACAACGACTGCGACGGCGTGACGGATCCGGCCACATGGTCAACGGTCACGCCGCTGGCGGAGGCCCTGACCCAGAACAACGTGAGCAGTGTCCGCGTGGCGGAGGGCGTGCTGGTGGCGGTGCTCGACCAACCGGCGGTGGCTCGCATCGTGCGGATGGACACCTTCATGAAGCCGCTGGGCACCACGGACGTGCCGGTGGACGTCGTGGACCCGTCGGGGGCCCTCGGCACCGTGAAGAGCCAGCTGCTGTCCACCTCGCGGGGGCCCGCGCTGTACTACTCCTCGACGGGCGCGGTGGCGGACCACACCCGGGGGCATCTCGTCCCGCTCGATGCGCAGGGGCGCCCCACGCCCGGGCAGGACGGCGGTACGGGCGACGTGGTGCTCTTCGACCATCCCGTAGGTGGGGTCGCCAGCAAGGCGGCCGTGGCGGCGGAGGGCTCACGGGTCTTCGTGGCCTGGGCGGACGGTCCCTACCTCGCTGGGGCTCACGAGGTGCTGGGCACGGTCACGGACCTGGACGGGAAGGTGCTGGCCGCTCCCCGGGTCCTGATGCGCATGACTCCCGAGGGCGCCATCGTGGACCGGGTGGAGGTGCTGGGGTTGAGCACGGGAGGCTTCCTGCTGGCGGTGCTCCAGGAAACAGGAGGCTTGGGGGAGGAGCTGGTTCGGCTCCAACGCTTTGACAGCGACCTGCTGCCCGTCGGTGATGAACGCACTGTCGATACGGCCTACTCGCCGACGCCCCAGCTCGTGGAGCTGGGCGCGTCACCCGCCCTGCTGGTGTGCGACACCCGGAATGACGACAAGCTGGCGGTCGTGAAGAACCTCTTCGACGGGGGCACGCAAGAGACCGTGGCCGTGACGACGCCGCACGAGCTCGCCTGGTTCGGTGCCACGGCCACGTCCCACGGGCTTGAGATTGCCTGGCTTTCCGTCCGCTCCGCACCGGTGTCGGGAGGGGACACCTGGTTCGACTGGCGGGGCCGCCTCTGGGCCCTGGGGCAGGGCGGTGCCCCGAAGGACTGGACTCCGGGCCCCGAGCCGCTGCCCCTGCACCGGCATGCGCAGTGGGTGCTGCTGGAGGAGCTTCCGGAGAGGTGGATGGGCGCGATCGTGATGACCTCCACGCAGACGCCGCGCACGCATCAGCTCCAGGCGGCCCGCTACTGCTCCGCCCCAAGCCCTACTCCGTGATGAAGGTGAAGCCCCCGGCGACCTCCAGCCGGTAGCCGGGGTCTTCGAACACCACGCGGCAGCCCGTGCCTTCCAGCATCTCGCGCACGTGGCTCACGTGCACCCGCAGCGAGTTGTCATGCAGCCGCGGGTCGTAGTCCGCGTTCCACATGGCCCGCACGCAGTCCTCCTTCGACAGCGTGCGGCCCGGCTGCCGGGCCAGCGCGTACAGCAGCCTGCGCGGCAGCGCCCGCCGCTCCAGGGAGATGACGCGCCCCAGGGCCCGCAGCTCGTGGCGCCGCGCATCCAGCACCACCTCGTCCGTCGCCTCGGCCGTGGGCCCGGCGTCCGCGCCCGGCAGGGAGGGCAGGGTGCGGGACAGCTCTGGAATCAGCTCCGGATCCACCTCTCCCTCCGCCGCGGCGCGGGCCGCGCTCTCCAGCGACTCCTCCGCCTCGCGCGACCTTCCCGCCAGCCGGTGCAGCCCCGCCCGCGCCAGGTGGCCCACCGCTCGCTCCAGCGCGAAGTCGCCTCCCACCGCCAGCGGCTCCAGCGCGGCGAGCAGCCCCGTGGCCCGCGCGGAGTCCCCCTGTCGGGCCGCGTCCAGCGCCGCCAGGGCGCGCTGACGGGCAGCCACACCGGGGCGCACCTCTCGCGGCTCCACCGTGACAGGGGGGCTCGCGGGCCCCGGCACGTCCAGGGCCCGCGCGCCCTGCACGGCCCGCAGCAGGCCCACCACGCCCCGTGCCCGGGCCTCCGCCTCCACCGTGTCCAGCAGCGCCTGGCCCTCCGCGCGCCGGCCCAGCTCCAGCAACATGCGGCCCGCACCAATGCGGCAGAGCATGCGGACGAAGAGGTAGCCCGCGCGCTCCGCCCGGGCCTCCGTCTGCCTCAACGCGGCCAGCGCCGCCCGACGCTGCCCCAGCTCGCCCCGCACCCACGCGTCGATGCAGTCCAGCTCCAGCGCGAGGCGCGGCGCTCCCAGCTGTCCCAGCCGCTCCCGGGCGCTCGCGAGCGCGGCCTCGGCCTCCGTGAAGCGGCCCAGCCGGCTGAGGATGCCCGCGGACATGGCCGCCACCAGCGGGCCTCGCGAGTCGAGCGGCGCGTCCTCCAGCAATGACACACATCGGGCCAGCGGGGCCGCCAGCTCGCTGTCCCGGCCCTCAATCCACAGCATCAGCGCGCGGGCATAGGCACACCACCCCAGCACCCGCTTCTCCCCGGAAGCCTCCGCCGCGCCGTCCAGCACCGCGAGCGATTCGTCGATGCGCCCCTGGAAGAAGAGCAGGGCGGACAGGGCCAGGAGCTGCTGGAGGAACACCTCCGCGCTGCTCGGGATGGGCATGGCCTCCAGCGTCCGCTGGCACGCCGCCGTCTCCAGCGAGAAGAGGGACACCCGGACCAGCACCGCGCCCACGCCCTCGCGCAGGGCCTCGCTCGCCGTCGCTCCCGGCGCGTCCAGCGAGGCCCGCAGCTCCAGCAGCTCCGGGTACGCCCGCCGCAGGTCGAGCAGCCGCACCCGGGCGCGCGCATGGGCCAGCCGCACCTCCGGCGTGTGCAGCGCGGCGGGCAGCGACTCCAGCAGCGACAGCAGCTCGTCCGCGGCGCCGTGGCGCACCAGCGCCTCCGCCTGGGCGACGATGAAGTCCGCCCGCGCCTCGTGACGGCCCATCGCCTGGAGGTGGCGGCACACCGCGCGCACCCGCATCACCGCGGGCAGGGGCTCGCGCTCCAGCGCCTCCAGCAGGGACGCGTGGGCGGCGTCCAGCTCCTCCGGGCCGAGCAGCGACACGAGCGCCTCACGCACCAGGTCGTGGACGCCGTGCCTGCCCTGTGCGTCCGTCTCCACCAGCAGCCGCGCGCCCAGCCGCCGCAGGGATTCGCCGGCCGTGCTCCCGGGCAGCACATCCTGGAGGGTGCTCGCCGAGAGCGGCACCGCGCTCAGCGCCAGCACCGCGGCCAGCTGGCGCTCGTCCCCGGGCAGCGCCGCCAGCGCCGCGCGCACCGGCTCATCCCCGCCCGTGTCCCCGGCATGGGCACGGCGCAGGAGGAAGGGCAGCCCCCGCGAGCGGCTCCACGCGGCGGTGAAGCCATCCCGCTCGCCATAGAGCGCGTCCAGCTCCCGCCACAGCAGGCGCGCGGCCTCTTCCTCCAGGCCATCCAGCCGCAGCTCGAAGCGGTCCGGGCTGCTGGCGTGCCGGGGCACGGACTCGCGCGAGGTGGCCAGCAGCGTCCCCTTGCGCAGCCGTCCGCCCAGGTCCTCCACCAGCGCCACGCGCTCCGGGGGCGACAGCACGTGCAGGTCGTCCAGCACGCACAGCGCGCGGCGGGCCTCCAGCTCGCGCGACAGGTCGTCCAGCCGGGACGCATCCGACAGCGCCTGGGCCACGGGCGCTTCGCGCAGCAGGCGGCGCACGTCGTCCACCACCGTGTCCAGCGTGTCTCCCGGCAGCACGCGCCGGTGCACGACGGTGCCCCGGTGGCGCGAGGCCACCGCCGCCGCCAGCGCGGACTTGCCCGCACCGGGCAGGCCGTAGACGAGCCCGGTGTGCACGCGCTTCAACATCTCCCCCATCCGCCGCACCTCCTGGGCGCGGCCCACGAAGACGGCGGGCGGACCGAGCCCGGGGGAGGATGGCGTGCGCATGGCGCCGCCATTGTAGGGTCAGAACCACCCCTTCTGGCAGCCCGCCTATTGCGCGGTGGCCGTTCCCGGGAGCTGGGGACCCTGGGGGTCGTTCCCGGGGTTGATGTAGAGGCTGAGCTCGCTCATCCGGTAGAGCACCGCCGTGGAGTCGTAGTTCGCCGTCGGCGACATCATCAGGGCGATGGCCTCCTCCGGCGTCGCCGCGCCGGCCACGGCCAGCACCCAGTCCGGCGGGGTCTCCGGGAACCCTTCCACGTGCTCCACGGGGTTCTGCACCCACTGCTGCGCCAGCTCCATCAGCCGCTGCCCCTCCGCGTTCGTGAAGGACAGCGTCACCGAATCGCCGGTGCCCTCCATGCCCGGGTACACCTGGCGCAGGCCGTCCAGGACGTTCGGCTCCACCCCCGTCGCCGTGGCGTCATAGGTGTGGGTGGAGGGGTCGTTCACCTCGCCCGCGATGGCGAGCGTCACCGGGCCAATGCGGCCGGAGTACTCGAACAGCTGCCGGCCGTCGTCGTAGGTCGTGTACGTGTAGTCGTCCGTCACGGGGGTGGACTCCCCGAAGGAGACGGCCACGGTCAGCTCCTGGGTCACCTGGCCGGAGATGACGTCCACGGTCGCGGCGTTGGAGGTGCCGTTCGCGGCGTCGTTGCCCGGCAGCTGGCCGGTGGCGAGGAAGCGGTCATAGGCCGCCTGTCCCTCCGGGGTGGAGATGTCGAAGTCCACCTGACGCGCGGACTGCTGGTCCACCGTGCCGGTGGTGGACAGGCTGACCTCCACGCCCGCCGCCTTGATGCCAAGGCCCCCGGTGCGCGACACCGTCTCCGTGGGCCCGATGGTCACCCGGACCGTGTTCTCGTCCACCTTGTTGATGGCGATGGACATGCCCCGGGCGCGCTCCACGCTGTCGCTCACCGTGAGGTCGAACGCGTTCGCGATGTTCTGGAACGTCACCGACATGCCGGTCTCCATGAAGGTCTCACCGTGCATCTCGATGGTGGTCCCCACCGGGAGGTTCCCCGGCTGGAAGGGGCTGAGCAGCGCGGCGGCCTGTTCGGGCGTGGTGATGCCCGCCGCGGCCTCGCGGGGCAGCGACACCTGGTAGGACCCGCGGGCCCCCGTCTCGCCGGTGACGCTCGCGGAGACCAGCGGCGTCTCCACGCCGGCCTCCGCCTTGACGCTGACCTCCGCCTCCACGCTGAAGGTGGTCATGTCCCCGTCGGTGCTCTGGCTGGCTTCCACCTCCGAATACGCCCCGACGGTGAGGGAGAAGGGGCCTCCCTCCAGCTCCACCTCCAGCTCTCCGCTGGCCTCCACCGACACGCCGTTCGGACTGACGGTGAGGGCGCCTTCCAGTCCCGCGCTCACGGAGAGCGGATTGGCGGGCGCCGCGGGCGGAGGCGGCGGGTTGTTCTGGACGAACACCGGGCTGCTGAAGGGATCCAACACCGGGTTGCGCCCGGCGCTCCGGGCGGCCGTGAAGCCGTCGGAGAAGAAGCCCGCCCCCTGGGTCCTCGCGGCCGCGACCGGCGGCGGCGGTGGCAGGCAGACCGGCCCCTGCGGCCTGCTGACCGTCGGCTTCTGGATGGCGTTGAAGGGCTTGGGGCCCAGGATTGATGCCGACATGTGCGTCCCCCTGATGAATCCGTTGAGGGAGTTGTCGCCCAGGTCGTCAAACGGGATGCATTAAGCCGAGTTAAATCCGCGCCCGCCCGGGGCCCGGCCGCTCAGGTGTCATCCCGGCTGAGGTCGCGCAGGTGGCTGACGTCCCCCCAGCTCACCAGCCGGAAGCCGCCCGCTTCGAAGTCGAACCGGTTCCAGCTCGCGTTGAGGACGGCGAAGGCGCGGGGTGTCGCGGGCGGGATGCCCAGGCAGTGGCGGAACAGGCTGCTGAGCAGCCCTCCATGGGTCACCACCACGACGCGCTCCCCCGGGTGGCGCCCGGCCAGCTCCTCCAGGCACGCGACCGCGAGCCGCAGCCTTTGTGACGTGCTCTCGCCCTCCGGGATGACGAAGTCGGGGCCGCCGGCCGCGTAGTGGGAGAAGACCTCCGGGTGTCGCAGGCGCGCCTCCGTGCGCGTCAGCCCTTCGAGGATGCCCAGCCCACGCTCGCGCAGGCGCACGTCCTGCTGGAGGGCATGGCCCGTCGTGGCCGCGATGCAGGACGCCGTCTGCACCGCGCGGCCCAGGTCGCTGGAGTAGAGCGCTTGAAAGCGAACGGTGGCGAGCCGGGCCGCGAGCGCGTCCGCCTGGCGCAAGCCCCCCAGGCTCAGCGTGCTGTTCAGGTGCCCCTGCAGGCGCTCCTGGGCATTCCATTCCGTCTCGCCATGGCGGAGGAGGATGAACTCGGTCGTCATGTCGCCCAGCGTGACGGGGCGCCTCCAGAGGGGCAAGCCATTCGGTGGTGGCAGGCATCCAGGCCCGCGCCCGCGCTGCCCCCGGGGTGGACAGGGCCGTCGTGCACACGAAAGCCGCACGACTCATCTTTCTTGGAAACCACGAATACGTCTGTGTTTCAGCCAGAAGGCGTCTTGGGGGATGGGGCCGTTGCTGACTCCTGCGCAGGAAACCCGGGCGTCAGGCGGATGCACTCCGGGACGGCTTGGGACTTGAGGCGGGAACTACCACTTTTCCTCGCAATTCCGAACTGGAGCGAACTTCCGTCCCGCTGTCAGCGGAGGGAGTGAAGCCACACGCGCCAGGCCGAAGGGGGAGGCCTCATGGAGCATGGAACGAGTGTCGAAACGCTTTCCACGGTGGTTGGGTCCCTGGATGCGGCGGAGGGCAGTGCGCGGAGCTCACCCCGCCTCTGTTCGCTGCGCATGCTCGTGGTGGACGCGGCCCTCATCGCCGCATCGCTCTACTTCGCGGCGCTGACGCGCTTTGACGGCGTGCTGCCGCCGGACGCCCGGGAGATCCTGCCGGGCGCGCTGTCGCTGCTGCTGATGGTGCGCCTGAGCGCCCTCGTGTGGATCGGTCTGCACCGCTGGTCGTTCCGCCGCTCCGGGCTCAACGAGGCGGTCCGGCTGGTGATGGCCAACATCATCGGCACCATCGGGTTTGAGCTGCTGCGCTCCGCGCTCTTCGTCGAAGCGCTGCCGGGCCAGGTGATTGCCCTGGAGTTCTTCGCCACCACCACGCTCCTGGGCATCCACCGCTTCGCCCCGCGCATGGTGCGGCAGTGGTACCTGGAGCAGCGCCGCGCGCGGGCGGACGGCGCCCAGCGCACCCTCATCGTGGGCGCGGGCAGCGCGGGGGACCTCCTGCTGCGCGACCTGATGCGCACCCAGGTCAGCACGTGGCACGTCATCGGGCTGGTGGACGACGACCCGGGCAAGCAGGGCACCTTCCTCAATGGCAAGCCGGTGCTCGGCGTCATCGACGCGCTGCCGGAGATCATCAAGAAGCACCGCGTGACGCAGGTGCTCATCGCCATCCCGCGCCTGTCCCCCGAGCGCACCCGGTACCTCCTGAGCCTGTGCCGGCACCAGAGCGTCAGCTTCAAGATCATCCCGGCCTCCTTCGCCTACCTGGACCAGAAGGTCACCGCCGCGATGCTGCACGACCTCAGCCCGGAGCACCTGCTGCCCCGCGACCCCATCTCGTTCGACCGGGAGGAGGTGCACCGGCTCGTCTCCGGCCGCCGCATCCTCGTCACCGGCGGGGCGGGCTCCATCGGCAGTGAAATCGCGCGCCAGGTGGCGGGACATGCCCCCGAGTCGCTCGTGGTGGTGGACATCAACGAGAACGAGCTCTACCTGCTCGTGCGCCAGCTCCAGTCGCGCTACCCGCGGCTGCCGGTGCACTCCATCGTGGCGGACATCCGCGACCTGGACCGCATGATGCGCATTGGCAAGGAGTACCTGCCGCAGTACGTGTTCCACGCCGCCGCGCACAAGCACGTGCCCCTGATGGAGGACTCCCCCGAGGAGGCCATCAAGAACAACGTCTTCGGCACCCAGAACGTCGCGCGCATGGCGGACGCCTGCGGCGCGGAGCGCTTCATCCTCATCTCCACCGACAAGGCCGTGAAGCCCTCGTCCGTCATGGGCGCGTCCAAGCGGCTCGCGGAGATGGTCATCCGCGACATCGCGGAGACGTCGCGCACCACGTTCGCCGCCATCCGCTTCGGCAACGTGCTGGGCTCCGCGGGCAGCGTGGTGCCCCTCTTCAAGCAGCAGATCCAGGCCGGCGGGCCCGTCACCGTCACCCACCCGGACTGCACCCGCTACTTCATGATCATCCCGGAGGCCGTGGGGCTCGTGGTGCTCGCGGGCCTGGGCGGCTACGGGGAGCTGTGCATCCTGGACATGGGCGAGCCCGTGCGCATCGCGGAGCTGGCCGCGAACATGATCACCATGACGGGCCTGGTGCCGGACAAGGACATCCCCATCGTCTACACGGGGCTGCGCCCGGGCGAAAAGCTGGAGGAGACGCTGCTGAGCGAGGAGGAGGAGCTCACCCAGCACGTGCGCAACCGCATCAAGGTGGCGCGCAGCCCCGCGCCTCCCCCGGACTTCCAGCTCCAGCTCAAGCGGCTGGACCGGGCGGCCCGGGCCGGTGACGCCCACGACGTGAAGCGCGCCCTCCAGGACCTGCTGCCCACGTACACCCCGTCGAAGCTGCGCGGCAGCGATCAGCCCGTGAGCGCCTAGCCTCCTGAAGGCGGCGGAAGTCCCCGGGGCCCCGCGTGTTCGCGGGGCCCCGCTGTCGTTTTCAGCCCTTCAGCGCTTCAGCTCTTCGGCGCCCGGTAGGTCGGAAAGAAGTCCCGGTCGGTGCACCCCTCCGACAGGCGGGCGTAGACGGCCGGCTCGCAGATGACCTCGTGCGTGTGCAGCCGGGTGCTGGCGTTCGCGAAGCCGCGCTTGAAGTCCTCCAGGCCATCCCCCGGCTGGAGCCCACCCCCCAGGTGGAGCGGAAGGCCCAGCCGCTTGCAGAGTTCAATCATGGTCTCGAAGACGTTCTTCGCCGGCGAGCGCGCCAGGTGCGCGTCCGCCGTTCCCCCCAGGTAGTAGTGCAGCAGGCCGTCACTGCGGACGATGACCGAGGCGGACGCCACCTGGCCGTCAGGTGCGCGCGTCGTCGCCAGCCAGGTCCCGGGCGAGGCGAACAGCTCCTCGAAGTACGCTTCGGTGAAGAAGTACCGGTGGCTCGCCCCGTCGCGGACCATGGTCTGCCGGTACACGCTCTGGAACCCCTCCCGCTCCTCGCGGGGTGCGTCACAGGAAGCACCCACCGTGCTCACGAAGCCCAGCCGGGCGTTGCGCCGCATGTGGCGGCAGTGCGTCTCCCTGGGCGCGATGGGCAGCCTCGGGTCCACGAAGAACACCTCGTTGCGCGCCGTCGCCTCCGCGAAGCAGCGGGGGCCCTCCACCCGGTCGCGTACGAAGATGCTGACCAGCTCCGTGGCCCGCCAATCCACGGCGTGTTTGGGCACGTCGCACAGACCGTCCACCGAGCCGCCTGGAAACCCATACGGAGAGATGGCGTCGCGGTAGGGCGTTCCCTCGATGGGCCGCACGATGAGTGGCACGCGCAGCACGCCACCAGTATCATCCTGGATGCGGAGTGTATGGGTTACCTGTTCAGCCCGCAGGTGATGCGCGGAGCGGAAATACTCCTCTGAGAACGCCGAGGCTCCCGCATCGGGAACCAGCATGGCGGTCGCTTGGACCCTCCTCATCTCTTCCTCCCGTCCTGTTCGCGCGAAAACAACACCGGCTCAGGCACTCAGGCCCCTGAGGACTTGCAATGAAGACAAACGGGCAAGCCGCTTCAATCTTTGTCTAATCACAAAGGAATTCAGCGGGCTCCCCAAGCCTTTGTGCGGCTCGCGAACGCACTTCGGCGTTCCCATTGCCAAGGGTAGCAGACCGGGCCCCCCTGCCGGTCCTGCCCTCCGGGATCCCCCTGATGTTCGACTCTCGTCGTCGCAACACGCCTGGTTTCGCCCTGCCGTCCCTGTTGTCGCTCGCCCTGCTGGTGGGTGGTGCCTGCGGCCCCAACCCGGAGACCCCCGCTCCTGGTGAAACGGCCACGGTCGACACCCGTGAAGAAGCCTCGCCGGAAAGCCCCGAAGCCCTCGCCCCCGGAACGGAGCAGCTTGCTCCCCCTTCCGAGGAGACGGCCCTGCCTGCTCCCTCTCCGGAGGCGGCCGCGGAGCCGTCCCTGGGGACCACCGCCCAGGCCGTCACGGGCCTGCGCACCGTCGCGGGCTGGGAGACGCTGTTCCTGAACCGCTGGAACTCCGAGCACACCGGGAGCTTCCTGCCCAAGAGCAGATCGCTGGACAGCTGGCAGTTCTATGACCTGGCCTACGGCATCGACGGCAACACCGCGATGTATCGCGCCACGGGCAAGACGCAGTACATGGACCGGGCCCTGCTCTATGTGAACAACATGGTCGGCAACGCGAAGTCGTCCGCGTCGCTGCCCCGGAGCCAGTTCAAGGATGGCTACATGGGTTGGGCGTCGGCGCGCTCGGACACCCTGGGCCAGGAAGTGCCCCTGTTCGAAAGCTACTGCTGGCGGTACGTGACGCGCATGCTGCGCGTCATCAAGGAGACGCCCGCGCTCTACGGCAACGCCACCTACCGCGCGCAGTACGACCGGCTGCTGGCGTTCACCGAAAAGAACATGTTCGAGAAGTGGAACAAGCGCAGCGCGAACAGCTACATCTACCGCGTCAACACGCACATGGCCTCGCACTGGGCCTACATCGCGATGGACCTGTCCCGGATGACGACGGACGCGACGAAGAAGGCGACCTACCTGACGGTCTTCAACAACATCAACCGCGACCTGCCGACCAACACCTCGTCGCTGCGCGGGCAGTTCATCACCAGCACGGTCAACCCGTCGGCGTACTTCTGGAGCGCCACGTGGGGCTCCAAGGCGCGCCCCGGCCAGGACGTGGCCCACGGCAACGGCGTGATGGCCTACCTCACCGAGGCCCATGACGCGGGCATGGAGTGGACGGACGCGGACATGCGCAAGTTCGTCGTGACGCTCAACAACGTCATCTGGCCTTCCGCCGGCCGCTACGCCAACTACGTGGACGGCACGGGCACGGGCACGGGCTGGTTCAACGACGGCCTGATGAAGCTGGGCCGCTACAACATCGCGCTCCAGCGCCGCCTGGAGACGCACTCGGTGGGCCAGAACACCCAGTTCTACGGCAACGCCGCGCTCAACGTGAAGCTGCTGGACAGCGGCTCCGCGCTGTAGTTCCGCGGGTCCGCGGTTCCTAATGCGGACAGACACCCCCTCCTCCCGCCCGAGTGCGCGGGAGGAGGGTGTGTGCGAACGCTTCGGGCAATGCCGGGGACTGGACCCGGCCCGCCCCGGAGCCCCCGCATGTCCTCCCGCATCTACCTGTCCTCGCCCCACATGGGCGCGCTCGAGCGCGGCTATGTCGAAGACGCCTTCGCGAGCAACTGGATTGCCCCCCTGGGACCGCACGTGGACGCGTTCCAGGAGGAGTTCGCCCGGTGCGTGGGCACGCCTCATGCGCTCGCGCTGAGCTCCGGCACGGCCGCGCTCCACCTGGCCCTGCAACTGGTGGGCGTAGGGCCTGGTGACGAGGTCCTGGTGAGCACGCTCACGTTCTCCGCGTCGGTCAATCCCATCCGCTACCTGGGCGCGTCGCCGGTCTTCATCGACAGCGAGCGCACGTCCTGGAACATGGACCCCGCCCTGGTGGAGGAGGAACTCGCGAAGCGCGCGCGCACGGGACGGCTGCCCCGCGCCGTCATCGTGGTCCACCTCTACGGCCAGAGCGCGGACCTGGACCCCATCCTCGCGGCGTGTGACCGCTACGGCGTGCCCGTCGTGGAGGACGCGGCCGAGGCCCTGGGCAGCACGTACAAGGGGAAGGCCCCGGGCACGCTCGGCCGCGTGGGCATCTACTCCTTCAATGGCAACAAGATCCTCACCACGTCCGGAGGCGGGATGCTGGTGTCCCCGGACGGGCAGCTCGTCCAGCACGCCCTCAAGCTGGCCACCCAGGCGCGCGACACCGCGCCGCACTACCAGCACTCCGAGGTGGGCTACAACTACCGGCTCAGCAACGTGCTGGCCGCCATCGGGCGGGGACAGCTGCACGTGCTGGAGGACCGGGTGGCCGCGCGGCGCGCGAACCACGTCTTCTACGCGAACGCCTTTGAAGACCTGCCGGGCCTCACGTTCATGCCCGAGGCCCCGTGGGGCCGTCACACGCGCTGGCTGACGACCGTCACCATCGACCCGGAGGCGTTCGGCGCGGACCGGGAGGCGGTGCGCACCGCGCTGGAGCGGGAGAACATCGAGGCGCGGCCGGTGTGGAAGCCCATGCACCTGCAGCCCGTCTTCGCCTCCTTCGAGCGGCGACGGGGCAGCGTCGCCGAGTCGCTGTTCGACCAGGGACTGTGCCTGCCGTCCGGCTCCAACCTCACCCACCACGACCTGACACGCGTGGTGGAGGTGGTGCGTGCCGTGCACCGGCGGACGGTCCGTCGTACGGGGAGCTGACCGGGCCGCCCGCCACCTCGCGCAGCGGCACGACGGGGGCCACCGGCACGGCGCGTGCCGGAGGCTCGCTGCCCAGGAACTTGTTCATCGTCGCCTCGCTCACGAAGGAGATGCCCTGCCGCTGCACCACGCGCAGCAGCGTGAGGGCGAGCACCTTCGCGTCCAGCGCGAGGCTCCAGTGGTCCACGTACCAGACGTCCAGCCGGAAGCGCTCGTCCCAGCTGAGCGCGTTGCGCCCGTTGACCTGCGCCCAGCCGGTGATGCCCGGCAGCACGTCATGGCGCCGCGCCTGTACGGCGGAGTAGCGCGGCAGGTACTCCTCGAGCAGCGGGCGGGGGCCCACGAGGCTCATGTCACCCCGGAGCACGTTCCACAGCTGCGGCAGCTCGTCCAGGCTCGTGGAGCGCAGGAGCCGCCCGGCCCAGGTGAGGCGCTGCTCGTCCGGCAGCGGGTTGCCGTTCGCGTCCGTGGCCTCCCGCATCGTGCGGAACTTGAAGACCGTGAACAGCCTTCCTCCCAGGCCCGGACGGACCTGGCGGAAGAGGACGGGGCTGCCCAGCGTCACACGGACGAACAGCCCCGTGAAGACCATCACCGGAGCCAGGCACAAGAGCCCCGCTCCCGCGGCCACCCGGTCGATGCATCGTTTGAGGAACAGCCCGGCGCCTGACTGTCGTTGCATGATGGAGGCATCCCAGTGCGTGGCGTCAGGCCCGGTGCCGCGCTCCGATGACGCCACAGGCTCGAAGCCTGAGCAGACTAGAAGTCACCCAGGCACTCCACCACCGCCCCCGGGCCTCAGCCCGCTGTTGGCTCCCGAGCACCCACGGCCGTTGTGGCCGGAACCGTGGGGCCGGGGTCTGCTTGCTGGGGCGCCATCCGCCGCCACGCGCGAACGGTGAGCAGCACGCTGCCCGCGAGCTCCGCCATCCACCCGAGCCCCAGCGCCCACGCCGCCCCCACCGGCCCCTGTGTCGGGACCCACACGAGGCTGGCCAACACCACCACGCCCACGGAGACGATGAGCAGCACCACCTGTCCGCCCAGCTCGCGCGCCGCGGTGAGCCCCACCTGGAGGCTCACGCAGATGTACTCCAATGCCGCGGCCCCCATCAGCCAGACGAACAATTCCAGATTTTGCGCGTACGCGGCCCCGTAGAAGAGGGTGAGCGCCCAGCGCCCCATCAAGGCCGCGCAGCCAATGGCACACACGCCCACCAGCGCCGCGCTCCCCACGAACGCCGCGAGCATCCGGCCGAAGCGCTGGCGTGCTCCGTCCGCGTGGTAGCGCCCGAGCCGGGGGCTCACCGCCATCCCCATCGCGTGAACCACCCGGCCTCCCAGCGCGGCGAAGTACGCGAGCGCGGCGTACATGCCCAGCTCCGCCTGGCCGGCGTGCGCCTCCAGCAGGTAGCGGGGGGCGTTGGGGCGCAGCGACCCCAACAGGGCGGTGATGCCCAGCACGTAGCCCAGCCCCAGGAGCGCCTTGAGGGGGGCGCCCTGCTCGCGCCACGGCGTGCGCCACAGGGGGCGCCAGGGGTGCGCGCCCGGGAACTCGCGCCGGAACGCCTGCGCGTCGAAGAGGAAGAGGACCACGGCCCAGGACAGCCCCAGCGCGGCCGCCCCGGCGACGGGGCTCTTCGTGAGCCAGAGCGCGAGCGTCACCGCCACCACCGACAGCACGCTCTTGGCGAGGATGGAGCGGGCGATGAGCGCCATCCGCTCCGCCTTCTGGAGCGCGCCGTAGAACACTTCGCTCACGGCCTCGAAGCCCTTGGCCACCGCCACCAGCACGATGACCGCGCCCTCGCGCGGGGAGGACGCCACGCACGCCGCGATGGCGCAGCACGCCGCCACGGCGACGAGCACGTTGAGCACCATCAGGCCCAGGTAGTGCTCGAAGCCATGCACGCCCCGGGCGTCGGTGGCCTGGAGCGTGCGCAGCTGCATGCGCGCCAGCAGCAGCACCGGCGCGGTGATGGCCAGGGCGAGCGCGAACTCACCCACCTCCTCCATGGTGCCCAGCCGCGCGAGGGCCACCAGCACGGCCCACTGCGCGAGCGCGTACCCGAGCCCGGAGGAGAGCGTCCACGCGAAGTTGCTCCCCACCGAGCGCGGTGTCACGACCGCGCCGCCGCGCGCTGCAACACTTCCGACAGCCGCTTCGCCGCGATGTCCGCGGAGTAGCGCTCGCGGCCCAGGCGCGCCGCCAGCGCCCCGGCCTCCGCGAGCCACCGCGGGTCGCGCAGCCTGCTGGCCAGCATCCCCGCCGCGGCGGGGATGTCCTTGGGCGGCAGGCGCAGGCCGAACGCTTCCCGGTCCATCAGCTCCGCCTGCCAGCCGCCGTAGTTGAGCGCGAGCGGACGGCCCGCGGCGAGCGCGTCGAAGAACTTGTTGGCGGAGTTGTCCTGCATCCCCTCCACGTCGGTGAAGAGGGACGTGGCCATGGTGGCCGCGCTGAGCACCGCGGGCACCTGCGCCTTGGGCACGCTGGGCAGGAAGAAGAGGTTGGTGTCCTTCACGCCCAGCTTCTGGGCCAGCGCGTGCAGCGACGCCTCCTCGCGGCCCTGGCCCATGATGACGAAGCGCACCTCCGGGTCCCGCTTGAGCATGTCCGCGGCCACCCGCACCAGGTAGTCCACCCCGTTCACCAGGCCCAGCGTGCCCGCGTACAGCACCATGGGGCGGTCCTGGAGCCACGGGTACTTCTGGCGGAACGCCTCGCCCGCGGACGGGGGCACCTGGAAGCGCTCCGGGTCGCAGAGGTTGGGGATGACGGTGATCTTCTCCGGCGACACGCCCGCCGCCTCCACGCCGGCCTTCATGCCCGGCGACAGCGCGATGATGTGCGCCGCCCCCGCGTAGGCGGCCTTCTCCAACAGCTGCGCGGCCATGATGGCGGAGCGGCTCTTGAGCGCGCCCACGGCGATGGGGATGGCGGGCCAGAGGTCGCGCACCTCGAACACCATGGGGCGGCTGTTCCAGCGCGAGGCGAAGATGCCCGGCACCGCGATGGTGAGGGGCGTGCTGGTGGCGAAGAAGACGTCGCCGGACAGCTGCGCCGCGCGGCGCGTGGAGTTGACGGCGAAGTGGCTGAAGGCCCGGATGCGCTCCGGGTAGCTCATGGCGTTGTTGTAGGGCACCGGCAGCCAGTGCACCTGGATGCCGGCCTCGTTCGTCTCGCGCCAGCCGCGGGCCTTGTTCCCGGGCCGGGCGTCGGAGGTCACCATGTGGACCTCGTGCCCCATGCCGACCAGGCGGCGCGCGAGTTCATAGGAGCGGGTGCCGCCGTGCATGGTGGGCGTGTTGAAGTACTGGTGCAGGTAGACGATCTTCATCTCAGGTCGCTCCGGTGAACGCGGGTTGGGGAAGGGGTTGGGGATGGGGTTGGGGAT
>NZ_RAWG01000195.1 GCF_003611735.1 Corallococcus sicarius | reverse complement strand
GTCCTGGCGACGGGCGGTGGCGTGGGCGCGCTCACGACGGGCGGCGGCGCGACGGGAGGGGGAGGCCGCAACCACCAGCCCAGTCCCACGGCGCCCAGGATGAGCGCGGCGGTGCCCACGATGGGCACCAGGCGCGACTTCGGCTTGCCACCGGCGGAGGCTTCCACGGGCAGTGGTGTCGGACCGGGCTGTCCTGCCGTGCCCGCCACGCTCACCGGGGCGAGCGGCTGTCCCTGGGGGCCCATGAGGTGGTCACCGAGGCTGCCGGGTGCGGCCTGCTGGCCACTGAAGCTGCCCGGCACGGCGTTCTGCCTACCCATGCTGCCCGCTGCGGCGTGCGGCCCGGGCGCGAGCTGCTGTCCACCCATGCTGCCCGCCGCGGCGTGCGGCCCTGGCGCGACCTGCTGGCCACCCATGCTGCCCGGTGCGGTGTGTTGCCCCGCGACGATGCCCGGCACTGCCTGCTGCCCACCCATGCTGCCCGGCGCGACGTACTGCCCGGGAAAGCCTCCGCTCGCGAACGACTGCCCCGCGACGCCTCCCTGGACCGGTGCGCCATGCTGCGAGGCCGCGGCTCCGGCCGCCACCACCGGCAGGGCCACGCCCGAGGGCCTCACGACGCCCGGGATCGGCAACTGCGTGGCGCCGAAGCCCATCGTGTCGTCGGGCACGGAGGCCCGGGGCTGCTCGCCGTACTGGGCCGTGCCGCTGGAGGCCATCGTCGCGTCGAAGCCGATGGCGTCCGCCGCCGCGAGGTCACCCGGACCGAAGCGGTTCGTGGACGGCGCCGGCGCCTTGTTCACGGGCGCCATCGTCGCCCCCATCGCCCCCGCGTCATCCTGCGCCGCGGAGGGCAGTGCGACGCCCGCTGACGACGACGGGCGCGAGAAGGACCGGGACGCGCGCATCTCCTCGGTCTCCGGCAACGACTGGAGCGTCGCCCCGGTGAGGGCCGTGACGAACGCCCCGACGTCCTGGAAGCGGTTGTCCGGGTTCTTCTCCAACGCGCGCGCCACCGCCGCCGGGATGTGCGCCGGCAGCTCCGGCATCAGCGTGGCGAGCGACACCGGCGGCTCGTGCACCACGCGGTAGATGATCTGCGCCAGCGAACCTCCGCCGAACGGCGTCATCCCGGAGAGCATCTCGAACACGATGCCGCCCAGCGCGAACAGGTCCGTCCTCGCGTCGACCTGCCGGTTGCGCCCCTGCGCCTGCTCGGGCGACATGTACTGCGGCGTGCCGATGAGCACCGCCTCCTGCGTCTGGAGCGTCTCCGAGGAGATGACCTTCGAGATGCCGAAGTCGAGCAGCTTCACGCGCTCGCCCAGCACGCCGCCGGAGTCCGTGGGCACCAGGAAGATGTTCGCCGGCTTCAGGTCGCGGTGGACGATGCCCGCGCGGTGCGCCGTCTGCAGCGCCGACCCCATCTGCCGCGTGAACGAGAACACCTCCTCCAGCGACAGCCGCCCGCGCCGCAGCCGGTCCTGCAGGCTCTCCCCGCGCAGGTACTCCAACACCAGGAACGGACTGCCGTCCTCCAGCGTGTCGAAGTCCAGCACCTCCACGATGTTGGGGTGGCCCAACCGGGAGGCGATCTCCGCCTCGCGCCGGAAGCGCACGTGGATCTCCGGGCCCACGTGGTCGCCCACGCGCAGCACCTTGACCGCCACGTGCTTGCCCGGAAGTCGCAGGTGCTGGGCCAGGAACACCGACCCCATGCCGCCCCGACCCAACACGGAGACGACTTTGTAGGTGTTCCGGAGGACCGAATCGATGTGCAGCTCACCGTCAGCCGAGCGCGTCATGGAAGAGGGCGTGTCCTGATGACAGAAGGGTGCAAGGCACCAGCGCGAAACGGGGCGTGACGCTATCACCCCGCGCCGGACAGACGAACGCCCGGCCCCTCCTGCGAGGACCCGGGCGTCTTGAAGTCGATCATTCCCTGCTCACCCGGGAGGGCGGCCGGGGCTCAGCCCCACTTGGAGAACTGACGACGGGGCGGAGGCGTGCTGGCCCCCGCGGCCGGAGGAGGCGGAGCGCCGGCAGGACGGGCCTGCGGCGAACGGCCCTGGCCGCCACCACGGGACGCCTGGGCACCGCCACCGCTCGCCTGCCGCTGACCCCCGCCGCTGGAGCGGCCCTGGCCGCCACCACCGGCGCGGCCGCCACCGCGTCCACCACCGCCGCCGCCGCCACCGGCGCGGCGCTGACCACCGCCACGGCCGCCACCGCGACCACCGGCGAGAGGCGGACGGTCGTCCTCCACCATGTCGCTCGGGAGGGTCGCGGGCAGCAGCGAGCGGAAGGAGGCATCCGCCACCACCGGCACGCTGCGGCGGATGGTGCGCTCGATGTCGCGCAGGTACTCGCGCTCCTCGGAGTCGCAGAAGGACACGGCCTGGCCGCTGGCGCCCGCGCGGCCGGTGCGGCCGATGCGGTGCACGTACTGCTCCGGCACGTTGGGCAGGTCGTAGTTGAACACGTGGCTCAACCCGTCGATGTCGATGCCGCGCGCCGCGATGTCCGTGGCCACCAGCACCCGCAGCGTGCCCGCGCGGAACTCGTCCAGCGCGCGCTCACGGGCGTTCTGGCTCTTGTTGCCGTGGATGGCGTCGGCGCGCACGCCCGCCTGCGTGAGCTGCTTCGCCACGCGGTTGGCGCCGTGCTTCGTGCGCGTGAACACCAGCGCGCGCGGAATGGCCTTCGGATCCTGGAGCAGGTGCGTGAGCAGCGCGCGCTTCTCCTCGCGCTTCACGAAGTACACCTGCTGGCTCACCGTCTCCGCGGTGGTGGACGCAGGGGACACCTCCACCCGGATGGGGTCCTTCAGGATGTTGCGCGCCAGGTCCACGATGTCCGGGGGCAGCGTCGCGCTGAAGAACAGCGTCTGGCGCTCCTTCGGCAGCACCTTGATGACCCGCCGCACGTCATGGATGAAGCCCATGTCGAGCATGCGGTCCGCCTCGTCGAGCACGAACACTTCCAGCGCGCGCAGCGTCACGTGGCCCTGATCAATCAAGTCAAGCAGGCGCCCCGGCGTGGCCACGAGGATGTCCACCCCCTGGCGCAGCGCCTGGACCTGCGGCGTCTGGCCCACGCCGCCGAACACGACGGCATGGCGCAGGGGCAGGTTCTTGCCGTAGGTGCCGAAGCTCTCACTGACCTGGCTCGCCAATTCGCGCGTGGGCGTCAGCACCAGGCAGCGCACCGGACGCGCACCGCCCGCGGGGGCCTTCGCCGACAGGCGCTGGAGGATGGGCAGCGCGAACGCCGCCGTCTTGCCGGTGCCCGTCTGGGCCACGCCCAGGACGTCCTTGCCCGCCAGCGCGTGCGGAATCGCCTTCACCTGGATGGGCGTCGGCGTGGTGTAGCCCTCGGCCTTCACGGCCTTGAGGAGGGAGTCAGTCAACTGCAGATCGTCAAACGTCATGTCATCCCGCAATGATGGGTTGGCGCGCTTCCCCCGGAGGCGGGGGGCCGACCGCGCAGCGCGCCCTCCCGCGGTATTGCGGGGGCGCCTGGCGGTGCGCGGTCAGGCCGCGAAGCGGCCCGAAGCACCTGGAAGTTTCCAGGAACCCGTAAGCCCCCCGGGAGGATTCCCGGTGCCGCTCACGGTGAAGTCACACTGCCTGCAACGGTGGGCAAAGTCCCGGGAAATCCATCCGGCCAGCGGACCGGTGGCTGTGGAGATTTTGAACAGGGCTGCAGTCCGCCTGTTCCCCACGTCCCCAACCCAACGTTCCAGAGGGCAGGGCCCCCCTCCCTTGCCCCTCTGAAGCGACCGGAATCCTTGAGGGCGGAAGCAGGCAACTGAGGCCAAACGATTGGATTGACTGGGAAAATTCCTGCCCCCTGTCATCTGGCACGACCGTTGCTAGCCCATGCCGCGTCGCGCCGTCATGGTGCGTCGCGTCGACCTTATCGGGAGTGGGACTTGAAGCGGTGGCAGCGACAGACGGTGGGGATGGCCTGGGGTGTGGGTCTGTGCGTGGCGGCGTTGGCGTGTGCCCAGCCGAAGCCAGGGACGGCCCCGGCGGCGCGGGGGACGGCGTCTGGCTTTTCCGCTGACACGGTGCTGGAGAAGGCCCGGGCGCTGGCCGCGAAGCCGTATCAGGAGCCGCCCGTCGGGGTGCCGCCGTCCTTCGAGGCGCTCACCTACGATCAGTACCGGGACATCCGCTTCCGCGAGGATCGCTCGCTGTGGAAGGCGGAGGGGCTGCCCTTCCGGGCGCAGTTCTTCCACCCGGGCTTCTATTACACGCGCCCGGTGGGCGTGAACGTGGTGGAGGGCGGCAAGGCGCGCGCGGTGCCGTTCTCCACGGACCAGTTCACCTACGGGCCGCTGGTGGGCACGCTCCCCAAGGGCAAGGTGAACGGCTTCGCGGGCTTCCGCATCAACGCGCCGCTGAACACGAAGGGCTACTACGACGAGCTCGTGGCCTTCCTCGGGGCCAGCTACTTCCGCGCGCTGGGCAAGGGGAACCTCTACGGGCTGTCCGCGCGCGGGCTCGCCATCGACACGGCGCTGCCGGGGCCGGGGGGCGAGGAGTTCCCCACGTTCCGCGAGTTCTGGCTGGAGACGCCGGCGGCGGGCGCGGACACGGTGGTGGTGCATGCGCTGCTGGACAGCCCCAGCGCCACGGGCGCGTACCGCTTCGCCATCCGCCCGGGGGTCCAGACGGTGATGGAGGTGCAGGCCACGGTGTTCGCGCGCAAGCAGGTGCGCCAGCTGGGGCTCGCGCCGCTCACCAGCATGTACCTCTTCGGGGAGAACGACCGCGGCGACTTCGACGACTTCCGGCCCGAAGTGCACGACTCCGACGGCCTCTCCGTGTGGATGAAGAGCGGGGAGAAGCTGTGGCGCCCGCTGAAGAACCCCCGGCAGGTCCAGGTGAGCAGCTTCCGCACGGACGGGCTCGCGGGCTTCGGCCTGCTGCAGCGCGACCAGGCGTTCAGCAGCTACGAGGACCTGGAGGCGCGCTCCGAACGCCGGCCGGGCGCCTGGGTGGAGCCGGTGGGCGACTGGGGCAAGGGCTCCGTGCGCCTGGTGGAGCTGCCCACCCGCGAGGAGATCAACGACAACATCGTGGCCTTCTGGGTACCGGATGCACCGGTGCCGGCGGGTGCACACCTTGGGTTCTCCTATCGGCTGTCCTGGGGCTTCGCGCCCGAGGGTGTGAAGGCCGGTGGGTCCGTCGTCGCGGCGACGCGTGTCGCGGCGGGCACCCGGGTGGGGGCGCGTCGCTTCGTCCTCGACTTCACCCCCGGCAACGGGGAGGGCACGGGCCCGGTGGAAGCCGTCGTCACGGCTTCCCGGGGTCAGGTGCTGCATCCGCGCGCGGAGGCCCACGCCATCACCGGCGGCTACCGCGCGGCCTTCGAGCTTCTGCCTGATGGCGAAGGCCCCATCGAGCTTCGCTGCTTCCTGAAACGCGGTTCCGAGACCCTCACCGAGACCTGGAGCTACCTGTGGATTCCGTGACCACGCACCCCTTCCTCTCCTTCGCCCCGGAGATGCCCCAGGCTCGCGCGGACACCCGCGAAGCGCTGGAGGGCTTCTTCCTGGACTTCGGCTTCACCGGCCGCGGAGACCTGGAGCGCCTGGCGAACTGGGTGCTCGGCACCCGGGAGCTGTCCCTGTCGCCGGAGGCGGCGCTCGCGCTCGCCCGCTGGCGGGTGGAGGGGTGGCTGGCGGAGGTGCTCGGGCCGTCGCACGTGGGGCCTTCGCTGCTCGTGAAAGGCCGGGCCGCGTTCGTCCTGGTGGGCGGCGCGCGCTGGAGCGCGGACGTGCTGATGCGTGAGCCGCGCACGCTGCCGGAGGCGTGGCGCCGCGCGGTGTGCGAGTCGGTGCCGGTGGCCGCCCCGGCGGAAGTGCCCTGCCAGATGCGCGAGCAGGTGCTCGTGCTCAATCCCTTCATGGAGCTGGTGCGGCGCTGGCTGCGTCCGGCCGGCCGCGCGGACGTGTCGCCGTCGCGCTAGGCCACGCCGTCCATCCCGCATCCGCCGTCCGCGGAAGCTCCGGAGCACGCATGAACGCCGAACCGTACTCGCCGGCCATGGCCCGCCCGCGCCGCATCATGGTGCTGGGGCTGGCGGCCCTGACCACCGGGTTCGCCTGCGTGGAGATGCACCGGCTGCTGGGCGCCCGGGGCACCACGGTGCCGGAGCTGTTCGTCCTGGCGCTCTTCACGCTGTGCTTCGCGTGGATCGCGCTGTCGTTCTGGGGCGGCGTCGCGGGCTTCATCCAGCTGGTGTCCCACAGCCGCGTGCCGGGCCTGCGCTGGCCGACGGAGGACGAGGCCGCCGGGCCGCTCACGCGCCGCACCGCGGTGGTGATGCCCATTCACAACGAGGACCCGGCGTCGGTGTTCGCGCACGTGCAGGCCACCTACGAGTCGGTGGCGGCCACCGGGCACCTGGAGTCGTTCGACTTCTACGTCCTCAGCGACTCCACGCGCGCGGAGGCGTGGGTGGCGGAGGAGCTGGCGTGGTCGGAGCTGTGCCGCAGGGTGAACGGCCAGGGCCGCATCTTCTACCGGCGCCGCTCCGACAACACCGGCAAGAAGGCCGGCAACCTGGCCGACTTCTGCGAGCGCTGGGGCCGCCGCTACGACTTCCTGCTGGTGCTGGACGCCGACAGCCTGATGGCGGGCGACAGCGTGGTGAAGATGGCCCGGCTGATGGAGCTGAACCCGGGCGCCGGCATCCTCCAGGTGCCCCCGCAGAACGTGGGCCGCTCCACGCTGTTCGCGCGCCTGCAGCAGTTCGCGGGCCGCATCTACGGGCCCATCGTGGCGGCGGGCGCCGCGGCGTGGCAGCTGGGCGACTCCAACTACTGGGGCCACAACGCCATCCTGCGCATGGCGCCCTTCATCGAGCACTGCGGCCTGCCGGTGCTGCCGGGGCAGCAGCCCTTCGGCGGCCACATCCTCAGCCACGACTTCGTGGAGGCGGCGCTGATGCGTCGCGCGGGCTTCACGGTGTGGCTGGTGCCGGAGCTGGGTGGCAGCTACGAGCAGCCGCCCCCGGACCTGCTGGCGTACGCGCAGCGCGACCGCCGCTGGTGCCAGGGCAACCTCCAGCACCTGGGCCTGGTGATGGCGGGCGGCCTGCACCCGATGAGCCGGATGCACTTCACCATGGGCGTGATGTCCTACGTGGCGTCGCCCCTGTGGCTCATCTTCCTGGTGTCGGGCCTGTTCGCCGCGCTGCACGAGTGGTTCTTCTCGCCGGCCACGCTGGTGGACTTCCAGTCCACGCTGCCCGGCGGGGCCGCGTTCGACACGGCGGGTGCGCTGCGGCTGATGGCCGCGTCGCTGGCGATGCTGTGGATCCCCCGCCTGCTGGGCCTGGGGCTGGTGCTCGCGGACCGCGATGAGGCCGCGCAAATGGGGGGCCGCTTCAAGCTGGTGCTGAGCGTGGCGCTGGAGGGCGTGGTGTCCACGCTGATGGCGCCGGTGATGATGCTGTTCCAGTCCCACTTCGTGTTCGGGACGCTGCTGGGCTACCGCGTGACGTGGTCCAGCCAGCAGCGCGAGGACACCGACCTGCCGTGGTCGGAGGCCTTCCGCCGGCACAAGTGGCACATGGCCATGGGCGTCGTGCTCGCGGCGCTGACGGTGGCGGTGGCACCGGGGATGCTGGCGTGGCTGTCGCCGGTCATCCTGGGGCTGTGGCTGGCCCCGGCCATCTCCGTCTTCACCGCGCGCGCGTCGCTGGGCCTGTGGGCGCAGCGCCGGGGCCTGTTCCTCATCCCGGAGGAGGTGGCGCCGCCCACCGTGCTGGTGCGCGCGCAGGAGCTCTCCGAAGAGGGACTGGAGCCGGTGGACGACGCGCTGGATCACGTGCTGATGGATCCGCGCGCGCACGCGCTGCACCTGGCCCTGCTGGAGGCACACCCGATGGCGGGCGTCCCCGGGGCGCTCGCCTCCGCGCGGCGCAAGCTGCTGGCGGGCGCGGTGGAGCCCCTGTCCCCGCAGGAGAAGTCCGCGGTGCTGCTCGATGCGCGCACGCTGTCGGAGCTGCGCGGTCGGCGTCTGGGCGTGCGGGCCTGAGGCGGTTGCGTCCCGGGCGCCCGTCGCCCTAAATCCAGGCTCCATGAACCGAGCCTCTTCCGTCGCCGCGCTCGCGCTGTTCGTCTCCTCCGGGGCCTTCGCCGCCGAGGCTCCCGTGTCCGGGGGCGACCGGTGGTGGAAGCACGTCGAGGTCCTCTCCAGTGACGCCCTGGAAGGGCGCGACACGGGCAGCAAGGGCCATGAAATCGCCGCGGGCTACGTCTCCAAGGAGCTGGCCGCGCTGGGCGTGAAGCCGGTGATGAAGACGGGCTTCCTGCAGCCCATGGCCTTGAAGTCGCACCGCCTCAACGAGGCGAAGTCGAGCATCGCGCTGGTGCGCGACGGCCAGACGATCCCGCTGGTGCAGGGCGAGGACGTCGCCCTGTCCGCGCGGCAGGGGAGCAGTGGCACCGTGGACGCGCCCCTGGTGTTCGTGGGGTACGGCCTGTCCATCCCGGAGAAGGGCCACGACGACCTGGCGGGGTTGGATCTCAAGGGCAAGGTGGTGGTGATGCTCCAGGGCGGACCGGGGAGCATCCCGGGCCCGCTGAAGTCCCACCACTCGTCGTGGACGGAGCGGGTGAAGGCGCTCAAGCGCGCGGGGGCCGTGGGGTACGTCTACCTCCAGAACCCCAAGCTGATGGAGATACCGTGGGAGCGCGTGGTGGCGGCCAACCGGAACCCCACGGTGCTGTTCGCGGAGCCTGCGCTCAACGATGCGAGCGGCCTGAAGGTGGCGGCGGTCGTCAACGTGGCGCGCGCGCAGAAGTGGTTCGAAGGCACGCCGCACACCTTCGAGGCGCTGGTGGCGCTGGCCAACGCGGATCAGCCGCTGCCGAAGTTCGACCTGCCCGCGCGCCTCAAGGTGAAGCTCGCCATCGACATCAAGCCGCTGAAGTCCCTGAACGTGGTGGGCGTGATGCCCGGCGCTGATCCCGCGCTCGCGAAGGAGTACGTGGTGCTCAGCGCGCACCTGGACCACGTGGGCCTGGGCGACCCGGTGAACGGCGACCGCCTCTACAACGGCGCCATGGACAACGCGTCCGGCGTGGCCGCGCTGCTGGAGGTCGCAAGGGCGCTGAAGGAGCAGCCGCGCAAGCCGAAGCGCTCGGTGCTCTTCGTGCTGGTGACGGGCGAGGAGAAGGGGCTGCTCGGGTCGAAGTACTTCGCGTCCCGGCCGCCCGTGCCCGCCTCCTCCCTGGTGGCGGACCTCAACCTGGACATGTTCATGCCCCTCTGGCCGTTCACCTCCGTCATCGCGCACGGCAAGGACGAGTCCACGCTGTCGGGCGCGCTCACCCAGGTGGCCGCCGAGCAGGGCGTGCAGGTGCTCCCGGATCCGGAGCCGGATCGCAACGCGTTCGTGCGCAGCGACCAGTACTCGTTCATCCGCGAGGGCGTGCCGGCGCTGTCGTTCAAGTTCGGCTACACGCCGGGCTCGCCGGAGCAGAAGATCATCAAGCAGTGGCTGAAGGAGCGCTACCACGCGCCGTCGGATGACGTGTCCCAGCCGGTGGACCGCGAGGGCGCCGCGCGCTTCATCACGTTCCTGACGGGCATGACGCTCGCGGTGGCGGACGCGCCCGAGCGCCCGCGCTGGAACGACGACAGCTTCTTCCGCCGCTTCGCCAAGCCCGCGCCGACACCCGCCGCGAAGCCGTAGCGGGGCAGGGGGCCTTCAGACGCTCGGGTGGGCCTCGCAGACGCAGGGGTGGCCCTCCAGGAAGCGCAGCGCGCCGCGGATGTCCGACGAGGCCGTCTCGCGCGGGGCGTGTCGCGCCGCTTCGATGCGGCGCCAGGCCGCGCTCCGGGCCTCGTGGCCCTCGGTGCTGCCCGGCGGGGCGGCGTTGGCCTCCGCGAGATCCAGCGTGGCGCGCAGCAGGTCCACCAACTGGCGCAGGGCCGGGTCGTCGCGCAGCTCCGGCGCACCCTCCACGGCCGCGAAGCCCTCACGGGCCGCGCGCAGGTCTCCGTACGTGGCCTCCAGCGCGGCCAGGTGCGTGATGAAGCGCAGGGCCTGCCAGCGGGACGCGCGGCCCAGGATGATCACCGCTTCGCCCAGCGCGGCGCGGGCCTGCTTCCAGTCACCCCTCGCGAGCGACGCGCGCCCCAGCTCTCCCAGGGACGTGCCCTCCAGCAGGCGCTGTCCCATGAGCCGCGAGCCGCGCACCGCGGCCTCCAGGTGCTCGCACGCCTCCGCGAGGCTGCCTACGTCCAGCAGGTAGCAGCCCAGGTTGAGCCGCGCCAGCGCCTCTCCGGTGCGGTCCTCCACGTTCGTCGCGCGGGCCAGCGCCTCGCCCAGCAGCAGCACCGCCTCGCCGTTGTCACCCGCCTCGCCAATGGCCACCGCGCAGTTGGTGAGGAAGCCCACCTCGAACGTCACGTCCCCCACCTCGCGGAACAGCGCCAGCGCCGCGCGCAGGTGGGGGATGGCCGCCTGCGGGCCGCGCCGCACCTGTTCGACGAGCCCCAGGTTCCCCACCGCGTAGGCCTCCAGCCAGCGGTCGCCCCGGGAGGGGAGCGCCTGCGCGTCGGCCATCAACGTCCACGCCGTGGCCACGTCGCCGGCATGGCGGGCGACGATGGACAGGTCCACCAGCACGCGCTTCTCCGAGGCCGCTTCGCCCAGCGTGTGGAAGACGCTCCGCACCTCCTCCAGCGCCCGGCGCGCCGCTTCCGGCTGCCCCGCGTCCAGGTACGCGCGGCCCATCACCGCCAGGGCGTCCGCGCGATGGAGCGGCGCCACCGGCACGTGGGACGAGGCATCCACCGCGCGCTCCAGCCGCTCCAGCAGCAGCCCCACCGGCCCGCGCGTGCGCGCATCCGGCTCCAGCGCCACCAGCGTCTCCAGCGCGCGGCCCAGCGACTCCGCGGTCGCGGGCCGCACCGCCATCGCGTTGTCGCACGCGGCCAGCAGGTTCTCCCGCTCCAGCGCCAGGCGGCGCAGCGCCGTCGCGCCGCCCGTGCGCTGCACCCGCTCCCGCAGGCGGCCCGCGAGCTGGAGGTAGCAGTCCGCGTGCCGGACCTCGCACGCCGCTCCGTCCCCGCGCTCGTGCAGGCGCAGCGCCGCGTACTCGCGGATGCTCTCGTAGAGCCCCAGGCGCAGGAAGCCTCCGGGGGCGCCCACCTCGCGCGCGAACAGCAGCGAGCGGGCGCGCAGCGCGTGCAGCACCTCCAGCACGTCCGGCGATCCGTCCGGCAGCACGAGCACCGCCTCGGCCGCCTCCAGCGTGAAGCCGCCCCGGAACACCGAGCACTGCGCCAGCGCGGCGCGCTCGGCCGGCTCCAGCAGGTTCCACGACCAGTCGATGGCGCCCCGGAGCGTGGCCTGTCGCTCGGGGGCGTCCCGCCGTCCGCCGCGCAGCAGCTCGAAGCGCTTCGACAAGCGCTCGTGGATCTGCTCCACGCCCATCACGCTCACGCGCGCGGCCGCCAGCTCGATGGCGAGCGCGATGCCGTCCAGCTGCCGCACGATGTCCGCCACGCACGGCGCCTCCGCGGGGCTCAGCAGGAAGTCGCCGCGCGCCTCATGGGCCCGCTGCACGAACAGGCGCACCGCGTCCGAGTGGATGATGGCGTCCCAGCGCGTCTCGCCCGCCTGCGGCAGCCCCAGCGGCGCCAGGTCCAGCACGCGCTCCCCGGGCAGCCGCAGGGCCTCGCGCGTGGTGACGAGGAAGCGCGCGCGCGGCGCCAGCACCCGCCAGCGCCCGAGCGTCGCGGGCACGTGCCGCACCACCTGCTCCACGTTGTCGAGGATGACGAGCACGTCCCCGCAGCCGTCGAGCGCCCGGCCCAGCCGCTCCGCGGGCGTGCTCCCATCGCCGTCCGCCGCCAGCGGCACGCCCAGGGCCCGCCCCACCGCGTGGCAGAGGTCGTCCGCCGTCAGCGCCTCCTCCAGGTCGCACCGCCAGACGCCGCCCTCCCAGTTCGCTGCGTCCGACTCCAGCCCTCCGAAGTGGGTGGCCAGCCGCGTCTTCCCCATGCCGCCGGGGCCCAGGATGCTGATGAGCCGCGCGCCCTCGTTCACCCACTGGCGCAGCAGGTCCAGCTCCTCGCCTCGGCCCACCAGGTCCTGCCGCGCGGCGGGCATGTTGCCGGGCCGCTCCCGCGGGACGCGCAGCGCGCCGAAGCGCCGGTGCGCCAGGGACGCGGGCAACAGCTCCACCAGCGTGACGCTGTCGCCCACGCCGCGCAGCCGGAACGCCCCCAGCGTGCGCGCGACGGGCATCCCCAGCGCGGGCAACTCCGGGGCGACGCGAGCCCACGCCGCGCTGCTCAGCAGCACCTGGCCGCCATGGCCCGCGTCCGCCACGCGCGCCGCGAGGTTCGCCGGGGGCCCCAGGTAGTCCAGCCGGTGGGTGGCCGGATCGACGCGGCAGTCGGGCTCCCCCACGTGCACGCCCATGCGCACGCGCAGCCCCCGGTGCGTCAGCCCTTCCGGCGCGTAGGCCTCCGCCGCGTCCGGCTCCGCCAGCAGGGGCGCGGGCCAGCTCGCGTGCAGGAGCGCTTCCTGGGCGCGCAGGCACCAGTGCACCGCCTCCACCGGTGACGCGAAGGCAATCATGAAGGCGTCGCCCTGGGACTTCACCTCGTAGCCGTTCGTGTCTCGCAGCAGCGCTCGCAGCACGCTGTCGTGCAGCTCCAGCGCGTCGCGCATGCTCGCGCCGCAGCGCTCCCACAACCGCGTGGACCCCTGGATGTCGGTGAAGACGAGCGCCACGGAGCCCGTGGGGGGAAAGTGTCGCGCGGCGGGCGCGTCACGGCCGGAGAGACACGCGTCGGCCAGGGGCTCGACGACCGTGAGTCCTCGGAAGGCATCTCCCATCTCCTGCTCTCCCCCGATGCCAGGAAACCCCACCCGCGCCCACCTCGTTTCCACCGCGCTGCCCGTGAGGGTGACGCCCTGCACGACAGCAACAGCACTTCACATTGAAAGCAGTACGGGCCGGAACGGCAACACGCACCCACCGGGCAGGCCCGTGGGCCTCTAGTGAGCACTTGTGATCGGGACGGGCGTGCATCCATCACTTCATGACAGCCGTATGGCCCTCGGGGGCCTCCCAGCTCCCACGCGCGCCTGCCCGCCTGCTGGATTCCCGGGTCCGCCGGGCCCCATTCCAGGGACGACGGGGGGCCGTGCTAGGACTGCATCACGTCGTCGGGCCACGCCGCAGGAGCGCGAGGCCCGCGACCCATTCCCCGGAAGGACCCATGCGTTCGACTTCGGCACTGGCGTTGTTGATGGCTTCTCTCGCGGTGGGCGCGCTGCCCGCATGCAGCGGTGACGGCGACACGGGCGGCGACCCGGACGCGGGGACGTCACCCGGGACGGACGGGGGCACGGGCGGCACCGGCAATGGCAAGTGCCCGGCCAACGCCATCATCTGCGAGAACTTCGACAACGGGATGAATGGCTGGAAGACCCCGGACGAGGAGCACAACGCCACCATCGAGATTGATGGCACGCGTCCCCGCTCCGGCAGCGGCGCGCTGCACGTGGTGACGGAGGCAGGCCATGATGAGCGGACGGGCACGGAGGAGGATCCGCAGGCCATCGCGCACCTGCGCAAGGACATCCCCACCTTCGGCACGGCGCTCTATGCGCGCGCGTACGTGTACCTGAACCGGGCGGCGCCCCAGGACGTGATGGGGACGTACTTCATCCTGTTCTCGCCCAAGGATGGCGACTTCGGCGGCATCGAGCTGCAGGGCATCATCAAGGGCAACTTCGCGCTGGACGACTGGAGCGGCATCAAGGGCACGGGCTGGAACTACCAGGACGACCTGACGGTGACGACGACGCCCAATCAGTGGAACTGCATCGAATGGGGCGTGCAGCGCGCCACGGCGACGGCCACCACGGGCCACGCGCAGGTCTGGGTGAACGGGGCGCAGGCGTTCGACTTCCCGAACGTGGGCATGCGGCCGTTCAGCAACTTCGCGGTGGGCTACGGCTTCGTGCACCCGCATGGCGACTCCGCGTCGGAGACGTGGATCGACGACCTCGCGGTGGCAACCACGCGCATCGGCTGCGAGTAGCGCCATGGGTCTGACGCAGGTCGCGGACGAAACCCTGCGCATCGTGGAGGAGGGCACCTACGTGGCGCTCTCCGGACGCGAGGTGTCCGTCCGCGACTCGGTGGCGCACTCGGTCCAGGGCACGGTGCTGGTGCGCCCCGGGGACTTCGAGCGCCTCACGCGCCCTTCGCCCGTGAGCGGCTTCACCGTCGAGGTGACGGCGGAGAAGACGGGCGAGGCCGCGCGCCGGCTGGTGGAGCTGGAGGGCGAGCAGCGGGTGTTCGCGCTCAACTTCGCGTCGGCGGTGCACCCGGGCGGCGGCTTCCTCACGGGCGCGAAGGCGCAGGAGGAGGACCTGGCGCGGTGCTCGGCGCTGTATCCGTGCCTGCTGAAGTGGCCGGAGTACTACGACGTGAACCGCAAGGCGCGCTCGCCGCTGTACACGGACCTGATGCTGTACTCGCCCGACGTGCCGTTCTTCCGCAACGAGCACTACGACCTGCTCGAGCGACCGTTCCCCGTGTCGCTCGTCACCGCGCCCGCGCCCAACGCGAAGCTGCTGCCGGCGAAGGATCCGGAGGTCGCGCTGAAGCTGCGCGAGGTGCTGTTCGACCGGGCGCTCAAGGTGCTCCAGGTGGCGGCGCACCACGGGCACCGCACGCTCATCCTGGGCGCGTGGGGGTGCGGCGCGTTCCGCAACAACCCGCATGACGCGGCGGAGGCCTTCGCGCACGGGCTGTCCACGATGGCGGGCGCGTTCCGCCGCGTGGTGTTCGCGGTGTACGAGCGGGACGGGCAGGGGCCCAACCTGCGCACGTTCCGCCAGCGCTTCGGCTGAAGCCACTGCCGCGCTGCCTACGCGGCGCCATCCAGCGGCAGCGTCACCACGAAGGCCGCGCCGCCACCGGGCGCTTCCTCCACCCAGACGCGGCCGCCGTGCGCTTCCAATATCTGCCGCACGATGTAGAGCCCCAGCCCCAGGCCCCCCGCGCGCGCGGAGCCCTGGCCCTGGGTGAAGCGCTGGAAGATGCGCTCGCGCTCGGAGGCGGGGACGCCCGGGCCGCTGTCACACACCGTCAGCCGCAGCTCCCCGGCCTGCTGGCACAGCCCCACGCGCACCGGCGTGCCCCGGCCGTAGCGCAGCGCATTGGCCATCAGGTTGCTGAGCACCTGCTCCATCCGCAGCCGATCAAACCGGCAGGGCGCAGGCCCGTCCACGCGCGCGTGCAGCTCCACGCCGGACTGCTTCGCCTCATCCGCGAACCTCGCGGCCAGATCCTCCACCACCGTCGCCAGGTCCCCGGGCGCCAGGTCGAAGTCCAGCTTGCCGGTGCGGATGCGGCTGACGTCCAGCAGGTTGTCCAAGAGCGCGCCCAGCCGCCGCAGCTGCCGGTCCGCGGACTCCAGCCGCGCGGACACCTTCGCGGAGCCGAGCGTCTCGTCCCCGTTCGACGTGGACAGGCGGCGCAGCAGGTCCACCTGGAGGCGCAGGGACGTGAGCGGCGTGCGCAGCTCGTGGCTCGCCAGCGACAGGAAGTCGTCGCGCGTGCGCACCGCCTCCTGCAGCGCCTCTTCCGTCTCCTTGAGCGCGGTGATGTCCAGCATGGCCCCACGCACCACCATCACCCGGCCGTTCGCGTCGCGGATGACGCGCGCGCGGCTGATGAGCCAGTGCCACGAGCCGTCCGGCCAGCGCGTGCGGAACGTGGAGGAATACGACAGCACGTCGTTGTGGAAGATGGACGACACCTGCGCCTCCACCGCCGGCCGGTCTTCCGGGTGCAGCGAAGCGAGGAACTGCTCGTGCGTCCACTCGGCCAGGGGCTGCGGGTAGCCGTAGAGCCGGTCGTGTCCCTCCGAGCGGAACACCTGACCCGTCACCAGGTTCGTCTCCCAGACCGCCATCTGCGCGGCCTCCAGCGCCACCTGGAAGCGCTCGCCCAGCTGGCGGAAGCGCTCGTCGATGCGCGCGGCCTCGTTCTCCGCGCGCTGGCGGCGGGTGATGTCCGTGGCGAGCACCCACGTCTCGCCGCCCACCGGGCGCACCGACACCTCCAGCCACACCCCGGACGGCAGCTCCGACAGGAACCGCGCGGGTTCGCGAGTCGCGAGCGCGTCCAGCAGCCGCTCATGCAGCGGCGTCCCGGCCAGCGCCGGCTGCGCGGCCCACGGCGTCAAGCCCTCGCAGCGGTCATGCGGCAGCCCCAGCAGCGACGCGGCGCGATGGTTCAGCTCCCGGATGCTCCCCTGCGCGTCGAGCGCCAGGAACGCCTCGGCCATCATCTCCCGAAGGACCTGCAGGCGCGTCTGAGCGGACATGCTGGCCTCGTCGGCCGGGAGCGGAAGCTGCGTGGCGTCCTTCATCGTGCGTGTGGCCCCGCTGCTCCCCGGCTGCGGCTCCTCCGCGGAGGCAGGGCGAGTGGGTTCGAACGGACCACCAGGGAGGGGACTCATCAGGGGCGCACGCTCCCGCACGCCGCCCGCCCCCGTCAAGCCAAGGCGGAAAAGTCGCGCGGTGCTCTGTCAGCCGAGCGGATCCGTGAGGGGTTCCGGCATGACCCACAATTCCGTGGGCCGGGTGTAGGCCGAGTCGAACGCGAAGAGGATGCCGTTCCAGCGATCCCAGAAGTCCGCCCAGCTGTACTCGGCCGGAGGGGAAGTAAGCGGGTTGCCGTCGCGGTCCGGCTGGGCGTAGGCGTAGTCCGCGTACGTCCAGCGGACGGTGCCGAAGTCCGTCATCAGGAACGGCGTCAGCGCCTGGAGCACGGCCGCGCGGGACACCTCGTCGGTGGGGTTGCCCGCGGGCGTGAAGACGGGCTGGGCCTGGTCGCGCTGTTCGCGCCACGCGACGTAGTTGTTGCCCATGGCGATGAGCGCATCGCGCCGGGCGGGCGTGGGTGCCAGGCGCGCCTCCTCGTAGAGGGCGAAGGCCGCCACCAGCAGGCTCTTCCAGTGCATGCCGGGGAAGAGCAGGTCCATGCGCCGGGGGCGGGGGACGTCCTCCGCGTGCGCGAGCGCGTAGTCATACGCCTGCCAGGCCTCCGTGTTGAGGGCGCCCACGAGGGTGAACTCCGTGAGCACGCGCCCAGGCGTGATGGGGCCCGTCGCGGCGGCGCGCCAGTCCAGGTACAGGCGCGCGGAGCCGCCCACGTCGTTGAAGATGGCGAGGTTGCCCTCGTGCAGCGTGCGCTCCAGCGTGACGACGATGACCTCCGCCTTGTCGAGCGGCGTCAGGCCCGGAGCGCTCCAGTACAGCGCCCCCATGCGCGACGCGGTGGCGAGCAGGGTGCGCGCATCCGCGAGCGCCGCGACGTTGAGCGAGCTGGTCATCACGCTGAGCGCCGCCGCCGCGTCGGCGGTGAGGCCCTGCGCGATGAGCTGGAGGGACAGGTCCTGGAGCTGGAGGCGCGTCACGCCGGTGAGGCCCAGCCGATCCAGCGCGTTCGTCAGCGACAGCGAGGGCTGCAGCCGCGCCGCAGCAATGAAGTTCCGCGCGAGCGCCGCGCTGTACATGCCCTTGCCGCCTGCCTGGGAGGCGTGGGGCGCGAAGGTGAACCAGTTCGGGCGCGCGCTGCTGGTGCCACCGGGTTGCAGGGTGGGATCGATGACGCCCCCCAGCTCATACGCGATGCCGATGTAGCCCAGGGTGATGGTGCGGTTGTCCTCCAGCGGCGTGGGCGCGGACTGCGCGCTCGCGGTGGTGGACAGGAGCAGGGTCGCGGCCAGCAGCGCGGACAGCACGCGGCGCGGGAAGGCGGGCGGACGGACGTCGGTGCGAGGGGGGATCGCCACGGAGGAGGTCCAATGTTGAGGGTGG
>NZ_RAWG01000194.1 GCF_003611735.1 Corallococcus sicarius | reverse complement strand
CGCCACGGCCCGCCCCTCCCAGCGGCGGGGCCGCTGGCATGCACCCTGCTTACATTCACGCCGGGTGGGGGAGAGTCAGGGGCGTTGGCCGGAGGTGGAAGATGAAGGGCGTTCAGGAACAGGGGTACGCACAGGCCCCGGGCAAGCACTGGGACCCGGTCTGCGGCAGGCATCTGGAAGCGCCTGCCGAGCATCCGTCGTCGGAGTACAAGCAGCGCCGGTACTTCTTCTGCTCGGAGGGCTGCCGCACGGCCTTCGAGCGGCAGGCCGAGCGCTTCCGCTTCAACGAGCTGGCGCGGGCCGGCGCGCTGATGTCGCCGGGCCGGGTGCGCTGGGGGCTCGCCTAGGGCCGCACGCCACACCCAGGCGGCCTGCCAGACTCAGGCGGCCTGGCGCATGTCCTTGAGGCGCAGCGACAGCTTGCGCTGGCCCCGGAAGGTGTCGAAGCCGGCCTGGAACGCCAGGTCCACCGGCCCCTCCACCAGCGACACGCGGTCCGCCATGCCGAAGCCGATGGCATCCAGCTCCGGCGCGTCCAGCAGCGCGAGCTTGAGGTGCCCCGCGCCGCTGACGCCGGACTTCGCGGGCAGCACGCGCGGACGGGCCGTCTGCCCCCGCAGCACCAGCACCGGCTCCGGGTTGCCCTGACCAAAGGGCCCCAGCCGCTGCAGCGACTCCACCGCGGATGCGTCCAGGTCGCTCGGGTTCACCACGGCGTCCACGCGGCAGCGAGGAATCAGGTCCTCGGGCGTCAGGCGCTGGAAGGCGATCTTCTCGAAGGCCTCGCGGAAGGCGGGCAGCTGCTTCGCATCCACGGTGAGGCCCGCGGCGTGCTTGTGGCCGCCGTAGCGCATGAGCAGGTCCGAGCAGCCCGTGAGCGCGTCGTACAGATGGAACGCCTCGATGCTGCGCGCCGAGCCCTTCCCCACCCCGTCCTTCACGCCCACCATCACCGTGGGCCGGTGGTAGCGCTCCACCACCCGCGACGCGACGATGCCGATGACGCCCGGGTGCCAGCCCTCGTCGAAGAGCACCAGGCCGCGCGCGTCCCGGTGCAGCTCCGCCTGCGCGAGCGCCTGCGTGAGGATGCTGCTCTCGATGCCCTGGCGCTCCGCGTTCGCGCGGTCCAACACCTGCGCCAGCGAGCGCGCGGACTCCACGGACTCCGCGCACAGCAGTTGGAGCCCCAGCGACGCGTCGTGCAGGCGTCCGGCGGCGTTGATGCGGGGCCCCAGGCGGAAGCCCACCTGCCCCGCGGTGACGGTGGCGTCCGGCTCCAGTCCGGCCACCTCCTTCAGCGCGCGGATGCCGGGGCGGCGGCCCTGGGACAGCTCCTGGAGGCCGTGCGCCACGAGGATGCGGTTGGCGCCGGTGAGCGGCACCACATCCGCCACGGTGGCCAGCGCCACCAGGTCCATCAGCGCCTTGAGGTTGGGCTCCTTGCGCGTGGCGAAGAAGCCGTCGTCGCGCAGGCGCTTGCGCAGCCCCATGCAGAGGTTGAAGGCCACGCCCGCCGCGCACAGCACCTTCGTGGGGTACTCGCAGCCGGGCTGGTGCGGGTTGAGCACCGCCACCGCGGGCGGCAGCGTGGGCGGCACCGTGTGGTGGTCCACCACGACGACGTCCAGGCCCATCTCGCGCGCCCGGGCAATCTCCGCCACGGACGTGATGCCGCAGTCCAGCGTCACCAGCAGGCGCGTGCCGTCCTGGGCAATCTTCTCCACCGCGCCCAGGTTGAGGCCGTAGCCCTCGTCCAGCCGGTGGGGGATGTACGTGGCCGGGGGCGCGCCCAGCTCCTTCAGGAACAGGTACATCAGCGACGTGGAGCTGACGCCGTCCACGTCGTAGTCCCCGTAGAGCGTCACCTTCTCCTTCTGCCGCAGCGCGCGGAGGATGCGCTCCACCGCGCCCGTCATCCCCTTCATCCGGAAGGGGTCCGGCAGGTCCGCCAGCCGGTCCGACAGGAAGGCCGCGGCGGCCTCCGGCGTGCGGTAGCCGCGATGCAGCAACACCCTGGCCGCCAACGGGTGCAGCGAGAGCTCTCCCGCCAGCAAACCCACTTCCTGCTCAACGACGTCTGGAAGCAACCACCGCATGGAGGAGGACAGTACCTCAGACGTCCGACCATGGCAGTCCAACCCGTGCTCCCACCTCTCCCTCCTGCACGGTTGTTCAGACGTGCGCTCGCCTGGCTTCCTGCCTCCAAGCTGCACGGCGGGTACGCGGTGCCCAGCTTGGAAGCACATCCTCGGACGGGGAGGTCCGCATGCTTCGCAGGTCCATCCAGGGCGGTGCCGTGCTCATCGGAGTGCTGTGCGCGGGCACGGCCCTCGCGCAGAAGAAACAAGGCGATGTGAACGTGTTCCTGCGCGGCGGCGTGGGTGACTACACGGGCGACCTGGGCGACCTGTCCAGCACAGGCCCGCTCTGGGGCCTGACGCTCAACCTGCAACCCACCACCTTCCTCGGCTTCGAGGTCGGCTACGAGGGCTCGCAGAACCAGGTGAGCGACAGCCGCCTCCTGGATGGGCCCTCGCTCGTGCGCAACGGCGGCAGCGCGCTCGTGAAGGTGTCGCCGCCCTTCCTCACCACGGTGCGCCCCTTCGCGGGCGTGGGCCTGGGCATGTCCTACGTGGACGTGCGCGGCGCGAGCGCGGGCCTCTACGACTCCGACTTGATGGAGGAGGTGCCGCTCGCGGTGGGCCTGGAGTTCAACTCCGGCGGCCTCACCGCGGGCGTGCGCGGCACGTACCGCGTCCTCATCGACCAGGACTTCGCGGACATCACCGCGCCGGACAACGGCGGGGGCGGGCTGATGGACGCCTCGCTCACGCTGGGCGCGCGCTTCTGAAAAACGAAGGGCCCTCGCTCCCGCGGGGGGAGGAGGGCCCTCGTCACGTCAGGAGCGACGGACGGCTCAGGCCGTCTTCGGCTCCTGCTTGGGGCCGTGGTGCGCCTCGCGGGCCGCGGCGCGCTCGTCCAGCCAGATGACCACGGGGCTCGCGATGTACACCGACGAGTACGTGCCCACGAGGATGCCCACCAGCATCGCCATGGCGAAGTCGAAGATTTCACCGACGCCGAAGATGAGCAGACCGATGAGCGACAGCGCCGTCACGCCGGAGGTGAGGATGGTGCGGCCCAGCGTGTCGTTGACGGCGATGTTGATGATCTCCGCCAGCGGCTTGCCCTTGTACTTCACCATGTCCTCGCGGATGCGGTCGTAGATGACGATGGTGTCGTTCACCGAGTAGCCCACGATGGTGAGCAGCGCGGCGATGGACGTCAGGTTGAACTCGCGCTGGCTCACCAGGTAGTAGCCCGCGACCATGATGACGTCGTGGAGCATGGCCAGCAGCGCGCCGGGGCCGAACTTGAAGTCGAACCGGAACGCCACGTAGATGAGGATGGCGACCATGGAGTACAGCAGCGCCATGACGCCGCGGTTGCGCAGCTGCTTGCCCACCTGCGGGCCCACGTAGTCCACGCGGCGCTGCTCGAAGTTGGGCTTGTCCGTGCCGGCGCTCAGCGCGGCGAACACCTTGTCCGCCATGCCGCTCGCGACGACCTGGTAGTCGTAGCCCGTGCCGCCGCTGTTCGCGCCCAGGTCACGCACCTCCTGCACGCCAATCCCGGCGCCCTCCACGGCCTTCTTCACCGCGTCGGGGGCCATGGGCTGCGCGGAGCGGAAGTTGACGATGCCGTTCGCCATGTCCGCGTAGACGCTGCGCGTCTCGCCCAGCCCCTGGATGGCCGCCTTCGCGCGCTCGGCGTTCTCCTCGTTGAGCTGCGTGACGCCGCCCATGCGCAGGAGGAAGGAGTTCTCCTCCGCCGCGCCAATGCCCTGGACGCTGACGTCGTGCAGACCGCCGGCCTGGGCGCGCTCGCGCACCTGCGCCGCGGTGGTGGGCTCGTTGTACTTCAGCTCCACCACCGTGCCGCCGGCGAAGTCCACGCCGAAGTTGAACCCCACCGTGGCGATGCCCACGATGATGGCCAGGTTGATGAGGCTGGAGATGAAGATGGCCGGCTTGCGCTTGCTGATGAAGTCGAAGTTCGTCTTGTGCTTGAGAATCTGCATGGCGGGTTCCCGTGGCGCCAGCGTCGGTTAGACCGACACCGACTGCGCATTGCGGCCGTGGACGAAGTAGGTCGTGATGACGCGCGTCACGACGATGGACGTGAACAGCGACGCCAGCAGGCCCACGATGAGCGTGGTGGCGAAGCCGCGGACCGGGCCCGTTCCGGTGAAGAACAGGATGAAGCCCGCGATGAGCGTCGTCACGTGCGCGTCGAAGATGGTCCAGAAGGCGCGGTCGTAGCCCTGGTCCACCGCCGCGCGCGCCGTCTTGCCGTGGCTCAACTCCTCGCGGATGCGCTCGTTGATGAGCACGTTCGCGTCCACCGCGATGCCCAGCGTCAGCACGAAGCCCGCGATGCCCGGCAGGGTCAGCGTGGCGTTGAAGAACGCCAGGCCCGCGAGGATGAGCAGGCCGTTGAGCAGCAGCGCCACGTCCGCGATGAGGCCGGACTTGCGGTAGTAGATGGCCATGAAGACGATGACGAGCGCCAGGCCCACCAGCGCGGCCAGGCTGCCCTTCTTGATGAGCTCGTCGCCCAGCGTCGCGCCCACCTGACGGATTTCGCCCACCGTCACCGGCGCGGGCAGCGCGCCCGCCTTGAGCACCAGCGCCAGCGTCTGCGCCTCGCCCAGCCACTCCTCGAAGCTGCGGGCACCGGCGCGGCCCATGGTGATGCGCGCGCGGCCTCCGCCAATCTTCTCGTTGATGTTCGGGGCCGTATGCACGTTGTCGTCCAGCACGATGGCCATCCGCTTGCCCACGCTGGCCTCGGTGAGCTTCTCGAACTCGCGAGCGCCCGCCGGGTCGAAGGAGATGTTCACCTCCGGCTCGTTCATCTGGCTGACGGACGCGTCCGCGCCCGACAGGCTCTCGCCCGTGAGCGGCACGGCCTTGTCCACCAGGTAGCTGCGGTACGCGATGCAGTCGTTCTTCTTCACCGGGTTGGCCACGCACTGGGTGAGCACGTCACGGCCTTCCGGCGCCTTGTCCTTCGCGTACGCCAGCAGCGCCTCGCGGTTGGGCGAGGACAGCTGCGGGAAGCCCTCGTCCTCCACCAGGGTGACCTTGCTGTCGGGCGGGGGCGGGTTCTGCGCGAACATCTGCGCGAACACCTGGGGGTTGGTGTCGTCCACCATCCGGAACTCCAGCTGCGCGGTGGTGCCCACCAGCTCCTTGGCCTGCTCCGGGTTGCTGCGGCCCGGCAGGGAGATCTGGATGGAGTCGGTGCCCAGCTTGCGCACGTCCACTTCCGCCACGCCCCACTTGTCGATGCGGCGGCGGATGACGAGCATCGCCTGGTCCACGGCCTCGTCACGGAAGCGGTTCACCTGGCCCTCGTCCGGCTTGAGCACCAGCGTGCCGCCCTGACGCGACTCCTGGGAGAAGTCGGTGAAGGTGGCGAGCACCTCCTTCTGGATGGCGTCCATCGTCGCCGGATCCTTGGCCGTCAGCGTCAGCTCCAGCCGCTCCGGATCCGTCTCCGCCGTCACCTCGCCCAGCTTCTTGTCGTTGACGTAGGTGGCGATCTGCTGGCCGCGGCGCTCGGTGCGCTTCTGCAGGGCCGTCTTGGTGTCCACACGCATGACCATGTGGATGCCGCCCTGCAGGTCCAGCCCCAGGTTGAGGCGGTACTTCGCGGGGGGCGCCCATGCGGGCAGCCGCTGCTCCAGCACGGCGATGTTGTTGCGCTCGGCGCGATCCAACACCACCAGCGAGTAGAACGTCGGGACGAGGAACCAGATGGTTCCCAGCGTCACCGCGACAATCATTCCGAACTTCCACCACCAGCCGCGGTCCATTACTTGTCCTCCTTCTTCTCGGTGGAGGTCGCCGTCGGGGCCGCAGCCACCGGAACGGTTCCCTTCGCACTGACGGCCGTCTTGAGCACGCGCACGCGCACGCCACTGGCGATTTCCACGGTCACGGTGCTGTCGTCGACCTGGTGGATGCGCCCGAGGATGCCGCCCGACGTCACGACGTCATCCCCCTTCTTCAGCCCCGCGATGAGGTTGCGGTGCTCCTTGAGCTGCTTCTGCTGGGGGCGGATCATCACGAAGTACATGATGGCCACCAGCACGGCGAGGAAGCCGAAGGTCCCCAGGGGAGAGCCTGCCCCGGCCTGCGCGAGAATCAGGAAACTGTCAGCCACTCACGGCCTCGTGGTTTGGAAGGGAGGATTCGGAAAAAAAGTGGGTTGCCCCGCCCCCGGCGTACGGGTGGGGGCAAAACATCCGAAAGGGTGGCCTCTTAGCAAGGGCGCCCCATGTGAGCAAGTGAACGCCGGAAGCTCGGCAATCCCGTTGGTCGCTCACCGGCCACGGGTCCGTTCGGCTTCCTGGGCGAGCGAGCGCGCCCGGAAGTCCCGGGCGAAGGCCGCGAACCGGTCCTCGGCGATGGCGCGGCGCACGTCCGCCATCAGGGTGAGGAAGTAGTGCAGGTTGTGCAGTGTGTTGAGGCGCATCGCGAGGATTTCCCCTGCGGCGAACAGGTGGCGCAGGTAGGCCCGGCTGAAGGTGCGGCAGGTGTAGCAGGAGCACGCCGGGTCCACCGGCCGGGGGTCCTTGGCGTAGGCCGCGTTGCGGATGACGAGCTTGCCTTCCGAGGTGAAGAGCAGGCCGTTGCGGGCGCACCGTGTAGGCAGGACGCAGTCGAACATGTCCACGCCCTGCTCCACGCACGTCACCAGGTCCAGGGGGGTGCCCACACCCATCAGGTAGCGCGGGCGGTCCCGGGGCAGGAGCGGCGCGGAGTAGGCCACCCCCGCGTGCATCGCCTCCGGGGCCTCGCCCACGGAGTAGCCGCCCAGCGCGTAGCCCGGCAGGTCCACCGCGCAGATCTCCTCCGCGTGGCGCTTGCGCAAATCCTCGTGCAGGCCGCCCTGGACGATGCCGAACAGCGACGAGCGCTCGCGGCTCCAGGCCTTCACGCACCGGTGCAGCCAGCGCGTGGTGCGGGCCAGGGACTTCTCCAGGTAGGGCCGGTCCTCGGTGGACGGGGGGCACTCGTCGAACGCCATGATGACGTCCGCGCCCAGCGTCTCCTGGATGGCGATGGAGCGCTCCGGGGACAGCGAGTGGCGAGAGCCGTCCAGGTGCGACTGGAACGCGGCGCCCTCCTCCGTGATCTTGCGCTTCTCCGACAGGCTGAACACCTGGAAGCCGCCGCTGTCGGTGAGCATGGGGCGGTCCCAGGAGATGAAGCGGTGCAGGCCGCCCATCTCGCTGATGAGCGGCTCTCCGGGGCGGAGCATCAGGTGGTAGGTGTTGCCCAGGATGATCTGCGCATCCAGGTTGAAGAGATCGTCGGGGCCCACGCCCTTGACGCTGCCCACGGTGCCCACGGGCATGAAGATGGGCGTCTCGATGGGGCCATGGGGCGTGTGCAGCCGGCCGCGGCGCGCCTTGGTGCCGGTGTCCTCGTGCAACAGCTCGAAGCGCACCAGCCCCGGGGGCACGCGGGTATCGCCCTTCTCCTTGCGCTGCTCATCGCGTTGCTCGTCCACCACGGCACTCACTCCTTCACCAACATGGCATCGCCGTAACTGAAGAACCGGTAGCCCGCGCGCACGGCCTCCTGGTACGCGGCGAGCGTGCGCTCACGGCCCAGGAGCGCGCTCACCAGCATCACCAGCGTGGAGCGCGGGAGGTGGAAGTTCGTGAGGAGCACGTCCACCTGGCGGAAGACATAGCCGGGACGGATGAACATCGCCGTCTCGCCGGGGCCGGGACGCAGCCGGCCGGTGGTGGGGTCGGTGGCGGACTCCAGCGTGCGCACCACGGTGGTGCCCACCGCGACGACGCGGCGCCCTTCGGCCTTCGCGGCGTTCACGGCGGCGGCGGTGGCCTCCGGCACGGTGAAGCGCTCCGGGTGCATGTGGTGCTTGTCCAGCACCTCCTCGCGCACGGGGAGGAAGGTGCCGGGCCCCACGTCGAGCGTCACCTCCACGCGACAGATGCCCCGGGCCTCCAGGCGCTTGAACACGGCGTCGGTGAAGTGCAGCCCGGCGGTGGGCGCGGCCACGGCGCCCGACGCGCGGGCGTACACGGTCTGGTAGCGCTCGGCGTCCGAGGCGGCGGGCTCGCGGGTGATGTAGGGCGGCAGCGGCAGCCGTCCGGCCGCATCCAGGAGCGACGCGAGCGAGGCGCCCGGCGCCGCGTGGAAGCGCACCCGGTACTCGCCTCCCCCCAGGGCCTCCAGCACCTCGGCGGACAGGCCACCGGCGAAGGTGACGATCTGACCGGGCTTGAGGCCCTTGGACGCCTGCCCCAGGCAGATCCACTCGAGGGACTCCGGCGCGCCGCCCAGCGCGGCGGACGTCAGCGTGGCGGTGGCGGCGGGACGGACCACCAGCAGTTCGACCCGGCCGCCGGTGCCGGCCTTCTGCCCCAGCAGGCGTGCGGGGATGACGCGCGCGTCGTTGAGGACGAGCAGGTCGCCCTCGCGCAGCAGGTCGCCCAGGTCGGTGAAGCGCTGGTGGGTCCAGGCGCCGGTGGCGCGGCTGACGACCATCAGGCGCGACGCGTCCCGGTGGGGCAGCGGGGCCTGGGCGATCTGCGCCTCGGGGAGCTCGAAATCGTAGTCGGAGAGGAGGGACGACACGGGGGCAGCGCTTGTAGCAGTCCCCGCGCCCACGCGGAACCATCCGGGACGGCCGGCCGGGTGTCAGTAGAGCTGCTGGAACTCGGCGCCCGGGTAGTAGTGGGAGAGGATCTCCCGGTACGTCCTGCCCTGGTCGGCGAAGGCCTTGGCGCCCCACTGACACAGCCCGGCCCCGTGGCCGAAGCCGCGTCCGGTGAACACATAGCCCTTGCTGGAGGACGTCACGTCGAAGTCCAGGCTCTTGAGCCGCATGTAGCCCAGCTTGCGCCGGAACTGCACCCCGTCCACCAGGGTGCCATCCGAGAGCGTCACGCGGGTGACCCGGCGCGTGGACGTGCGTCCGGTGACGCGCATGCCATCCGGCGAGGCCTTCAGGGCCTTGCGCAGCTCGCCCTCGGAGAGGGTCGCGGACCAGCGGCTTGCGGGCAGCTTGCCGCAGGGGCAGGCCACGGGCTGGAGGTAGGGCAGGTTCCGCTGGAGGGCGTCCTGACCGGACTCGGTATGGCCGCCGCAGGAGGCATGGAAGTACGCCTCGATGGGGGCCAGGTCGTACGTCAGCACCTCGCCCCGGGTGGCCTCGACCGCGGCGCGCGTCTTGGGGTCCTCGCGGTTGACGCCGCCGTACACCTGGTGGAGCACGCTGCTGCCCATGTGGAAGGCGGCGCCGTAGGAGTCCAGCTTCTTCTGCAAAGCGTAGGTCCGCGCGGCGATGGCCTGGGCCTTGAGCGCCTCCAGCGGGAAGGACACCGGCATCTCGCTGCCGAGCACCGCGGCGAGGTAGTCCTCCAGGGGGATGACGTTGATGAGCTGGAGGCTGTTCCGGTAGAGCCGGACGACGACGTCCCCGCGAACCTGCGAGCTGCCCGCCTTGAGTGGCTCGTTGCCGGGTCCGCCCGCGTCGGAGGACTCCAGCCCCCCGCGGAAGCGCACGGCCTCCCCGACCGCCGGAGCCCCGTTGATCTCCAGCCGTCCGCCCCGGCGGCGCACGGTGGCCTGTCCCGTGCCAATGGGAACGAACGACCCGTCCTCGGCATCCGGTCCGAAGCCCAGGCCGCGCCCGCTCACGCGGACCTCGTCCCCGGGGTCATCCATGGCAATGCGCATCGTCTCCACGGCGAACGCCCGCGACGACGCGAGCAGGAGCAGCAGCAGTGCCACACGTTGCAACATGGTCGAACAGTGTAGGGGCGTGGCGGTCCGCCTCAAGAAATCGACCGGAGGTCCGGACACGCGGGGGACCGGCTCCAGCCCCGGGGACGACACCCGGCGACCGGAGGAGCAGCAGGCCCAGCCCCTCGAAAAGGGCTCGCGTCCACTGTGCCCCGAGGACCCCGCGACAGCTGCCCGGAGCCCGGAGAGTCCGCCATGGACCGCGAAAACCTCCGATGGATGCCGCAGAATGACGTCCGCGTGACCGCCTCTGTTCCTGATGCCGCCCGCCTGTCCACCGAGGCCCTCGGCGCGGCCCTCCGCGCGCTGGAGCCGCGCATGGCCGCCGTGCTGATCCGCCGTCTCGTGGAGCGCCGTCCGCTCGCGGAGTGCGCGACCTGGTACGGAATCTCCACCGCCGCCTTCTCGGTGCTGCTGTTGCGCTCCGCCATCGCGCTGACCCGGCACGTGGGCCAGCCCGCGAGGGCCCCCGAGGAAGCGGTGGAGGCCGCCGCCTGGGAGCGCATGCTGGCCGGGGCCCTGGAGCAGGCCACCGCGCCCGTGCCGGTGGCGCTCGTCCCCGTGGCCCAGGTGTGTCGGCGGTTGCAGGAACTGGGTCCCCAGATGGAGACCGCGCTGGCGCAGGCCGCGCAGGCGGACGCGGACTCCCCGGCACGGGCCCGCGAAGAGTGGCTGCGTCGCCTGGCCGTGGCCGCGCTCCTGGCACTGACGGCCTGGCTGTACTGGACCCGGCCGCAAGAACCCGAGCCCAGGCCCGAGCGCCGCATGCGCTCCCCGGAGCGCCGCTAGAGCGCACAGGGCCGGAGCCTCCCCCTTCCCTCTTCCCCAAGGCCCGGGAACCGCTGGCGGGCCCTTTCCGTGCGCCAGGGAGGCTGGACGGAGCCCGGAGCGGACGCGATATGGGTAGGGCATGCGGACGACCAGGTCATGGTGGGCCATTCTCATCGTGGGAATCGGGCTGGCGGGCTGTGCGAAGCGCGTGGACGCCCGGGTGGCCGGGGACGACGACGCGGCCATCGACGGCGCCGCGGCGCGACTCGAGGAGCTCCGGGCCCGCGAGCAGGACGACGACCTGGACTGCGCGGAACGCTGCGACGTCTCCGCGAAGACCTGCGCCACGGCGGAGCAGCTCTGTGGCCTCGTGGACCGGAACACGGACCGCGATGACCTGCCGCCGCGCTGCGCAAGCGCGAGGGAGCAGTGCGCGGGCGCCGGGGACGGCTGCGCGCGGTGTCAGGGCGGCTGACGACGCTCCCCCATGCGTCCCCACGGGCTCCATGCCTATGATGGGTCGCGACTCAGGAGCCTCTCCCCATGACCACCCGCCTCCCGCTGTTCCTCGCTGCCGCGTCGCTCGTCCTGGCGCCCCCCGTCCTCGCGGAAGAGGAAGGCCTGTCGCCGGAGAAGGTGGCGGCCATCCGCCGCGACGAATCCGCGGCCCAGGCGAAGGTGGAAGCGGCGTACGGCAACCGGAAGCCGTCGGAGATGAGCAACTCGGAGCGGGGCCAGGCCATCCGGGAGCAGCAGCAGGAGGCGGCCAAGGTCATGGAGAAGCACGGCGTCTCCGCGAAGGAGTACGCCGTCTACACGGCCAGGATGACGCCGGACGACAACTCGCGCGCGGCCAACGAGGCCAAGCGGCTCGAGGACAAGGCCAAGGCCGACAAGGCCGCCGAGGAGAAGAAGCGCGCCGGCGACGGAGAGGTCCACATCCAGCAGGGCTTCAGCGACGCGGAGCCGGTGGAGCTGGAAGCCGAGGAGGGAGCAGAGGTCTCGGTCGACGTCGACTCGAACCTGGAGTCCGCGCCCCCCGTGGACATCGCGACGATGGGCAGCGACGCCCCGGCCCCGACCGCGCCCAGCCGGAAGGCGTCGAAGTCGAACTCCCGCCGCGGTCGCTAGGCCCCCGCCGCTCTCCCGTGCACCACCAGGGGCACGGGAGCGTCAGCGGCCCTGGGAGCGCAGCTCCCGCGAACGCGCCTGCCACACCTCGTCGTAGGGGCAGGAGCAGTCGGTCTCTTCCGGCTCGGGGTAGGCGTACGTCTCGCCCTTGTAGTTGCGGAACAGGGTCTCCCGCTCGCCGCGCTCGATGACGTAGTCGGGCTGCAGGGTGACCTTTCCGCCGCCACCCGGAAGGTCCACCGCGAGGTGCGGCACGGCGAGCCCCGTGGTGTGCCCGCGGAGCTGCTGGAGGATCTCCAGCCCCTTGGCGATGGGCGTGCGCAGGTGTTCGCACCCCTCCGCCACGTCCATCTGGTGGAGGTAGTACGGGCGCACGCGGCTGCGAAGCAGCACATGCGACAGCTCCTTGATGATGCGGGCGTCCGAATTGAGCTGCCGCATCAGCACCGCCTGGTTCTCGACGGGCACGCCATGGTCCACCAGCCGCTCGCAGGCCTCACGCGCCTCGGGCGTCACTTCCTTCGGGTGGTTGAAGTGGGTGATGACGTAGACGGGCGCATACCGACGCAGCACGCGAGCGAGCCCATCCGTGACGCGCATGGGCAGGCACACGGGCACCCGCGTCCCGATGCGGATCATCTCCACGTGCGGGATCTCGCTCAGCGGCGCGAGCAGCGACTCCAGCCGCTCCTCGCTCAGCAGGAACGGGTCCCCCCCGGAGATGAGCACGTCGCGCACCTCGGGGTGGTTGCGGACGTAGTCGATGCCCCGGCGCATCTGGTCCTTGGTGAGCTCCGCCTCCCCGCCCTTGGTGATGCGGCGCCGGGTGCAGTGGCGGCAGTAGACCGAGCACGTATCAATGGCCAGGAACAGCACCCGGTCCGGATACTTGTGGACGATGCACTCCTCCGGGCGAGTCTTGTCTTCGCCGAGCGGATCCTCCAGCTCCCCGGGACGCACGCGGGCCTCGGCGCGCACCGGGATGGCCTGCATGCGCACCGGGCACGACGCGTGGTCTGGATCGATGAGCGACAGGTAATACGGGCTGATGCCCACCCGGAACAGCGAGGACGTCTCCTGCACCCCGGCGCGCTCATCGGGGGCCAGGCGCACGTAGCGCTCGAGCTGCTCCAGGTTGCGCACCGCATGCCGCTGCTGCCAGCGCCAGTCCGTCCACTCCGCGTCGGTCGCGGAGGGAAACAACCGGGCCCGCCCCTCGGCACTGACCGAGGGGCGCGCGAGCACGGGCGCGGTCGCGCCTGCGGAGGAGTCCATCACGCGGCCTTGGGCTGCTCCCGCCACCACGCCTGCCCGGACTCCGGCAGCGTGTCGATGGGATCGAAATACTCGTACTTGCGCTCGAGGGCATCGGCGTCGTTCGCCTCGACGCTCGTGCGGTAGTTCTTGGTCCAGTAGGAGATGCCGCGCTCGCGGTCGTACTCCGCCACCTGGTGGATCCACCGCTTGCCCACGAACGGCACGTCACAGACGATGCGCGGCGTCGCGAAGCCCGGCATGTAGCCCATGATGTCGTGCTGGAGCTTCTGCGCCTGCGCCACCGACAGCCGCCAGTGCTCGCTGTTGGGGATCATGTCGCACATGTAGAAGTAGTACGGCAGGATCTTCGCGTGATCGAGCAGCGTGAAGCACAGGTCCAACAGGGCCTTGGGGCTGTCGTTCACCCCGCGCAGCAGCACGCCCTGGTTGCGCACGTCGCGGAAGCCCATGTCGAGCAGCTTGCGCACGGCCTTGCCCACCAGCGGCGTGAGCTGCTCCGCGTGGTTCACGTGGGTGTGCAGCGCCAGGTCCACGCCGCGGTCGACGGCCTTCTTCGCCAGCCGGTCCAGCCCCTGCAGGACGCTGTCCTGGAGGAAGTGCTGCGGCAGGGCCATCAGCCCCTTGCTGGCCAGGCGGATGTCCCGGATGTTCGGGATGTCCATCAGCGCGCTGACGAACGGCTCCAGCGCCTGGATGGGAAGGTTCGCGATGTCGCCACCGGACACCACCACGTCGCGCACGGTGGGCGTGCGGCGCAGGTAGTCCAGCATCTGCTCGTAGCGCTCCTTCTGCCCCGTCGCGAACTTGTGCTTGGACACCTGCGGCACGTCGTTGCCGACCAGGTCCATGCGGGTGCAGTGGCCGCAGTACTGCGGGCACGTGGGGAGCATCTCCGCCAGCACCTTGGTGGGATAGCGGTGCGTCAGACCTTCGACGACCCACATGTCCGCCTCGTGGAGGCTGTCACGGCTGGCGCGCGGGTGGTTGGCCCAGTCGGTGCGGCGGTCCGCGAAGGCCGGGAGCATGTACCGGCGGACGGGGTCCTGCCACAGGTCCTCCAGGCTCATGGTGTTGAGCATCTGGGGAGGGACGAGGATGGACATCGTCGCCCGCTCCTTCTGGTCCAGCTCCATGCTCATCGCCAGGTCGTCGGGCAGCAGCGCCCCGAGCGTCGCCTTCAGCTCGCGCAGGTTCTTGACGGTGTGCTTGCGCTGCCAGAGCGCGCTCTCCCACTCCGCCTGCGTCACGTCCTTGTAGGCCGGAATGCGCCGCCAGTCGGGCTCCACGAACTCCTTACGGAGTGGATAGGTGAAGGGCTGCTGCGCGGGGCCAGCGTCGTGCTTGCCCCGAGTGGACGTCGTGTTCATGAACGCATCACCTCAACGTATGGAGCGTCTTCGGCGAGGCGTCATAGCCCGCCCCCCGACATCCCTGCTTAACAATCGCAGAGGGCACAAGATGCCCTCCGCCGCTTCCGTCAGTTCACCGGGACGTTGATCAGCTTCGCCACGCCGTCCGCTTCGATGACCACCACCTGGGGCTTGGTCGACTTGCCGTTGAGCTTGAAGACGACCTTGCGCTTGCCCACCGGGAGTTCCAGCGGGTTGCCCAGCGGGACGGGGCTGACCCGGTTCGTGTTCTTCCCGTCCACCCAGATTTGAGCGCCCGCCGGCGAGGTGCTGCAGGCGAACTTCCCCTTCGCGCTCGCAGGAGGCGCGGGCTTGGGAGGCGCGGGCTTGGGAGGCGTGGGCTTCGGCGCCGGCTCAGCAACAGCAGGTCGGGGCTTCGGAGGCGTGGGCTTCGGGGGGGCAGGCTTCGGCGCCGGCTCCGCGACGGGTTCCGCCTCCATGGCGACGGCGACCTTCACCTCGGCATCACCGGTGGACGTGAACTCGCCCTGGGAGGGCATGAACCCCGCGCGCTTCGCCGTGAAGCGGTAGGTCTTGCCCACCTCGAGGTCAGGCAGCCGGGCTCCAGGCACCTTCCCCACGGGCTTGCCATCGACGGAGATCTCCGCACCCTCCTGGCCTTCGAACACGGCGGCGAAGGTCTTCGGAGCCGGGGGCTCATCAGCAGGCTTTTCCTGAGGCTTCTCGTCCGTGGGCGTCGTGGGCGGAGGAGGCTCCTTGACGGCCACGGGAGGCGGAGGCGGGGCGTTGGGCTTCAGCGCCAGGGGGACCACGGCGGCTTCCTGGCCGGAGATGACCTCGATCTGCTGTACCGCGGGCTGGTGATCCGGAGCAGTGGCCGTGACCTTGTGCGGACCTGCGGAGAGTTCCACGACCTCGTTGGGCCGTACGGGCTCTCCATCAACGAGGACCGTGGCGCCGATGGGGGTCACGACGAAGTTGACGTATCCGGAGGACGGGCCACTGAGCATGAAGACCACGCCGAGGATGAGCAGCAGGGCCACGCCTGCGGCCGCGCCGATGATGGCGGCCTTGGGAATCGGCTTCTTGTCTCCTGCTGGCTTGGGCTTGGCCACGACCTTGGCGGGCGGGGCCGTCTTGGCCATCTTGGAGGCCTTCTGCGGGATGGTCGCAGGGCCATCGGGCTCATCGTCGTAGCGCTGCTCGTCGGAGTCCTGCGCCTCGTTGTCGTACTCGCCCTGGCCGTCACGACCGAAGTCGTCCGAGGGGTCGTCGAACTCCCCGGCCTCATCGCCGTCTGCGTCCGAGGCCTCCGCCTGGGGCCGCAGCCCGTTGTGGCGGGCGCCCACCGGAAGGGTGATGTTACCCGTGGTCTCCTCTTCCTCCGGGTCCAGCACCGGAGCGGCCGAGCCACCGCGCCCCCGCGAAGGCGGCGCCGTCGGAGCCGGCCCGATCATCGTGGCGCCGGCATAGGCCTCGCCGCCCTCATCCCCGATGATGACCTGGGACTTGGGGCCGCTCTTGTTCTTGCCGCGAGGCGCTTCATCCCGCGCGAAGGGAGAAGCGCTGGTGTGATGCCCGGCCCGGTCAATCGGGTTCTCCGACCGGCCCGTGATGCTGTCATCCACCACGACGCTGCTGTCGGCGATCCGGGTCTCGGGCGCGCGAAAGGTGTGCGTCGAGTCGACGATCTGCGTCTTGTCCGCGGCGCCATCCATCTCCGCCAGCTCCTCGGCGGTAGGCGGAGGGATGTAGCCAGGCGCAGGCTGCGCGGGCGCCGTGGAGGCCCGCCCCACGGGAGCCCCGGGGGAGGAAGGCGCAGGCGACTTCTTCTGGGAAGTCGGACGGGTCGAGGGAGGCGGAACCGTCACCCCCGAGTGCTCAATCTGGTCCGGGCGCTCGACGGAGGCATAGCGCTCCATCTTCTCCGCCTCGCGAAGCATGTCTTCCGCGAAGGCTTCCTTCATGAAGCTGGAGAGGTGCTTCGACGAATAGATGGCATCCCCCGCGAGGAGGAAGCGCATCAGGTCCTCCTGCAGGTCCGACGCCCACTGGTAGCGGTCCTCGGGCTCGCGCGCGAGCGCCTTGAGGACGACCTTCTCCAGTCCCGCAGAGATGTTCGGATTGAACTCGCGAGGCAGCGGGATGTCCGCGTTGCGCACCTTCTCCAGGGTGGAGAAGTCCGACTCGCCCACGAAGAGCTTCTCGCCCGTGAGCATTTCGTAGAGCAGCACGCCGACGGCGAAGATGTCGCTGCGCCGGTCGATGGGCATGCCCCGGACCTGCTCCGGGCTCATGTAGCCAAACTTCCCCTTGAGGATGCCGGCCTGCGTCTTCTGCGAGCGATTGGCGGCCTTGGCGATGCCAAAGTCGATGATCTTCGTCTCTCCCTCGTAGGAGACGAGGATGTTCTGCGGAGAGACGTCGCGGTGGATGATGCCCAGGTCCTGGCCGCGCGCGTCCTTCTTGCGGTGCGCGTAGTCGAGGCCTTCACACATCTTCGAGACGATGAACACCGCCTGGGCGGTGGGCATGATCTCCTTGCGACGGCGGTAGCGCTCCAGGAGCGTGCGCACATCGCGCCCCGCGACGTACTCCATGGCGATGAAGTACGTGTCCTCGTGCTTTCCGAGCTCGTGGATGTGCACGATGTTCGCGTGGTTCAGCTGAACGCTGATCCGCGCTTCATCGATGAACATCGTGATGAACTCGTCATCCTCGGCCATCGTCGGGAGGATCTTCTTGATGGCCAGGATGCGCTCGAAGCCCTCGACGCCAAAGGCCTTCGCAATGAAGACCTCGGCCATACCGCCGACGTTGATGCGCTCAAGGAGCAGGTACTTCCCAAAGAAGGTCGGCTTCTTCATCTCGCGGGGCTGCCCTGCGCCGGCGAGTACGGACCGCGGCAGGCGGTGCGCAGACCGGGGGGAGCAGAGACTCTAGATCCTGCGGCCACCGCGGTCAAACATCCACGATGACGCGATTCCCCAAGGAATCCGAGAACTTGGAGTCCAAGCGCGCCCGCCTCGCCCCACCGCGCGCACCAGGCGCTCCACAGCGCAGCAGAACCAGCGCTAAAGGAGCTCAGCCTGCGGTCCTGGACGAGCCCGGACACGCGTTCCCAACGAGCTTCCGCGCGCGTCAGCACGCGGCCCAGGGCTGAAGGAAGGCCACCATCCGAAGCCGGAGCGTGGAGGAAGGGGCGCGGATCACCTGGGCAGGTCGGAACGGATTTCACACCGCGCAGGGCGCGACCAGGCGGCACGAAGACACGCGCGCCGCAGCCATGTCACCACACGCACCAGTAGGAGCGTAGACGAACCGCAGCGAGCACCGGGACACCGGACGCCAGCCCGCAAAAGGCAAAAGCCCCTGGCGCCTTGCGGCACCAGGGGCTTTGCTCAAAAAAGAATCCGGCAGCGACCTACTCTCCCACGCGGTTTCCCGCGGAGTACCATCGGCTCTGGAGGGCTTAACTTCCGTGTTCGGGATGGGAACGGGTGTGACCCCTCCGACATTGCCACCGGAAAA
>NZ_RAWG01000193.1 GCF_003611735.1 Corallococcus sicarius | reverse complement strand
GTCCCAAGCCCCCGCCGCCCCCCGTGGACCCCAGCCAGCTGGTCATCCTCCTGGAGGACGACTGGCTCATGGCCGTGGACAAGCCCAGCGGCATGGCCGTCCACACCGGCAGCGGCATCACCGGGGGGACCCTGGTGGACTACGTGCGCGCCTACCTGGGCCCCAAGGCCACCCGCAACGACTTCACCGCCTCCCCGGCCCACCGCCTGGACCGGGAGACCTCCGGCGTCATCCTGGTGGCCAAGCGCCGCCCGGCGATGGTGCATTTCACGGAAATCTTCACCAACGGCCACCCGAAGAAGCGCTACCTGGCCCTGGTGAAGGGGAAGATGCCCAGGGATTCGGGCGTCATCGACCTGCCGCTCGCCGAGCACCAGCAGACGGCCGAGTCCAAGTCCCGTCGGGGAGTGAACATGCAGGAGGCCGTCACCCGCTGGAAGGTCGTGCGCCAGTCGAGCGAGGCAGCCCTCCTCTCCTGCACCATCGAGACCGGGCGCACGCATCAGATAAGAAGGCACCTGGTTGCCGTGGGTCACCCGGTGGTGGGTGACAAGAAGTACGGCGACTTCGCCCTCAACCGCGACGTGCGGGCGCGGTGGGGGCTCAAGCGTCTGTTCCTGCACGCCGAGCGCATCGAATTTCCGCACCCCGAAGATGGCAGGAAGGTCGCAGTGGAGACGCCGCTCCCGCCAGAGCTGATGGACGTGCTGAAGCGGGCAGCGCTCCTCTAAGCCTTGAGCCCAGGACTCGACAGAACACGCATGTCCGACCCGAAGACGACTGACCGCAGCCGCTCCAAGCTGGTGCTCGACGGCGTTCCGCCCAAGCGCAACCTCGTCGTGCGCTTGATGAAGCTCTTCGCCGTGCTGGGGCTGATGGGGGCCACCGCCGCGGCGTGCGCCGTCGTGGGCGCCTACTACATCTTCTCCGACGGGCTGCCCGCCATCCCCAAGGTGGATGAGTACTGGCCGCCCATCGTCACGGAGGTCTACACCGACGACGCGGTGCTCGCCGGCGAGTTCTACAACGAGCGGCGCAAGGTGGTGCCCTACGAGCGCATCCCCAAGCGGCTCGTGCAGGCGTTCATCGCCAGCGAGGACTCCAGCTTCTTCGACCACTTCGGCGTGGACGTGCTGGGCACCACGCGCGCCGTCACCAAGACGGTGCTGACGAAGCTGGGCTTACGCGGCGGCGGCGTGCAGGGCGGCTCCACGCTCACGCAGCAGACCGCGAAGGCGGTGCTCATCTCCGCGGAGGGCTACAAGGAGGCCACCGCGAAGACGCCCAAGCGGAAGATCCGCGAGGCCATCCTCGCCTTCCGCCTGGAGCAGTCGCTGACGAAGGAGGAGATCCTCTACCTCTACCTGAACAACGTCTTCCTCGGGCACCACAGCTACGGCGTGCAGAGCGCGGCGGAGAACTACTACCGCAAGGACGTGCGCGACCTGACGCTGGGGGAGATGACGCTCGTCGCGGGCCTGCCCCAGGCGCCCAGCCGCTACTCGCCCTTCCTGCGTCCGGAGGCCGCGAAGAAGCGCCGCTCCTACGTGCTGCGCCGCATGCTGGACGAAGGGATGATCTCCCAGGAGGAGCACGACACGGCCAACGCGGAGCCCGTGAGGGTGTACCCGGTGGAGGACGTCTTCCACGAGTTCGCCCCGTACTTCGTGGAGCAGGTGCGCAAGGACGTGGTGGACCGGTACGGCAACCCCGTGCTGCTCAAGGAAGGCCTGAAGATCTTCACCACCATGGACAGCGAGCGGCAGCGCGCGGCGCAGGACTCCGTGCTGGACGGCCTGATGTCCGTGGACAAGCGCCAGGGCTGGCGCGGGCCCGTGCAGCAGCTGGCCACGGAAGGCGAGCGCAAGGCGTTCCTCGACAAGGCGAAGAAGGCGATGGGCAAGGAGGAACTCGTCGACAACCGGCTCTACGTGGCGCTCGTCACCCGCATCGACGAGGACGGCAAGGGCGCGGACGTGCAGGTGGGGCCGCACCAGGGCCGGCTGCCGCTGCTGGGCATGCGCTGGGCGCGCAAGGTGAACCCGGAGGGCTACTACCCGGCGATGATGATCTCCTCGGTGAAGAAGGCCGTGGCGGTGGGCGACGTCGTCGTCGTGCGCCACGTCATCAAGAAGGAGCTCACCGACGACCGCGAGCAGTGGGACAAGAAGCTCGCGGAGACCATCCCGGAGGAGGGCGTGAAGCTGTTCCGGCTGGAGCAGACGCCGGAGGCGCAGAGCGCGCTCGTCTCCATCGACCCGCATCGCCAGTACCTGACGGCGATGGTGGGCGGCTACGACTTCGACGACAACGAGTTCAACCGCGCGTTCCAGGCGTGCCGTCAGCCGGGCAGCTCCTTCAAGCCGTTCGTGTACTCGGCGGCGCTGGAGCAGCTGGGCTGGACGGAGGCCACCATCATCGTGGACTCGCCCATCGTGGAGCACGACCCGGACAACAAGGTGTCGTGGAAGCCGGCCAACTACAGCGAGGAGTTCGTGGGTGACGTGCTGCTGCGCACGGCGCTGGTGAACTCCATGAACATCCCCGCGGTGAAGACCTTCGGCGCGGTGGGCGTGCACAACATGTCGGACTGGTCCAAGAAGCTGGGCATCACCACGCCCATGAACATGGACTTCTCCGCGGCGCTGGGCTCCTCGTGCGTGTACCCGCTGGACCTGGCGAACGCGTACGCGACCTTCAACCGCTACGGCCGCAAGAAGCCCACGTACTTCATCCGCAAGGTGGAGGACCGCTTCGGCCGCACGCTGGAGGACCACACCGCGTTCGACGACGCGTGGGCGCCGCTCCAGGACCGCGTGGCCGCGGGCTACGCGCGCCTCTTCGAGCCGGGCGAGCAGGTGATGAGCTCCGAGACGGGCTTCATCCTCACGCACCTGCTGCGCGGCGTGGTGCTCCAGGGCACCGGTGGCCCCGCGCAGAAGCTGGGCAAGCCGGCGGCGGGCAAGACGGGCACCACCAACGACTCCTTCGACGCGTGGTTCTCCGCGTACACGAAGGACCTCGTGACGGTGGCGTGGGTGGGCTACGACCTGAACCCGCACCCGCTGGGCCGCTATGAGACGGGCGGCCGCGCGGCGCTCCCCATCTGGCTCAACTACATGAAGCGCGCGCTGGAGGGCCGGCCGCAGTCGGAGTTCTACCCCTGGCAGTCGATGGAGCTGTCGCGGCTCTACATCGACAAGAAGACGGGCAAGGTCTCCCACCCGGGCGCCAAGGGCGCGGAGCTGATGTTCTTCAAGAAGGGCACCGAGCCGAAGGAGGCCGTGCCCGACAAGAACCAGGTCGGCGTGGATCAATTCATGATGGGCGCGCAGTAGTCACACGCGCCGCATCCACGGCAACACCGTCAGGCGCCTTCGCGGAACACGCGCGAGGGCGCCTGATGTGCTTCCAGGGCCTGCTGGAGCGCGGCCCTGTCCGGCCCGGCCTCCAGCACGGAGCGCGCGGCGGTGGGCAGCACCTGCCGCTCGCGGCCGGCGAAGAGCTTCGGCAAATCAGAGAAGCCCGCGCCCTGCGAACCGATGCCCGGCGTGAGCAGCAGCGCTTCCCCCAGCCGCTCCACCACGTCGCGGTCGGCCGGCGGCAGCGTGGCGCCCATCACCGCGCCCGCGGGCAGCACGCCCGGGCCCGCCTGCTCATTCAGCGCTCGCAGGCCGTCCGCCACCGCCTGCGCCACGGTGCGGCCGTCGCCGCCGACGGCGTTCTGCAGGGGCGCGCCCTCCGGGTTGGACGAGCGCACGACGATGAAGGCGCAGGCGCCGTGGGCCCTCGCGCGCTCCACCGTCTTCGCGAGCGCGCCCAGCCCCAGGTACGCGGTGAAGGTGGCGGCGTCTACGTTGTACGCGCTGCCCGCACCGAAGAGGCCCTCCGCGTAGGCGTCCATGGTGGACCCGATGTCGCCGCGCTTCACGTCCAGCAGCGTGAGGGTGCCCGCGGCGCGGAAGCGCTGGAGCACGCGCTGGAGCACGACGAGCCCTTCGGGGCCGTGGCGCTCGAAGAAGGCGCTCTGCGGCTTCACCACCGCCAGGCGCTCGCCGGCCGCGTCGGCCACGCGCTCGCAGAAGTCGGACAGGCCCTGCACGGTGTCCGGCAGGCTCCAGCGGGCGAGCGTGTCGCGCGACGGGTCCAGGCCCAGGCAGAAGGGGGAGCGTGCGTCGGCGAGCGCCGCGAAGCGCTGCGCGAAGGAGGCGGGCGTCGTCACGGAGGGCTCCTTCACTTCAGCCGGCGCGCGGTGGCGTCGAAGAGCGGGTTGGGCAGCGCCTTGAGGACGCGCATGGCGCCGGACGCCTGCCAGGGGAAGCTCACCACCGTCTCGCCCGCGAAGATGGCGCGGCCCATCAGCGCCACCGCGTCCTCGGTCTCCATGAGGAAGGGCATGGGGAAGCGGTTCTTCGCCGTCAGCTCGCTCTTCACGAAGCCCGGGTAGACGCAGGTGACGGACACGCCGGTGCCCTTCAGGTCCACGCGCAGGCTCTCCAGGAAGGTGGAGAGGAAGGCCTTGGACGCGGAGTAGGCCGCGTGGCCCGCGAGCCCCCGGTAGCCCGCGAGGCTGGAGATGCCCACCACGTGGCCCCGGCGGCGCTCCACCATCTGGGGCAGCACCGCGCACAGCGTGGCGGTGGCGCCGGTGACGTTGGTGTCGATGATGGCGCGCGTCCGCTCCCAGTCCATGCGCTTGCCGTGCGTGGGGCCGCCGACGCCCGCGTTGGCCACCACCAGGTCCAGGCCGCCGCACTCCGCGTCGATGGCGCGGATGCGCTCCTGCGAAGCCTCCGCCTGGGTGATGTCCATGACGACGGGCTCCACCACGGCGCCCGCGGCCTGGGCCTCCGCGGCCAGGGCCTGCAACTGGGTCAGCCGCCGTCCTGTCGCGAACACGCGCAGGCCGTGCTTCGCCAGCCACAACGCCAGTCCCCGTCCCAGCCCGCTCGAGGCGCCCGTCACCAGCGCCGTCCGGTAGGTCATCTCCGCCATGCCGTCCTCCAGGAGGTCTCGCAGCGCCCGCCTTGTCGCACGGTTGCGCGCCGGAGGGCACGCAAAACCCCGCCCTGCGACTGGGGGACGAGGCAGGCCCGAGCGCGCGTTGTCACCTTCAAGGCGTCAGGAGCGGGATTTCAGGAGCGGGTGGCCCATGCCCTGGTGGAACTGCATCCTCGTGGTGGACGACGACCTGGAGCTGCTGCGGGCCTACAAGGAAGCGCTGGAGCTGGACGGGCACTCGGTCGTGCTGGCGCGTGATGGGTTCGAAGCCCTGCGCCTGCTGCGCCAGGGCCTGCGCCCGGCGGTCATCCTGCTGGACCTGAGCATGCCCCGGATGGATGCCTGGGCCTTCCGCGAGTGGCAGCGGAAGGACCCGGCGCTCGCGTCCATCCCGGTCATCGTCCTGTACTCGCAGCTCGTGGAGGAGCAGGCCATGAGGGCCCTGGGCGTGGAGGGCTTCTTCGAGAAGCCGGTGGACCTGGACGTCCTCCTGCACGCGGTGGCGCCGTATGTGGCGCGCGGCGGGCAGGCCAGCCATCCTTCCTGAGCGGGCCTAGCGGAAGGGCGGCGTCTTCTGCGCGTCGAACCACCGCTTCGGCTCCACGAGGTGCAGGTTGTTGTGGCCGGGCCGCAGCTCCACGGCGCCCGTCACCGCGCCAATGGTCGTCAGCAGCGCGCCCGTGATGTCGCCCCGGACGAGGTCCAGGTGGCCCTCCAGCGAGAAGCCCTGGCCCTTCGCCTTCAATTCGCGCACCTGGAGTCCGCGCTCGTCGATGCGCACCTGGCCCGTCACGTCCACCTCGCGGATGTTGAGCAGGGAGGTGAGGAAGGAGGGCAGGCCCTTGGACGTCGTGAGCAGCGCGACCAGGGGCTGCGTGTCGGTGAGGTGGCTCGCGAAGCGCGCCGACAGCACGGTGGGGGACAGGGACAGGCTGGCGCGCGGCAGGGTGAAGACGCCGCTCCACGCGCGGATGGGCACGGGGCCGTTCGTGGACACCTTGCTCAGCCGCAGCGTCGTCCCGGCGAGCCCCAGCTCCGTCAGGTCCGCGGACAGGTGGCGGGCATCCACCTCCACCTCCGCGCGCAGCAGGACCTTGTGCTTGCCCATGCTCCCGGAGACGAGGTCGGTGTCCATGCGCAGGCTCAGCGGGCCCCGGGCCTTCGAGCCCTTGGGCCGCTCCTCGCTGCGCACCGTCACGTGGCCGGAGTCGATTTCGAGCGTCTGCTCCAGCCAGGGATTGATGACCCGCAAATCCAGAGGCTGACTCTTCGCCACCCGCAGGTCCGGCTCCAGGTCGAACCCCCGGTCCCCCGGCCGCCGTCGCGCGAAGACGAAGAGGGCCACCTCCGGCACCTCCACCCCCTTGCCTCCGGGGCCCGTCAAGCGCACGGGCGCGAAGACCACCGCCACCTGCCCCGAGGGCCCCTCCGGACGCTCCGGCTCCAACGAGGCCTGGAGGCTCCAGGGGGCTCGCGCCCGCATGGGCCCCGCGCGCAGGTCCAGCTCGGCGCCCTGGGCGTCCACCTTGCTGCCCGCCTCCAGCGCGCCCTTCTGCATGCGCACGTCCAGGTCCACCCGGCCGGCGCCGCCGCGCAGGGACAGGGGCGCGCTCGCGCCCAGCTGCTCGTTGATCCAGTCCAGCGGGAACAGCTCCACCTTCGCCTGCACCTGGCCGCTCAACGCCTGGGACAGGTCGTAGCCCTGTCCGTCGCGGAAGGGGGCGTCGAGCACGGCGCGCGCGGTGAGGGTCTCCAGCCGCGCGACCTTCTTCGCATCGACCTCCACGAACCCCTGCTCCACCCGCACGGACGGGAGGTCCACGAGGAGCTGCTCACGCGACTTGAGGTGCAGCGAGCCCGTGACGTCCAGCGATCCGGCGAAGCGCACCCGGCTGAAGTCCAGCACGCGGACCTCGTGCAGCGTCACGTCCCTGAGTTCAATCTCCCAGGGGCGTGAGCCCGGCTCCGAGGGCGGCTCCTCGGGCGCGGAGGAGGGCTCCAACTGGAAGCTCGCGCCGTGCCCGTCGATGGCCTTCACGTCGACGTGGTTGCTCAGCAGCGAGGCCAGGGAGATCCGCGCCGACAGTGATTCCACCTCCACCTTCCACCAGAGGTCCGGGTCCTGCTTGGTGAGGGTGAAGTCGCGCAGGTGGAGCCGGCCCATGGGCCACAGCCACCAGGCCCGCTGCCACGACAGCACCACGCGGTCCGTGCCCCGCCGCATGATGGCCTGGACGACGCCGACGTTGAGCGCCACGTTGAGGAGCACTTCCAGCACGACGAACGCGGCCACGGCCCACAGTGCCGCGCGCCTCCACCGCTTCCTGCGTGGAGCGGCGTCCTGGGCATCACGGGGTGTGGAGACGGTCATGGGGACGAGCGGCAGCGTATGCGAAGGCCCTGGGGGACGCTGATGGATTGGTAGGCTGCGGGGCCATGGATCCGAGCACGAGCCGTCACTTTTCGAACCTTCGTGGCTCCAGACGCTCTGGAGGGTGACGACCGCGAGCAGGCTGCCGACCCCGGCGGCGGACACTGTCCTGCGACCCGGGGTCCCGTGTGCGAAGCCCCCACTTCCTCACCAGCTTCATCCCGGGCGCAGCGCAGGTGGGGAGAGCACATGGCGGGAGCTCGAACACGCTGAAAGAGGCACGGGCTCATGGAGGGCCTGTGCTGCGCCGTTTCATCCCTTGCTCCATGGACACCTGGCGCCAGGGCTACCGCGCCGAACGTCGGATGACGGCGGGCGTCAGTCCCGTGAGCCGGCGGAAGACCGTGGTGAAGTGGCTCTGCGAGCTGAAGCCGACCTCCAGCGCGATGTCGCCCAGCGAGCGCGCCGAGTGGTTCAACAACTCACGCGCCCGCTCCACCCGCCGCTGCTGCACGTAGGCATGCGGCGTCAGCCCCGTTGACTGCCGGAAGGCGCGTGAGAAGTAGAAGACGCTCAGGCCCGAGCGCTGCGCCAGCTCCTCCATCCGGATCCGCCGCGCCAGGTGCGCTTCGATGAAGAGCTGCACGCGGGAGAACGCCGCCGACGAGAGACCGCCCCGTCGCTTCGCCGCCCGCGGGCCGCCCGGTGTCTGGAGGAGCTTCGACAGTCGGGACGCATGGCGCTCCTGCACCCCCCGCGTCCCGGAGAGGAACCCGGCGATGACCTTCAGGTCCCGGTCCGACAGGGACGTCATCAGCGCGAACCCGTCCTCGCGCACCGGTCCCCAGAGCGTCTCAATCCAGGTGCGCGCATGCTCGGTGAGCGCGAGCCGCTTCCCACCTCCGACGGACTCCCGCCGCACATAGCCGGCGAGCTCCAACCGCTCCACGTCGGTCCCCCGGGGGATGGCACTCATCGGCGCGGGGCCTCCGAAGTGCAGTTGCGCCAGACACCCCAGCTCCGCGCGACCCAGCGCGAGCACCTCGCCGACGGCCTCGTCGAACTCCGCGGAGGCGTCCTGGAAGCGGACGATGTCGGCGCCAATCTGCTGGAGGAGGGCGTGCCGGGGGTTCATGCGAATCACCGCAGGATTGAGAAAAACAGCACAAGGACGCGAAAGACCCCCGCGCACGCGGGGCGCATCCTCCGCCGCATGATGAACCTGAAGCTGTCGGTGGGCGGAATATTGCTGTGGCTCTTCGTCCTCAACCTGGGCATCGCGTTCGGCGCGGGGCTCTACGAACACCGCATCGTCCTGCCCCGGTGGTTCGACGCCACCGGGATGCACTGGAACCCGGAGGGCGCACGGCAGGACGACGTGGGGCTGCGCTTCTGGGCCTTCGTCAGCACGGGCCCGCTGACGCTCCTCACCCTCGCGAGCCTCTTCTTCGCCACACAGGGCTCGGGCCCGCTGCGCCTCTGGTGGCTTGGGGCCGCGCTGGCCGCGCTCGCGGACCGAGTCCTCACCTTCGCGTACTTCATCCCCACCCTGGTCCGCCTGATGGACATGCCGGATTCGCCCGCCGCCGCGGAGACCGCGCTGCGCTGGTCGCAGCTGAACCACCTGCGCCACACGCTCGTCGCGGTGGCCTGGCTCGCCTCCCTCCAGGCCCTGTCCTGGCTCCGGCTGAGGAGCGCCGCCTGAACGTCGCAGGACTGTTATCAATGAATTCCGTGTCAGACGTGTAATCTAGGGTGTGCCGTCCGTCAGGGACGTCACTTCCACACCGAGGACACCGGATGAAATCACCGCGTCTTTCTTCCCGTTTCACCAGCGCGCTCGTCGGGCTGGCGCTGTGCACCGCGGCCCCCGCGGTCTTCGCCGCGCCCCAGGCGCAGGAGCCCCGCGCCGCCGCCGACAAGCGCCTCCAGAAGGCGCTGCCCGAGGGCACGCCGGTGGAGCGCCTGGTGGTGAAGTTCCACGAGGGCAGCCGCGTGCGCCTGCGTGGCAATGCCCTGCGCTCGCTCACGGCCGAGCGCTCCGAGTCCGAGCGCTCGCTGCTCGCCGGACGCGGCCTCTCCGAGTCCCTGCTCGACAGCGACGTGAAGTCCGTCCAGGCCCTGCTGGAGCGCGCGCCCCGCGCCACCTCGCCCCGCCGCCTCTTCACGGAGGACGAGTCCGCGCTGGAGGCCCGCAAGGTGCTGGGCGAGGCCCGGAGCGGCCGTCAGCTCGCGGACCTCAACCTCTACTTCGAGGTGCCGCTCGTGCCCGGCACCACCGCCGAGCGCGTGGCCGAAGTCGTCGCCGCGCTCAACGCGCTGGACGGCGTGGAGGTCGCCTACGCGGAGCCTCCCCCCGAGCCGGCGATGGTGAACTTCGGCATGGAGCCCGTGCTGCGCGAGCTGCTCGCCGCCGCGGACATCTCACCCACCACGCCGCTGTATGACGGTGCGCAGGGCTACCTCAACGCGGCCCCCACGGGCGTGGACGCGCGCTATGCCTGGGGTCTGCCCGGCGGCACCGGCGCGGGCATCCGCTTCGTGGACATCGAGGGCGGCTGGCGCACCACCCACGAGGACATGCCGGGCTTCTTCACGCAGCTGGGCACGCAGTTCAACGACCTGGGCTGGCGCAACCACGGCACCGCCGTGCTGGGTGAAGTCATCGGCGTGGCCAACGCCTACGGCGTGACGGGCATCGCGCACGGCGCGACGGTGGGCGTGTCGTCCATCGGTTCGCAGACCACCGCCGCCGCCATCTCCAACGCCGCGGCCGCGGTGGGGCAGGGTGGCGTCGTCCTCATCGAGCTGCACGCGCAGGGCCCGGCGGACAGCACGGCGTGTACCTGCAACCAGGGACAGTGCAACTTCATCGCGATGGAGTACTGGCAGGCGAACTACGACGCCATCGCCACCGCGACCGCCAACGGCGTCACCATCGTGGAGGCGGCGGGCAACGGCAGCGCCAACCTGGACGATGCCGCGTACGGCAACGTCTTCAACCGCGGCGTGCGCGACTCGGGCGCCATCCTGGTGGGCGCCAGCACCGCCACCACGCGCGTGCCCATGTGCTGGACGAACTTCGGCTCGCGCGTGGACGTGCACGGCTGGGGTGAATCCGTCGTGACGATGGGCTACGGCGACCGCTTCGGCGGCGCCTACGGCGAGGACCAGTACTACACGTCCACCTTCAGCGGCACCTCCAGCGCCTCGCCCATCGTCACCGGCTCCGCCATCGTGCTCCAGGGCGTGTCGCGTGCGCGCGGCACGGGCGCCCTGGATCCGCGCTACGTGCGCAACCTCCTGGCCAATACGGGCACCGCGCAGGCGGCGGACGCGCGCAACATCGGCCAGCTGCCCAACCTGCGGCAGGCCCTCCAGATGCTGCCGGAGTTCTCCTGGTCGCAGTCGGGCCCCCTCGCCGGCCGCCACTGCGTCCACGTGCACGAGGGCGCGGACCCCCACGCGTGGAACGACAACTACCTGTGCTCGACGGTGAACTACGGCATCCAGTGGAGCAGCGCGGGCCCCATCGGCGGCATGCGCTGCACCCAGATCGCCGAAGGCTCCGAGCCCGCGGCGCACACCTGGAATGACAACTACCTCTGCGTGCCCACGAACAGCCCGTTCCAGTTCTCCTGGTCGCAGGCGGGCCCCCTCGCGGGCAGGATGTGCACCCGCGTGTACGAGGACTCGGATCCGCACGCCTGGAACGACAACTACCTCTGCTACTGAGTCAGCGCACGCTCGCCCAGAAGGGCAGGAGCGCCTGACGGCTCGCGGCCAATGCGTGCCGCGCGTCCGCGTTGACGGTGCCGGCCGCGAAGCTGTCGTCGCGGCCGGCCAGCACCTCGATGCAGGCGTGCACGGAGTTCGACAGGCCCTCCAGCGAGTAGCCCCCCTCCAGGCACAGCACCAGCTTCCCGCCGCAGACCTCCTCCGCCAGCTTGCGCACGGCGGTGCACATCGCCGCGAAGCCGCGCTCGGTGACGTCCATGCCGCCAATGGGGTCGTCGCGGTGCGGATCAAAGCCCGCGGACACGAGGATGAGCTGGGGCCGGTACGCCTGGGCCACGGGCAGCAGCAGCTCTTCGAAGATCATCCCGTAGTCGGCGTCGGTGTTGCCGCCGGGCAGGCCGCAGTTGACGGTGAAGCCCTGGCCCTCGCCCCGGCCCACCTCCGGCGCGGCGCCGGTGCCCGGGTAGTACGGGAACTGGTGCACGGACTGGTAGAGCACGTCGCGCCGGCCCCAGAACGCCGCCTGCGTGCCGTTGCCGTGGTGCACGTCCCAGTCCAGCACCAGCACGCGCTCGGCGCCCAGCCGGCGTCCGGCCTCCGCGGCGACGGCGGCGTTGTTGAACAGACAGAAGCCCATGGACCGGTCCGGCTCCGCGTGGTGGCCGGGAGGACGCACCAGCGCGAACGCGTTCCTCGCCCGTCCCGCGAGCACCGCCTCCACGGCCTGCACCGCCGCGCCCGCCGCCAGCCGCGCCGCGTCCACGCTGTCCGGGGACACCTGCGTGTCCGCGTCGATGTGAGCGTGCTGGCCGCTGAGCTTTGAAATGGCCGCCAGCAGCTCCGGGGCGTGCACCGCCGCCAGCTCCGCGTCGGTGGCGGAGCGGGGCTGCGCCATCACCGTGCCCGCGATGGGCGTCCGGGCGAGCAACTGGAGGATGCGCCGCAGGCGGGCAGGCGACTCCGGGTGGCCCTCGCCCGGGTCGTGCTGGAGGAACAGCGGGTCGGTGAGCAGCAGCGTCGCGGTCATCCCCACGACCTTACGCATCCTCGTGCCGGGAGCCCAGCGGCCGGGTGGGAGGCCTTCAGCGCTGTCCTTGCCCTGGGTGCCACACCCTCCCTACAGTGCGCGGGCCTTGCCTCGTCGCCTCAAGAAACCCGGTCTCCGGGGCATCCTCCTGGGTTCGTTCGGCCTTGCGCTGGCCGTCATCCTGGGAACGCTCTACTTCGTCGTCCCCGCCCAGGTGGAGTACCACCTGCATGAGCGCACGCTGCTGCGCGCCCGCGACAAGGCCCAGGAGGTGAAGGGCCTGCTCGGCACACAGGAGAGCACCCGCCTGGTCCCCGACCTGGAAGGGCTCTACCGGAAGGATGGCGACTTCAGCGTCGTCGCCGTGGTGGACGCGGCCGGCGTGCCCCGGGCCACCAGTCCCGCGCCGCCGCCCGCCTGGTTCACGCAGGCCCTGGAGGCCCGCATCGGGGTTTCGGCCCCGCCTGCGCTGAACGGGCTGGAGTTCCCCAACGGCGACGCGGCGGTGGCCGCACCCATGGCGTTCGCGGACGGAACGCCGGGCGAGGTGATGGTGGTGGTGGACTCGTCGCGGCTGGATGGCGTGCTCCAGTCGCTGCGCCACACCGTGCTCCTGGCCTTCCTCGTCGGGCTGGTGCTGTTCCTGCTGGTGGCGTTCCTCATCTCGCACGCGTTCATCCTCCAGCCGCTGGACGCGATGATGTCCATGGCGCGCAAGCTGGCGGAGGCCGACCTCACCGGCCGCGCGGAGGTGCGCAACAGCAAGGATGAGCTGGGCCAGCTGGCGGAGGCGCTCAACCGCATGGCCCAGTCCTGGCGCGACACGCTGGGCCGCGTGCGCGGCGTGTCCGACGTGGTGGCGGGCGTCATCGAGCAGATCCACCGCACCGGCACCACCGTGTCCTCCGGCGCGGGCACCGTGCAGTCGCGCGTGGAGGAGACGTCCTCCTCCATGGTGGAGATGATGGCGTCCCTGCGCGGCATCGCGGAGAACGTGGAGGTCCTCTACCAGAGCGCGGAGGAGAGCAGCTCCTCCATCATGGAGATGGCCGCCACCAACGACGAGGTGGCGGAGAACGTCCAGGCCATGGCCGCCAGCGTCGAGGAGACGACCAGCGCCATCGAGGAGATGACGTACTCCATCAAGGAGGTGGCCAAGAACATCGAGGACCTGTCCGCCTCCACCGAGGACACCTCCTCCGCCATCAGCCAGATGGACGCGGCCATTGGCCAGGTGGACGCCAACGCCAACGAGACGGCGCGGCTGTCCGAGCAGGTCTTCGAGGACGCGCAGACGGGCGTGGAGGCCCTGCGCAAGACGCTGTCCGGCATCGACCGCATCAAGGACACCAGCCGCACCGCGGCGGGCGTCATCGACAGCCTGGGCCGGCGCATCTCCGAGATTGGCAACATCCTCAACGTCATTGACGACGTGGCGGAGCAGACGAACCTCCTGGCCCTCAACGCCGCCATCATCGCCGCGCAGGCGGGTGAGCACGGCAAGGGCTTCGCGGTGGTGGCCGAGGAGATCAAGGACCTGGCCGAGCGCACCGGCGCGTCCACCAAGGAGATCGCCGAGCTCATCCGCGGCGTGCAGGAGGAGAGCCGCAACGCCGTGGTGGTGATGAACCAGGGCGTCAAGAGCGTGGAGGAGGGCGTGCAGCTGGGCCGCGAGGCGGAAGGGGCGCTCAGGAAGATCAACGACAGCACCCAGAAGTCCACGCAGATGGTGAAGGCCATTGCCCGCGCCACGGTGGAGCAGTCCCGCGGCAGCAAGCAGGTGACGGCGGCCATCCACCGCATCTCCGCCACGGTGCAGATGATCTCCCAGGCCTCCAACGAGCAGGCCCGGGGCGGCGAGCAGATCATGAAGAGCGCGGAGCGGATGAAGACGCTCACGCAGCACGTGCAGCGCTCCAGCCAGGAGCAGGCGCACGGCAGCAAGCAGATCACCCGCTCCATCGAGAGCATCAACGAGATGGTCACCCACCTGAACCGCGCCCAGAAGGAGCAGACCAAGGGCAGCGAGCAGGTGCTCAAGGCGGTGGAGACCATCAAGGGTGTGTCCGAGCACCAGACGCGCTCGGTGCGTCAGCTGGAAGAAGCCATCGACAACCTCACGCGTCAGGCGGAGATCCTCCGCGCCGAGGTGCGGCGCTTCCGCGTCTGAAGCCCCGCACGTCTCAAGAGAAGGCAGCCCGCCTCATGCCCGCCGAGCCCGCCGTCGCTTCCCGCACCGTCTCCGAGCGCGCCGTGGTGCTGCTCATCGGCGCGGTGCAGTTCGTCAACGTCCTCGACTTCGTGATGGTGATGCCGCTGGGCCCGGACTTCGCGAAGGGGCTGGGCATCGCGTCGTCGCACATCGGCACCATCGGGGGCAGCTACACCGCGGCGGCGAGCGTGGCGGGGCTGGCGGGCGGCTACTTCCTGGACCGGTACGACAGGCGCAAGGCCCTGGCGGTGTGCATGCTGGGGCTGGTGGTGGCCACGGCGGCCGGAGGGCTGGCCACGGGGCTGTCCACGCTGCTGCTGGCGCGGGTGGTCGCGGGCATCTTCGGCGGGCCGGCGACGGCGCTGTCGCTGTCCATCATCGCGGACCTCATCCCGGTGGAGCGCCGGGGCCGGGCGCTGGGCGCGGTGATGGCGTCCTTCTCCGTGGCGTCCGTGCTGGGCGTCCCCATGGCCCTGAAGGTGGCGGAGGTGGGCGGCTGGCGGCTGCCCTTCTTCGTGGTGGCGGCGCTGGGGTTCCTCGTCGCGGCGGCCGCGGTGTTCCTGCTTCCGCCGGTGCGCGGGCACCTGGGGGCGGCGGGGAGCGCGGCCCAGGCCGTGAGCGTGCGAGAGCTGTTGGGCCGCACCGACATGCAGCTGTGCTACCTGATGACGGCGCTCTTGATGATGAGCGGCTTCGTCATCATCCCCAACATCTCTGCCTACCTTCAGCAGAACCTGGGCTACCCGCGCGACCAGCTGTGGCTCATCTACTTCGCGGGCGGCATCGTGAGCTTCATCACGCTGCGGTTGACGGGGCCGCTGGTGGACCGCTACGGCTCCTTCCGCCTGGGCACGCTGGGCGTGGTGCTGGCCGCCGTCTTCACCTTCGTGGGCTTCGTGTCCTACCCGGCCTGGCTGCCCATCCCGGTGCTCTTCATGGGCTTCATGCTGGCCATGGGCGTGCGCAACGTGGCGTACAACACGCTGACCTCCCGCGTGCCGGACAACCCGGTGCGCGCCCGCTTCATGTCCCTGCAGTCCGCCACCCAGCACATGGCCGCCGCGGTGGGCGCCTTCCTGTCCTCCAAGCTGCTGGTGGACCTTCCGGACGGGACGCTGGGCGGCATCGCCCTGATTGGCTGGGTCTCCATTGGCCTGTCGGTGGGAGTGCCGCCGGTGCTGTGGGTGGTGGAGAAGCGGGTGCGCGCGCGCGAGCAGGCCCGGGCCCTGGCGGTGCCCCCCGCGCAGGGGCTGGCGGTGCCCCTGGCCCCGGAGGCGAACCCCCACGGCTGAGCCCCGGTGCCTCCGGGTTGGGCCCCAGGCCCTACCGGGGGCCCGGCCGCCCGCCTCCTCATCACGGCGCCGGACGGACGCTGGAGGCCTGCTGGTGGTTGCGCGGACCCGCTCCGGGCGCGATAACCGTTGAACTCCCGCTGTGGGGACTCTGAAGACCCATGTTCAACATCGGCGCAGGCGAAATGGTGTTCATCCTGGTGGCCGCGCTCATCGTGCTCGGCCCCCAGCGGTTGCCTGAGCTGGCGCGGGCCATCGGCAAGTTCATGCGCGAGTTCCGCCGGCAGACGGACGATGTCCGCAACGTGGTGGAGCGCGAGTTCTACCAGATGGACGAGGACTTCAACCGCGAGCTTCCGCCGCGCCCGGGCACGCGCGTGCCGTCGCCCCCGCCGGAGCTGGCGGACGCCTCGCACCTGCCCCCGGGCGCCCCGCCCAACCTGCTCGCCGAGCCCTCACCGTCCCTCACCGCGTCGTTGGAGCCCGCGCGGCTGCCCTCGCCCCACGAGGTGGAGCCGGCCGCGCCGTCGGTGCCGCCGGGGGACAGCGCGGCCCTGGCGGTGGCGTCGAACTCCGACGCCGAAGCGCCGCCCGAGGCCGGGGGGGAGCCCCGGCCCGGCGAGGATGGCCTTCCGCAACTCGCCCCCATCCCGGGCACGGTGGCGCGCAACGCGCCGAAACGGAGCTGAGCCCTGAACCGCCAAGGGGTTGATTTCAACGACCTGCGCATGAGCCTGTCGGAGCACCTCACGGAGCTGCGCACGCGGCTCGTGAAGTGTTCGCTCGCGGTGCTCGTGCTGGGCGCCGTGTCGCTCATCTTCGCCAAGCCCATCTTCGGCCTGTTGATGCGGCCGGTGTTGGACGCGCTGCCCGCGAACGGGCGCTCGCTCGTCTACACATCCGGCATCGAAGAAATCAACGTGCTGATGAAGGTGGGCGTGTACTGCGGCATCTTCCTCACCACGCCCGTCATCCTCTGGCAGATCTGGGGTTTCGTGTCGCCGGGGCTCTACCCGGAGGAGCGCAAGTACGCGTCGCCCTTCGTGGTGCTGGGCTCGGTGGCGTTCATCGTGGGCTCGATGTTCTGTTACTTCCTCGTGCTGCCCTCCATGTTCAAGTTCCTCCTCAGCGAGGAGGAGACGCTCGCGCTGGAGCAGCGCGTGGACACGGCGCGGATGGGCGCGGAGGACGCGCTGCGCTTCCTGCGCATCGGCGAGGTGGAGCGAGCCGGGCACCTGGCGAAGGAGACCAGCGCCGCGCTGACAGCCTCGGGCCAGGGCCAGGTGAAGGACCCCGAGGTGGCGACCGCCCGGAGCGTGGAGCTGACCGCGCGCCTGAAGGGGCTGGGCGACCTGCTGGACGCGGCCTCGGACGGGCTGGGTGTCCCCGCGCGCGGCGTGCTGCGCGCGGCGGTGGAGAAGCGCGTGGAGGCGGTGACGGCCTTTGGCCGGCTGGACTACGCGGCGGCGGAGGCGGCGATGGACCAGTCCGCGAGCCTGCTGGCGGGCGTGGCGCCCACGCGTGCGGAGGAGATGTCGGGCCTCTGGCGGCTGGAGAAGGAGCTGGCGAAGGGCCACGCGGAGGCGGAGGCCGCGCGCTGGACGCGCCCCATGCTGACGATGAACGAGCAGCTGTCGCTGGTGCTGCTGCTCGTCCTGGCCTTCGGCGTCATCTTCGAGTTGCCGCTGGTGATGGCGCTGTTGGGCATCGTCGGGGTGGTGCAGTCGAAGTGGCTCATCCGCTACCAGCGCCACGCCTTCGTGGTGTGTCTCATCGCGGCGGCCATCCTGACGCCCACGGGCGACGTGGTGAACCTGTCGCTCATGGCCGGGCCCATGCTGCTGTGCTACGAGCTGGGTGTGCTCGCCGTGTGGCTCATCGAGAAGCGCCGTGCGAAGGCGGAAGCCTCCACGGACATCACCCCGGCGTAAGGCGCCCGCGCGCATGAAGAGCCTTGGCGCGCGGCTGATGGTGGACCTGCGGTACCTGCGTGCGCTGTCCCGCAGGTTCCGCAGCACGCTGGTGCTGGCGGCGGTCATCTTCGGGTTGGGCCCGCTGCTGTACCAGTGGCGCTACGTGAGCCCGGGCGGGGAGCGCCTCGCCTACGGGGAGGCGCTGCACCACGTCTACTTCCTGCTCTTCGGTCAGCCGTCGCTGCCGTACGTCAACGACTGGCTGGTGGAGACGCTCAACATCCTGATTCCACCCGTGAGCATCGCGCTGGTGGTGGATGGCGTGGTGCGCTTCGCGTACCTCTTCTTCGCCCGGCACAAGAACGACAAGGAGTGGGTCACCGTGGTGTCCGAAACGATGAAGGGCCACGTCGTGGTGTGCGGGGCGGGGCGGGTG
>NZ_RAWG01000192.1 GCF_003611735.1 Corallococcus sicarius | reverse complement strand
GACTAGTCGTCGGCAGCGTCAGATGTGTACAAGAGACAGACAAGGTTCTGGGTTCAGGAGAAGACGATGCGTCGCAGTGAAGAGGTGGATCTGTCGAAGCGGGCGCTGCGTGGGCGTGACCTGGTGGTGTTCTCCAACGACTGGGATGGGGACCCGCTGTCGAAGGTCCACATCATGCGGATCCTGTCGCGGGACAACCGGGTGCTGTGGGTGAACAGCATTGGCAACCGCGCGCCCAAGGCGAACGCGCACGACGCGCAGCGGATCATCAAGAAGCTGAAGACGTTCAGCGAGGGCATCCGCGAGGTGGAGCCCAACCTGCACGTGCTCGCGCCGCTGGCCATTCCGTTCTACGGCTCGGAGCTGGCGCGCCAGGCGAACCGCCACCTGCTGCGGCTCCAGGTGCTGCGGGCGATGAAGCAGCTCAAGTTCGAGCGGCCCATCTCCTGGAGCTTCCTGCCCGCGTCCGCGCCGGTGTCCGGCACGCTGGGCGAGGACTTCGTCGTCTACCACTGCGTGGATGAGTTCAGCGCGTTCAGCGACACGAATGGCAAGCACATCGCGGAGCTGGAGGAGCGCCTGCTGCGCCGCGCGGACATGTGCATCACGTCCGCGGAGCGCCTGTATGAGAACAAGAAGAAGGTGAACCGGCGCACGGTGCTGGTGCGTCACGGCACGGACTTCACCCACTTCGTGAAGGCGTGCGACGCCCAGACGAAGGTCCCGGAGGACATCGCGAAGCTGCCCAAGCCCATCATCGGCTTCTTCGGCCTGGTGGCGGACTGGATCGACCAGGATGCGATTGTGGCGGTCGCGAAGGCGCACCCGGAGGGCTCGGTGGTCATCGTGGGCAAGACGACGCCGGACTGCGACGACTCCAAGCTGCGCGCGCAGCCCAACATCCACATGCTGGGCCGCAAGCCGTACGCGGACCTGCCGGGCTACAACAAGGCGTTCGACGTGGCGCTCAACCCGTTCGTCATCAACGAGCTGACGCTGAACGCCAACCCGCTGAAGGTGCGCGAGTACCTGGCGTCCGGCCTGCCGGTGGTGTCGTCCGACCTGCCCGAGGTTCGCAAGGTGGGGCTGTGTCGCATCGCCACCACGCCCGAGGACTACGTGAAGCAGGTGAACGCGGCGCTGGCGGACAACCCCGGCCCGAACCGCGAGCGCGCGGAGAAGATCTTCCACGAGAGCTGGGAGGCGCGCGTCACGGAAATCCGTCAGCACGTGGGCGAGGCGATGCTCGCCGCGGGCAAGAAGCTGTAGGTCCGGTCTGGTACCGGGCGACAAGAGGGCGCGGGTCCGGGGCGTGAAGGCTCCGGGCGCCGCGCCTTCGTCATTCCGGGGCTTCGCCCGCGCGGCCCGTCACCCGGCGCTCCAGGCTCGCGTAGCGGCGGGCGAGGCGGGTGTAGTCGGCGGGGCGGACGGGCGCACGGTCGCGGGTGCGCAGCAGGTCCTCCTTCGCGTCCAGGTAGTCGCGCGCGGGCACGCCGCAGGTCTCCTCCAGGAGCCGCGCGGCCTCCGCGTCCGGCAGGGAGGGCGCGATGCCCAGCCGCTCCTGCATCAGCCGGCGCAGGGCGCTGTCCAGCTCCGGCAGCAGCTCCGCCTCCACCTTCGCGCGGCGCATGAGCCACCCGAGTGAACGCACGTACTCGCGCGACGAGCGGTGTCGCTCCACGCGCACGGGGCGGGGGGCACCGAAGCGTGTGCCGCGCGAGACGGCGTAGACGAGGCCCACCGCGAGCGCCTGCGCGATGAACACCCAGAGGCCCTGGGAGAGGGGAGGGCGGGTGACGACGGCGTGGTGGAACTCGTCGAAGCGAAGGGGGCCTCGGGCGGCGAGCGCGTCCCAGAAGCGCAGGTTGTCGAGCAGCTCCAGGCGCCGGTTCTCCGCGAGGTCCGGGCCCGCGGCCACGTAGACCTCGCCCTTGCCCAGGCTCCAGCGCCACACCACGCCCGTGCCGGACAGTCCCGCGAGGGGCACGGCGGTGTCGTGCTCCATCCGCAGGCTCCGGTCACGCGACACGCGCAGCGATGACAGCCCGCGCAGCAGGCCTGCGGGCAGCCACACGTCCACGGTGACGCCGGCCGGGTCCACCCACTCGGAGGCGAGGCCCTGGTGGTTCGTGCCCGGCAGTGCGCCTGGCACCAGCCCCAGCCACTCCTCCAGCCCCGGCTGGTGCTCTCCCAGCGTGTGCGGCGACAGGTACACGAGCGTGCCGCCGCCCTGGACGAAGCGCTCCAGCGAAGCGACCTCCTCCTTCGTCACCGGCTGGGCCTGGGGCGCGGCGATGACCAGTGAGCGGGTGCCGGCGGGAAGCGACTCCAGCGATGTCTCCTGGGCGCTGACGTCCCGGCCGCTTTCGCGCAGGTACACGAAGAGGCCCTTGAGCCCCAGGGGGCCGGGGTTCGTGACGGATGGCACGGGGGAGTCCGGCGCGGCTTCACGCGAGGCGAGCCCCACGGCGAGCGCCACCGCGATGAGAAGTCCCAGCACCACCGCGACGCGCGCGTTCCTCACGGACGCACCTCCGCGAGCGAACCGTGCAGCCGCTCCACGGACTCCACGAAGCGCGCGGCCTCGTCGCGGGGCACGGGCTCCAGCGAATAGAAGGCCTGGTCGTACCAGCCCACCAGGCGCTCCACTTCCCCCGTCACCCGCGCGGGCGCTCCCCGTGTGGGCAGCTCCGCGGCCAGCTCGCGGTTCGTCTTCACGCGGTCCGGCCTCGCCAGCTTGCGCTGCTCCAGCGTGGACAGCAGGCCCAGCAGACCTTCACGGATGGCTTCGCGCGCGTCCTCCGTCTCCAGCGCGGAGCGGGCCCGGCCCAGGTGCTCGCCGGGCGTGTCCAGCTCCAGGGGCTGCGCGGCGCCTTCCTGCCCCTGCGCGGCGACGACCTTCCGGCTCCTGCGCCAGCGCACGCGCAGCACACCGAACAACACCACCGCCAGCGCCACGCCCAGCATCACCGCTCGCGTGGCCACCGCGAAGCCCTGCGCGCCCTTGGACTCGAACAGGCCCTCCAGCCAGTTCTCCAGCTCCCGCAGCAGGCGCGTGATCACGTCGCTGTTGCGCTGCCGGGCCCTCGCGAACTCCGGCCGGTCGAGGATGGCGCGCAGCCGCTCCGGCTCACTCGTGACCTCGGGCCCGACAGCCTGCTCGCGCTCCGCGTCCAGCGCGCACACCGCCTCCAGGTACACCGTGAGCTGGTGGGCCCGTTCCGGGGGCGTCTGACCGGAACTCGCCGGCGGAAGCGGCACGCCCTCCAGTCGTTCCACCAGCCGGTTCACCTCCGCGTTCAGCTCCTGGGGTCGGACGCGTGCCGTCTCCTCGAGCCGATGCGCGAGGTCCTCCCGGTCAGCGCAGGGCAGGGCGGACAGCAGGAAGAGCAGGGGCAGGGCGGACACGGGGCCTGGGCGTCAGACGGGCAGCGTCTTCGGTTCCGCGGTCGCGAGCCGGCGCTCCAGGTCCAGCCCTTCCCGGCGCACGCGCATGTCCACGTAGAAGAACGCCGACACCACGAAGCTCAGCGGTGTGAAGAAGGACTGCCCCACCACCTGCAACAGCTCCGCGGGCACCAGCAGCGCCTGCGGAATGGCCGCCTGCGCCGCCGGATCCAACAGGTTGCCGCCATAGGTCAGCCGTACGATCCACGCAGGCAGCCCCGACACCAGGCTCACCGCGACGAGGATGCCGCCCACCACCGTGGACAGCACCATGGCCCGCACCGTGCCCCGGCCCATGAAACCCGGCTCGACCCGGCCCGACAGCAGCGCCCCGGAGCGCTTGAAGGCCGCCCACGCCCCCACGTCCTCCATCGCCAGCACCGGCGGCAGCAACATGAAGCGCAGGAAGTACCAGAGCACCGCGGCCAGCGCGCCCAGCATCAACAGCAGTGCGCCAATGATGATCAGCGCCACGCTCACCGCCGTGCTGCCGCCAGAGCCCCGGCCCGTGACGGACGCCACCACGCCCAGCCCCATGACGATGGAGCCCGGCAGGCACAGGAGGATCGTCACGCCCAGGGACCACACCATCGACAGCAGGTACGTCACCGTCAGCGTGCCCAACCGGGACACCGCGCGGCGCAGTCCCTCCGAGGGACGCACCGGCTCTCCCAGGTGCGCGGGCACCACGAACCGCGCCGCCGCCGTGGTGGCGACCCAGAAGTTCCAGACGAGGAACAGCCACAGCACGCTCATCAACCCCAGCGCGATGCCCGTCTGGGTCAGCGTCTCCGAGGGGTCCGCTCCCGCACGCGGCCCCTGCAGCCCCGGCAGCGCGCCCGCCCATCGCACCGTCGCGAAGGTGAAGGCCTTGACCGCGATGTAGTTGATCAGGTCGAACCCCAGACACAGCACGAACAGGGGCTTCAGGTGCGCGCGCCAGAACGTCGCGGCGCGGTCGATGAGCTCCCCGATGGCCAGCGGGCGCAGTTCAGCGGAGGTCGAGGAGGGATTCACGGCCGCGCAGCATAGCGCGCCTCAACCGCGCGGGGCCGCGCATGCATCCAGCAACGCGAGGGCCGCCTCACGCGGGTCGTCCGCCTCCAGCACCGCGGAGATGACCGCCACGCCCCGGACTTCGGGCATCCCCCGCGCACGTCCGGGCGTCATTCCTCCCAGGGCCAGCGCGGGACACGGCAGCCGGGCCGCGAGCGCCTGGAACCCCTCCGGCCCCAGCGTGGCGCGCGTGTCCCCGGGCTTGGAGCCGGGCGCGAACACCGGGCTCACCAGCGCCAGATCCGCCCCCGTCGCGCCTTCGGCCTCGCGCGCGTCGTGTACCGCCACGCTGACGAGCCGGCCGGGCGGCAGGTGGGGACGCACGTCGAGGGGCGAAGGGCCCGAGGCGGGCAGGTGCAGGTGCGCCCCCACGAGCAGCGCGACGTCCAGCCGCCCGTTGACGAACAGCGCATGCCCCCGGGCCCGGCACACGTCCGCCACGAGCCGGGCCTCCTCCAGGAACAGGCGGCCGGAGGCCTCCGGGTGGCGGTGCTGCACGGCGACGTCCGGCCCCGCCTCCAGCGCCCGGCCGAGCGCGGCCAGCAGCCGCGTCCGGGGAAGGCGCCAGTCGGTGATGACGACGAGGCGGGGCAGGGGGGGCACTACTCGACGAGCCCTTCGATGGGGCTGGACGCGGAGCCGTACGCCTTGCGGGGGATGCGTCCGGCCAGGTACGCGTCGCGGCCGGCCTCCACCGCCTTCTTCATCGCCACGGCCATGCGCACGGGGTCGCGCGCGCCCGCGATGGCGGTGTTCATGAGCAGCGCGTCCACGCCCAGCTCCATCGCGATGGCCGCGTCGGACGCGGTGCCTACGCCCGCGTCCACGATGACGGGCACCTTCACCACCTCGCGGATGAGGCGCAGGTTGTGCGGGTTGCGGATGCCCAGCCCGCTGCCGATGGGGGCCGCCAGCGGCATCACCGCCGCGCAGCCCGCATCCTCCAGCTTGCGCGCGGTGATGGGGTCGTCGCTGGTGTACGGCAGCACGACGAAGCCCTCCTTCACCAGGATGCGCGCCGCCTTCAGCGTCTCCTCGACGTCCGGGTAGAGCGTCTTCTCGTCACCCAGGACCTCCAGCTTCACCCACTTGCTCATGCCGAGCTCCTCGGCGAGCCGGCAGGTGCGCACCGCGTCGTCCGCCGTGTAGCAGAGCGCCGTGTTGGGCAAGAGGCGCAGCTTGTTGCGGTCGATCCAGTTCATCAGCGACGCCTCGCCCGTGGCCTTCAGGTCCAGGCGCCGCACCGCCACCGTGACGAGCTCCGCGCCGGAGGCGTCGTGGCACTGCTTCATCACCTCGTGGCTGGGGTACTTCCCCGTGCCGACGATGAGCCGCGAGGTGAACGTCACCCCCGCCAGCGTGAAAGGCTTGTCCGCGATGCCGCTCATGACCGTGTCCTCTCCTGGGCCTGCACTCACCCGCCACCCACGAAGGTGACGATCTCCACCCGGTCCCCGTCCACAAGGCGGTGCTCGGGGTGACGCGCGCGGCGCACCACCTCCGCGTTCACCTCCACCGCCACCCCCGGACCGCTGCTCAACTCCAGCAGCGTCAGCAGGGACGAAAGGGTGCTGCCCTCCGGCAGCGTTCGCGCTTCTCCGTTGACCCACACCGTCACGGCGTCACGACTCCTTCCGGCCCGCTTCAGGCCCCCCATGGGACCCGCCGCTGCCAGTACAAGGGCCATTCTGCCCTGTCAACGCACAGCCGCCTCCACGACAAGGCCTCTGTCTGGCACCCCGGGGCGGATTTTTCCCGTGGACATGCGTTTCCGGCGCTTCCCCAGCAGGCAGGCGGCCGGGGCCTCCCAACACCGCAAGCCGCCCCTGTGCCTTGTCATCGCTCCCGACAACCCCTGTGCAGGTACAGGGGGAGCGACCAGTTTCTGCCCAACGCCGGGGAACAAAACCTCCGGCTTCCAGAACACATCACACAGGGGGCAGTCACATGCGGAAGCTCATGATTGCGGTCACGGCGGTGGCGGGGCTGACGATGGTTGCGGGCTGCAAGAAGGACGACGTCCAGGAGCAGCGCGAGGACGTCGCCGAGGCTCGTCAGGAAGCGGCTCAGGAGACGGCGGAAGCGCGCCAGGCCGAAGGCAAGGAGCTGGCCGCGGCGCAGCAGGACGCCAACGAGGAGATCGGCTCCGCGCGGCAGGAGGCCAACGAGGACGTCGCCGAGGCGCGCCAGGACGCCAACGAGAAGATCGCCGGCGCCAACCAGGAGGTCCGTGACGAGGAGAAGGAGCTCGCCGAGGCCCAGGCCAACCGCAACGAGGACCTGAACGAGGACCTGGCCCAGGGCGGTTCGGGCATGGCCGGCGCGACGGCCGCGGCCACGACCATCAATGGTCGCGTGCTGTCCAAGTCGGGTGACACGCTGACGGTGGTGGACACCAGCAACCGCGAGCTGAAGATCAAGACGAACGACAAGACGGCGGTCATGGACAACGGCAGCCGCGCGGTGAAGCTGGACGACATCAAGGAAGGCTCGCAGGTGCGCGCCTCGTACGTGATGGACGGCAAGGACATGGTCGCCCGCGACGTGACGCTGGTGGCGCCCGTGAAGAAGCTGGAGCAGTAGTCACCTGCGCCTCGCACGCTTCAACGCGAAGGCATGAACAGGCTTGAAGGCGACGGCTCCCGCGACAGCGCGGGGGCCGTTTCCTTTTTAGTCGGGGAAACACCGGTGGGGTCGGATGGGGATGTCTGACCCGGGTGGTAGGACGCGGGCGTGAGGTCTTCCTCATGCCTTCCCACCCCCGGGAAGCGCCTTGCGAAGGAGCGTCATCCACGATGGCCACCCATCCCCCCGCGCAGTCCACGTCCCGGCCGTTCATCCTCTTCTCCACCGGGGCCACGTCCTATGAGCTGGTGCGCTACCTGGGGTCGCGCGCCGGTGGGGAGCTGCTGCTCGCCCGCCGGCACTACGCGCGCACGCCGGGTGGGCTGGTGCTCATCAAGCGCCTGCGCGACGTCGGGGACGACGTGGGGCGGGCGCGGCTGCGCGAAGAGGTGAAGCTGCTCATGCGGCTGAGCCACCCGGCCATCGCGCCGGTGTACCTGGTGCGGGTGCATGACGGTGCGCCCCACCTCGTCATGGAATACGTGGACGGGCCCTGTCTGGAGACGCTGTCCAGCTTCGCGGCGCTGCGGCGGCGGCCCTTCTCGGAGGCGTTCGCCGCGTACGTGGGCGCGGAGGTGGCGGATGCGCTCCACCATGCCCACGCGCTGGAGGACTCCAGGGGCCTCCTCGTGGGCGTCGTGCACCGCGACGTCAGCCCCCGCTCCGTGCGCGTGGACGTGCACGGGCGGGTGCGGCTGGCGGACTTCGCGCTCGCGTGGTCGCGGCTGCCCGGGCGCGTGGTGACGGAGCCGGGGCTCGTGCGCGGGGACGTGGCCTATGCGTCACCGGAGGCCCTGGAGGGACAGCCGCTGGATGGCCGCGCGGACCTGTTCTCCCTGGGGATGGTGCTCCTGGAGTTGCTCACCGGGCTGCACCTGCTGGACCTGGAGGAGGTGGAGCGCGCCGCGCAGCAGGCCCAGCCCATGCCCGGCGCGCAAGGGCTGTGCGCGGAGACCCCCAGCTGGCTTCCCGCCCCGCTGATGGCCGCGCGCATGGCGTGCCTCGCGCCGTCGCACGTGGAGCATGCGACGCGGGGGCTGTCGCAAGGAATGCGGGAGGTGCTCCAGCGGGTGTTGCAGCGCGACCGTGATGCCCGCTTCCAGACGGGGGCGGAGCTGCGGGACGCGCTCCGGGCCCTCCTGGGCGCGGCGGGTCGGCCCTATGGTCCTCCCGAAGCGCTGCGCGAGGTGGCGGAGGTGCGGACGGACGCACTGGAGGGCACCGCGGGGGAAGCGGAGGCGGGCCTCCCGCTGGAGGATGACGTCTGGCCCGAGGATGACGACGGCGGCACGGACTGGACCTGAAGCGCGTCACGGGTGCTTGTCATCGCGGGAGGCGGTGGCGAAGACTGGGGGCATGGGTGACGTGAAGGAGCTGCACCGGCGCTGGTGCATCGCGGACGGCCACGCGGATTCGCTGATGTGGAACCGCGACCTGTGCGAACGGTCGACGGAAGGGCACGTGGACTTTCCCCGCCTGCGGGAGGCGGGGATGAAGCTGCAATGCTTCACGCTGGTGACGCGGGGCTTCCCCTTCATTGGCGGCTTCCCGCTGTTCGCCGCGTGGCGCAAGTGGCCCCGCGAGGCGCGCGGCGGCGAGTGGGCGCGGGCGCTCTGGCAGATTGAGCAGCTGGACGCGTTCTGCGCCCGTTCCGGGGACACGGTGCGCGTCGCCACCACCGGGGCGGGGCTGGAGGACAACCTCGCCCACGGGCGGCTGTCGGCGGTGCTGGGGGTGGAAGGGGGCCACGCCATCGAGGGACGCGTGGAGCGACTGGCGGAGCTGCACCGGCGCGGCGTGCGGTTCATGGGACTGACGCACCTGTCCAACAACGACCTGGGCGGTTCGTCCTTCCCGATGATGGGCAACCGGGGGCTGACGGTCCTGGGGCAGCAGGTGATGGAGGAGATGGCCCGCCTGGGGCTGAGCGTGGACGTGGCGCACGCCTCCGAGCAGACGCTCACGGACCTCTTCGCGCACCCCACCGTGCGCTACTTCTGCTCGCACACGGGCGTGCGCGCGGCGGGCGGGGGCTGGCGCAACCTGTCCGACGAGGCGCTGCGCACCATCGCCCAGCGCGGCGGGGTGGTGGGCATCATCCTGGCGCCGGTGTACCTGGGCGGCGACACGATGGACGACGTGGTCCGCCACGTGGAGCACGCGGTGGACGTCATGGGGGAGGAGGGAGTGGGCGTGGGCTCCGACTACGACGGCATGGTGGCGCTGCCCAAGGGCATGCGCGACGTGACGGACCTGCCCCTTCTCACGGAAGCGCTGCTGCGCCGGCACCCGGAGGCGTGGGTGGAACGTGTGATGGGTGGCAACTTCCGACGTTACTTCCGCGAGACGCTCGGCGGCGGTTGACAGCGAAAAACCGCTCGCGAAGAGTCGCCGCACCCATGAACCGTCTCCCTCTTGCGCTCGTGTCCTTCGGCTTCTTCCTCCTTTCCGGCTGTGGCGGACCGGGCTCGGGTGACTCCTGTGACGGCGGGGACTACGTGTGCCAGGACGACGCGCAGGCGCTGGAGTGCCGGAACGGGGAGTGGCGCACGCTGGCGTGTCGCGGACCGCTGGGCTGCCGGGAGCTGGCGGACAGCGTGCGGTGCGACACGTCCCTCAACATGGAGAATGACGCCTGCGCACAGGACGCCGAGGGCCGTGGCGGCTGCGCCCCCAACGGCAAGGCACTGCTCCTGTGCGAGGGCGGCGTGTTGAAGAAGACCGCGGAGTGCTCGTCGTGCTCCGTGCAGGGCGATCAGGCCGTCTGCAATCCCTGACGCGCCCCCTGGAAGGCTCAACGCCCTGATTCGCCGTCGTCGTCGCCGTCGTCGGAAGGTGACGGCGGCGGGCTCCGGACAGGCGGCCCTGGCAGGTAGCCCCCGGCCGCCATCCGCTTCGCGGACTTCTCGTACATCTCCGGCGCCATGCCCTGGACGCCGGTGCCGTCAATCCACCGGTTGTAGAAGTTGAAGAGGGCGCACACGGAGACCGCGTCGTAGACGGCCTCGTCCGACCAGCCCTCCGCCTTCAAGCGCTCCACGTCCTCGCGGCACACGTCTCCGGACGCGTCGTTGAGCTTCTCCACGAAGGCGAACAGCGCCCTCTCGGCCTCCGGAATGGGGGCCGTCGCCACATCGTCCAGCACCGCCTGGACGTGCTCCGTGCTGCCCAGCAATTCCGCCGCGACCGCGGCGTGAGAGCCCGTTCAAAAAACGCAGGCGTTGCGCCGCGACGTGTACGCGGCGATGAGCTCCCGCATCCCCGCGGACAGCGGCGAGGGGCCACGCATCACCTCGTGGGTGAACGCGGCCAACGCATCCGTCATGCGCGGCTTGAAGGCGAACAGGTGCCAGATGCCCGGGGGCGCGAAGCCCGCGGCCTTCGCCCCGGCGATCATCCGTCCATAGTGGCCGTCGGACGTGTGCGACTCGACGTCTGGCAGGTACAGGGCTTCCGGGGCAGGGGGCTTCTTCATCACGCACTTCCGTTTCGAGGGTGACGGCGACGACGGTCAGGACAGCGAGGCGAGGAACGCGTCCAGCACCGCGTTGAAGGCTTCCGGTTGCTCCTGGTTGGGCAGGTGTGCGGCGCCGGGGATGATCTCCAGCCGCGCGCCCTGCACCAGGTCCACCATCTGCTTCGCCTTGGCCAGGGGCGTGACGGTGTCGTGCTCGCCCACCACCACCAGCGTGGGGCCCGCGAAGCGCGCGAGCAGGTCCTTGCTGTCCAGCCGTAGCGCCATGCCCCGCTGCGCGGCGGCGAGCGCCTGGGGCGACGCGGCGAGGCCCAGGGCCATCACCTCGCGGCCCACCGGCGAGTCCGGCCCCGCGTGCACGAGCTTGGGGAGGAGCCCCGGGATGATGGACGACGCGCCTTCGGACAGGGCCTGCTTCGCGGTGGCCTCGCGCTTCTCCCGGCCGGCCTCGTCGTCCGCGGTGCACTGCGTGTCCACCAGCACCAGCCCGCGCACCCGGCCCGCGTCCTCGCGCAGCAGCGCCAGGGCCGCGTAGCCGCCCATGGACACCCCACCCACCACCGCCGCGTCGATGTGCAGCGCGTCCAGCAGCGCGAGCGCGTCCTGCGCCAGCAGGCGCATCTCCGTGGGACCTTCTCCCAGCCGGCTCTGCCCGAAGCCGCGCAGGTCGGGGACGATGAAGCGGTAGCGCCCGGACAGCGCCGCCACCTGTCGGTCGAACGCGGAGCCGTCCAGCGGGAAGGCGTGCAGCAGCAACACCGGCAACCCCTGGCCCACGTCCCGGTAGTGGAGCGGCGTTCCATCCACGGCGACCGTCAGCATGCGTCCTCCCAGGTACCGCGGTGCGGGTGCGGCGTCAGATCCACTTCTTGTACTTGAACCAGCCGATGAGCCCCACCGGGAAGCCCAGCATGGTGACCCACATGGCGTAGTACCAACCCTTGCCCGACAGCTGATCGAAGTTCTGTCCGAAGAAGCCCACGATGAAGGACAGGGGCAGGAAGAGGGTGGCGAAGATGGTGAGCTGCTTGCTGATGTCGTTGGTGCGGTTGGCCACCATGGACAGGTAGCCGTCCATCACGTTGCCCACCACGTCGCGGCTGGCGTCAATCTGCTCGTACAGCCGCACCAGGTGGTCGTACACGTCGCGGAAGTACAGCGTCGTCTTCTCGTGGATCTGCGGGATGCCCCGGCGCGACAGCATGCCCACCACGTCCCGCTGCGGGGACAGCACCCGTCGCAGCGTCACCAGCGAACGCTTGAGCTGGAAGATGCGCTGGAGTTGCGCGGGATCCGGCTCCGCGAAGATGGCGTCCTCCAGGTCCTCCAGCTGGTCGCTGAAGTCATCCATGATGGGGAACTGCGCATCCACGAGCCCGTCCGCGAGCAGGTAGAGGACGACGTCCACGCCCCGGCCCAGCGTCCCCGCGGGGTCGTCCTTCACGCGGCGCAGGACGGCGTCGTGGCTGGGCAGCCGGAGCTGGTGCACGCTGATGAGCCAGTCCTGGCCGAGGAAGAAGTGCTGCTCGTGAAGCGTCAGCTCCGTGACCTCCTTCCCGCACGTGAAGCCCTGCAGCACGATGAACTGGTGGTGCGGGTACTCTTCCAGCTTCGGCCGCTGGTCCAGGTGCAGGCAGTCCTCCACTGCCAGCCGGTGCAGCTGGAAGCGGTCGGCCAGCCGGGCCAGCACCTCCGCGTCCGGCTCCAGCACGTCGATCCATTTGGGGCCCGGCCGGTCGAGCAGCTCCTCCGCACCCAAGACCACCCTGCCGTCCTCCCACAGACAGACCTGGATCATTTCCGTCGACTCCCGGGCGCTGCCCTTCTGGCCCGGGACGATTGCTAGAACTCCCCGGACGCGATGTCGAGCTATAGAGTGGGGTCAACGTGTCCGCTGCCGCCGAGAATCCCCCGCCGGCCTCACTCACCCCGAGGCTCGAAGAAATCCTCCAGTCACTGCCCGACCGCGCCTTCTCCGCGCGGCTGAGAGCGGTGTATCTCGCCGCGGCCCAGGCCATCCTGCGGCTGAGCGACCTGGACCTGGTGAAGTATGAGACGCCCGTCGTCGACGCCAGCCCCGACCTGTCGCTGTGGGAGGAGATGGCACCCGTCATCCGCGACACGGTGATGGACGTCAACGCGCTGCTCAACGTCATCCGGGAACAGTTCCCCGGCCAGCCGCCCGGAGGCGCAGCCCCGGCCCGGAAGGGGCCCGGCGACGTGCCCGGTCTGCTCCAGGAGGGGATGACGAAGCTGGCCCAGAGCATCACCCAGCTGGGCGAGGCCATGCGCAACCCGGCCGTGGTGAGCGACCGCTGGCAGCTGTTGGCGGAAATCCAACGTTTCCGGTCCAACTACCGCGAACAGATGAGCCAGCTCGTCTTCGAGACCGCGAGCGCCTTCGGCGAGGTGTCCCGCGCCCAGGTGGTGCCGGGCTACGAGGCGGAGGTGAAGGCGGCGGTGACCGTCCGGGCCATCACGTCGGACCTGTCGCGCATCGTCGCGGCGCGGCTCAACAAGGTGCGCGAGGCCAAGCCGGAGGAGGTGCTGTGGAACGCGCAGCAGCTCCAGACGGAGCTGGACGCCTTCGGCCGCACCGCCGCGTACCGGAACCTGCGCGCGCAGGACAAGCGGAAGATCGTCGAGGCCCGCGCGGAGGTGGGCGCGCTCGCCATCCAGACGACCCCGGACCGCCAGGAGCTGGTGACGGTGGCGGAGGGCCTGGACGCGCTGGTGCGCAGCCTGTCCTCGGTGAACCAGCGCCAGCTGCTCATCCTCCACGACCGCGAAGTATGGGCCGCGTGCGGCGTGCGCCTGGAGCGCGCCCTGTCCCAGTCCACGAAGGATCCGGTCGCCTCGGCGAAGGCCCTGGCGGAGGCCGCGGTCAGCGCCCAGGCGCTCTACGGCCGCGACGCGGCGATGGACTCCTTCCTGCGCAAGGCGCGCAAGCTGAAGCTCGCCACGCTCACCGGCCCGGAGCTGCGCGCCACCATCGAGTCGTTCCAGGGGCAGCTCGCGCAACTGGACGTGATGTGAAGGCCGGCCCGGGGAAGGTCGCGGAGCCGCGCCCCTTGAGGAGCGCGGACCTGTCCCGCGTGCGCGGCGTCTTCACCGACGTGGACGGCACGCTCACGACGGGCCACAAGCTGCGCAGCCAGACGGTGCGGGCGCTCGAGCAGCTGTCCGCCTCCGGCCTGAAGGTGGTGCTGGTGAGCGGCCGGCCGGCGGGGTGGGGCGAGGCATGGGCCCGGCAGCTCCCCGTGGACGGCGTCATCGTGGAGAACGGCGGGCTGTTCTTCCTCAAGGGGAAGAAGGGCGAGCTGCGCAAGGTGTACCTGGAGCCGCCCGCCCAGCGCCTGGCGAACCGCGAGCGACTGGAGGCGGAGGTGCACCGGGTGCTGGCCCAGGTGCCCGGGGCGCGCCTGTCGGTGGACAGCCGTTACACGGAAGTGGACCTGGCGGTGGACTACAACGAGGAGGCCCGGCTGGGAGACGCGGGGGCGTCCCGCATCGAAGCGCTGCTGCGGGCCCGGGGCGTGACGGCGGTGCGCTCGTCGGTGCACGTCAACTGCTGGCTGGGCCGCTTCGACAAGCTCTCCGCGTCGCGCCGCTTCGCGAAGGTGGCCTGGGGCGAGCCGCTGGACCCCGGGGACGGGCAGTACGTCTACGCGGGGGATTCTTTCAACGACGCTCCGATGTTCCAGGCGTTCAAGCTGGGCGTGGGCGTGGCCAATGTGCGCGCGGTGCTGGATCGCATCGACGCGCCCCCGGCCTTCATCACCCGGGCGCCCGAGGGGCGGGGATTCGAGGAGCTGGCACGCGCCCTCCTTGCCCGCCGCCGGCCGTCCCGCAGTCGAGGAGTCTCAACGTGAATGTCGTGAAGCTGGAGCTGGCCCGGGGCCTGGGGCGTCACCTGCGCGCGGGTCACCCGTGGGTGTTCCGCAAGGCGCTGGAGCACCCGCCGCGGATCCCCGCGGGCAGCGTGGTGGACCTGACGGAGAACGGGAAGTTCGTCGCGCGCGGCTACTACGATCCGCACTCGGCCATCGCGGTGCGCGTGCTGACGCGGGACTCGCGCGAGACGGTGGACTCGCGCTTCATCACCCAGCGGGTGCAGCGCTCGCTGGCCGCGCGCACGGCGCTCATCGACCTGAAGGACACCGACAGCTACCGCCTCATCCACGGCGAGGGCGACGGGCTGCCCGGCGTGGTGGTGGACCTGTACGCGGGCTGGGCGGTGATGAAGCTGTACTCGGCGGGGCTCACCCCCTACCGGCCCCTCATCGTGGAGGCGCTGAAGGCGGGCGTTCCGGGCCTGAAGGGCATCCTCGGGCGCGACGAGGTGGGCCGCGACGACGTGGAGGAGGATGACGGGCGTGGCACCGGGCGCATGCTCTGGGGCGAGGAAGCGCCGGAGCTCATCCCCATCCGCGAGCGCGGCGCCATCTTCCTGGTGGACGCGTGGCGCGGACAGAAGACGGGCTTCTTCCTGGATCAGCGCGAGAACCGCCACCTCATCCGCCGGCTGGGGCAGGGGCGCGAGGTGCTCAACTGCTTCAGCTTCAGCGGCGGCTTCTCCGTGAACGCGGCGCTGGGCGGGGCGAAGAGCGTCTTCTCCGTGGACCAGGACCCGGAGGCCATCGCGCTCGCGCGCGAGAACTTCACGCGCAACGGGTTGCCGGCGGAGAAGCACGACTTCCTCGCGGCGGACGTCTTCACCATCATCCAGTCGTTCAAGGAGGAGGGCCGGACGTTCGACCTCATCATCCTGGACCCGCCCGCCTTCGCGAAGAGCCAGCGCGCGGTGGAGGCGGCCATTGACGGCTACGCGTCCCTCAACCGGCAGGCCCTGGCACTGCTGCGTCCCGGCGGCCTCCTGGCCACGGCGTCGTGCTCCGCGCGCGTGAACGGGGACATGTTCATGGGCGCCGTGCGCGAGGCGGGCTTCAAGGCCGGCGTGGACCTGGCGCTGGTGGAGGAGCGCTACCAGCCGCCCGACCACCCGGTGCGCCTGCAGTTTCCGGAAGGGAAGTACCTGAAGTTCTACGTGATGCAGGCGGTGTAGCGAGGCCTCGCCCGGACAGGGGGCGCCCGGTGGTGGGGCGCCCTTCCCTGGCAGAGGGGCTTCAGGTGCCGAAGACGCGGTGGGCCACGCGGTCCAGCACGTCCTTGCCCCAGACGACGCTGGCCTTGCCCAGCCGGTCCAGGTCGCGCGTGAACTCGCGGCCGTCCGGCACCACGGAGTACGTGCGGCTGAGGAAGAGGCTGCCGCTCTCCGGCTCGAAGTCGACGGTGCCCCCGCCGGTGTCCGTGCCCTCGTCCTGCTGCTGCCGGAAGCCCTCGATGATGCCGGGCTTGGGCGGCTCGCGGAACCGGTAGATGAGGGCGCTGGCCTTGAGTGAAGGGGGGGACTCGACGTGCTCGAAGGCGTACTGCCCTTCGCCGTTCATCACGCCTCCGAAGCCCTCCGCGTTGAGGCCCTCGGTGATGCCGGCACCCTGCGTCTGCAGGTACCACTTCACCAGCTCCCGGGCTGCCGCTCGCGTCATGGGCCCCCCAGCGGGAGGCGCGGGAGGCGCCATCCCGATGGTGGCCAGCAGCCACTGCAGTCCGCTGGAGAAGGAACGGCTCATGGCGTGATCACTTCGCGGGGACGACGCGATCCGCGACCCGGTTGAAGACCTCTTCGCCCCAGGTGAGGCTCGCTTCCAGCAACCGGTCGAGGTCGTCCTTGAACTGCTGCTCCGCCGGCAGCACCCCGTAGGTGCGGCTCAGGAAGAGGCTCTTGTTCTCGGTCTCGTAGTCCACCTTGCCGCCGCCGGTGTCCGTGCCGCGCTTCTCTTCGTCACGGAACCCGTCGATGACGCCCGGACGGGGCGTGTCGCGGAAGCGGTAGATGAGGGCGCTGCACTTCAGCGCCCCCGAGTCCGCGGAGTGTTCGAAGTAGACCTGCGACTCGCCGAGGGCGGCGCCGCCAAATCCCTTCGCATTGAGCCCGGAGCCTTCCGTGTCTCCGTGGGCCCTCATGAATGACTGCACCAGTCGCTGGGCTTCTTCGAGCGTCATACGTGCAGTCATAGCACAGCCCTAGGGCTTAGAAATTGCCGGCGCGCGCCTGATCGAACGGGACGCGCTGGTTCAGGTACGTGCTGTTGATGTCGTGCGCGCCCGTGAACATGTTCTTGTCGGAGAAGTAGTGGATCTTCGCGTCCTTGCCCGCGTGGCGGATGAGGTCCAGGGGGCCCATGCCGCTGGTGCCCAGGCCGACGATGCCGGGGACCATGTCCTTGTTGTTGATGTAGTGGACGTACTGCGGGCCGTCCGGGTAGGTGGCCGCCGCGGCGCCGAAGGTCTCCACCTGCACCTTGGAGAGCTTCTGCTCGATCTGCGCGGGGGACAGCCCGTCTTCGATGCGCATCCGGCGCGCCACGTCACCCAGGGCGCGCGAGGTGATGAGGCCGCCCTGGCTGTGCGCCATCAGGTGGATTTCCCGGCCCGCCTTCAGCTCGTTGTAGACGGTGTCCGCCAGCGTATCCACCGCCGGGTTCTTGCCCTTGCCCAGCTTGTCGCCCACGCACTGGGCCAGGTCCTTGACCATGCCTTCGGTGGCGTTGTGGATGCCGATGGCGCGCATGCCCGTCTTGTCCGCGAGGACCTGGAGCGTCTCCTCCTGGCCCGCCTTGTCCGTCTTGATGCCGTTGACGTAGATGACGGTGCCCTGCGCGTTCGGGTTGTTCTTGGGCGTGTAGGCCGGGACCTGGTTCAGCGGGGTGCTGGCGTCGAAGGTCTGGCCGCCGGCGCCCACCAGCTTGCCGTCGAACACCTTGTCCTTGGAGCCCGGAGGCGCCGTGAACACGCCCGTGGGCGCTGCGGTGCGCACCGCGCTGTTCGTCGCGCGCGCGTCAAAGCCGTCCTTCACCTGGTTGGTGGCCTTGGGCGTCGCCACCGGGGCCTGCTTCGCGACGGTCGGCGTGGCGTTGGTCTGCGTCGTCGCCGTGGTGCGCGTGGCGTTGTTGATGGAGTTGCGGCCGCTCCCGATGGTTCCCATGGCTTGAAGCTCCTGCGGATGTCTTGAGGGGGGAAGGAATGCTTGAGACGTTGATCCATTCTCACCGCAAGCCGCCAAAAGTTGCGAGGGGCCCCCCGAATGTGTGTGACGCGACGCGCAATGCGTCCGTCAGAGGGAGGACGGGCGCGAAGACGGTCCGGCCGCTCCGGGAAGGGCGGATTAAGGTGGTGACATGGTCCAGAAAGGTCAGTTCCTGGAGCGCTCCACGCTCATCCCCGTGGGGGCCGGCGCCTCGGGTCCGGTGGTGATGGAGGGCACGGTGCACCGGGGGCAGCGCTCGCCGCCGCTGCTCATCCTCCCGCCCCGGCCGGAGGAGGGGGGCGGGATGGACCACGTGCTGGCGGCGGAGGTGGCCTTCGCGGTGGCCCGGGCGGGCTTTCCCACCCTGCGCTTCAACCACCGGGGCGTGGGGGCAAGCCAGGGGGCTGTCTCTTATACCCATCT